>JALYZG010000086.1 GCA_030948965.1 Candidatus Dormiibacterota bacterium | reverse complement strand
GGTCCACGTCCTATCGCCGAGGGCCACTAGATGGCCCCGCCCCGCTACGTCGCCGTCTGCGGCGCATCGGAGCCGACCCCGGTCCAGGTCGAGCTGGCGCGCGAGGTGGGGCGGAGGCTGGGAGAGGCAGGAGCCGTGGTCCTCTGTGGCGGCCGGGGCGGGGTCATGGAGGCGGCCAGCCAGGGCGCGGCCGAGAGCGGCGCGACCGTGGTCGGCATCCTCCCGGGCAGCGAGCGAAGCACCGGCAACCCATACCTGACTCTCGCCCTGGCCACCGGTCTCGGGCACGCCCGGAACTCGGTGCTGGTCTGCTCGGCCGACGCCGTCGTAGCCATCGGCCGCGGCTGGGGGACGCTCAGTGAGATCGGTCTGGCCCGCAGCCACGGCCGCTCGGTGGTGGCCCTCGACAGCTGGCCGGTGGAGGGTCTGACGGTCGCGGCCTCGGCGGAGGAGGCCGTGAAGCTGGCCCTTGGCTAGCCCGGCGCCTGAGTGGCTCGGCCGGGCTCCCGGCCGCGTCAACCTCATCGGCGAGCACGTCGACTACCTGGGTGGCGTCGTGCTGGCGGCGGCCATCGACCGGCACGTGACGGTGCGCGGCCACCCGGCCGCCGAGTGGTCGATGGCCAGCGAGGTCGAAGGCGGCCTGGCCTACGCCCAGGCGATGGCGGCGGAGCTGGGCTGCGGGCCGCAGGCGCTGGCGATCGACTCGACGGTGCCGACCGGCGCCGGGGTCAGCTCGTCCGCCGCCCTGCTGGTGGCCCTGGCCGCGGGCCTGGCGCCGGAGATGGACGGAGTGGCGGCCGCTCTCGCCTGCCAGCGCGCCGAGCAGCGCGCGACCGGTGTCCAAGTGGGGGTGATGGACCAGTTCGCGTCGGCGCTGGGGCGGCGGGGCTACGCGCTCCTCATCGACACCGCGACCCTGCGCCACCGGCTGGTGCCCTTTCCCGAGGACCTCGTGATCGCGGTCCTCGATTCGGGCGTGCACCGCCGCCTCGCGGACACGGCCTACAACCAGCGGCGCCGGGAAGCGGAGTCGGGGATGCCGGCGCGTCGCCGGCACGTCGAAAGTGAGGTGGCGCGAGTGCATGCCTTCGTCGCAGCCCTGGAGGGCGGCGACCATCGCCGCCTGGGCGTTTTGTTGACGGAGTCCCACGTCAGCCTGCGCGACGACTTCGAGGTCTCCACACCTGCCGTCGACGCGGTGGTCGAGCGCGCCTGGGCCGCGCCCGGCTGCCTCGGGGCCCGCATCATGGGGGCGGGCTTTGGCGGCAGCATCCTCGCCCTCGTCGAGGCCGGCGCCGAGGCCGGCTTCGAAGCGTCGCTGTCAGGAGTGCCGATCCTTCTCTGCCGCACTGCCGACGGCCCGTTCGCGCGATGAACGACTGCCTCAGCCTGCCCTTCCGCCAGGGTTCGGGCGGGACCCGGGCGCTGGGCGGCTGGGAGGCTCTGTGGGCGCCGCTGGGCGAAGGCGAGGCTGAAGGCCTGGCCGCGGGCGGTGGCGCCGGTTGGGAGCCCGTCTCCGTACCCGAGCAGCAGTCCGCCTGGGCCGGCCGCTCGGCCATCTGGTACCGCGCCCGCTTCCCCCGTCCGGACCACAACGGCCGGGTGCTGCTGCGCCTGGGGGGCGCGATCCTCGCCACCCACGCCTGGCTCAACGGCCGCCTGCTCGGCTCCCACTACGGCTACTTCGGCCCCTTCGGGTTCGATGTCACCTCCCAGCTTCGGGACCAGAACCTGCTCGTCCTCTGCTGCGAGTCGCCGATCGAGACCGACCTCTCCTGCAAGCGCCACGTGATGGGCGTCTTCAACGACGGCGACAGCCGGCCGTATCCGAGCAGCGCCTGGTTCAGCCTGCCCGAGCCCTACCGCTGGGAGGTGCCGGTCGGCCTCTGGGGCGCCGTGGAGCTGGAGTACCTGGGATCGCTGGCCCTGGACTGGGTGCGGCTGCGGCCCTCGTTGGAGGCGGGCGATGCGGGCCGGCTCGAGGTCGAGGCGCGGATCCGCAACCTGGACGCGCGGGAGATGTCCGGGGAATTGGTCCTCGAGGTCATGGCCGAAGAGGGGCGGCCGCTCCGCCTGCGCCGCGACGTGCGCGTCCCGGGCAGCACCGAGCAGACCGCGACACTGGCGCTCTCGATCCCCGGCGCTCAGCGCTGGAACCCGTGGCGGCTGGGCGAGCCCGTTCTCTACCGGGCCGTCGTGGCTGTGACCGTCGGCGGCCGGCCTTCCGCCCGGGTCGAGGAGACCTTCGGCTTCCGCGACGTGGTGATGCGCGCCGGCCACGACGGCTGGCGGGTGGCTGTCAACGGCCAGCCCATGTTCCTGCGCGGCGCCAACTACACGCCCGGCCAGCGCCTGGACCAGCTCGACGAGGCGACCTTCGAGCAGGACCTGAGGCTGGCCCGCGAGGCCAACCTCGACGTTCTGCGAGTGCACGCGCAGGTCCTCCCGGACGCCTTCTACCGCCTCGCCGACCGGGCCGGGATGCTCGTGTTCGCCGACTTCCCGCTGACGCTCTCGTATGCCTATCACGCGAGCGCCGAGGAGGCGCGCTTTTTCGAGACCACGGTCCGCGAGCAGGTGCCGGAGATGGTGCGCATGCTCCAGAACCGGCCCTCGATCGTCCTCTGGACAGCTCACGACGACCCGCCTTGGATCGCAGCCAACGCCGCCCTGGCGGACGTTCATGCCGTGCGTCAGAACTACACCATCGACCAGGAGATCCGGGAGTCGATCGAAAGCCTGGACCCCGGCCGTACCGTGCTGGCCGCATCCGGCGAGCTCGACCAGCACCTCTGGCTGGGCTGGCGGGAAGGCTCCTGGAGCGACTTCGCCGACGCGCTGCCCGGATTCGTCAGCGAGTTCGGGGCCCAGGCGGCGCCCAGCACCGGCTCCGCAGCCTGGCGATCCTTGAGCACGCGCTGGCCGGTGGCCGGGGACGACCCGCAATGGCTCTACGCCGGCTTCCAGCTGCCGGCGTGGGCGGAGCGGGGGGCCGGGCTGCCGACCGATCACCCCAGCCTCGACCGTTTCGTGGGCGCCGGCCAGGCCTACCAGGCGGACCTGCTCGCGTACGCCATCGACCAGCTGCGCAAGCGCAAGTTCGAGCCCTGCTGGGGCGCGCTCGTGTACCAGCTCGTCGATCCCTTCCCGGGGATCGGCTTCGGTCTCCTCGACTCGGCTCGGGTGCCCAAGGCCGCCTTCGCCGCGGTGCGGGAGGCGTTCGCCTTGACGCGCGTCATCATCGACCCGGTCGGCTTCAGCCCGCTCCAGCCCTCGGGCATCGGCTTTCGCCCCGGCCAGGCCGTGACCATGCGCCTCGTCATCGTCAACGACGATCCCATGCTCAGCGGGCCGGCCGAAGTGCGCTGGTCGGCGTTCCGAGAGCGCCCGCTCGAGGGTTCGGCGCTCGCTCGCCTGCGCGACGCCGCGCGGCGCAAGTCCTACTCGGGCACAGTCGCTGTGAGCCTGCCCACAGCCGCCGAGCCGGCCGTGCAGCTGACCTCGCTGGTGCTCCCCCTCGAGGCCGAGGGCCTCTACCGGTTTGAGGTGGAGCTGCGCCCACCCGGCCGGACCCCGCTCCGCTCCCAGCTCGACTTCCAGATCCTGGAGCGGGTGCCGGCGTCGAGGCGGCGACCGCTTCTGCCGGGCTACCTGGCCGAGCGCATCGCGGTCCTCGACAGCCTGCGACCCGATGCCGATGGAGCCGGGTTCACGCTGCGCAATCTCACGCGGCCCGCGGTCCTGACCGGCCTCGACGACCTGCGCCTGGACGGCCGAGCGCTGGACTCACCCCGCCTCCTCGTGCAGACGGACTCGGGCCGCATCCCGCTGCCCCGCCGGCTCGACCTACCGTTCGGTCGCGACCTCCAGATGCTGGTCGAGCTCGAGCTGCCGCTGGAACCGGGCGACCACGAGCTGGAGGTGGACCTTACCCTTCCTGGCGTGGCCAGCGGACGCGTGCTTCTGAAGGGCCGGGTGGCCGCCAAAGACCTCGCGCCGGACGGCGGCGAGGAGCGATGAGCCTCAAGACCGAGCTGGCGCTCGGAGTACTGCTGCTGGTGGCCGTGGTCTTCACGGGGCTGGCCATCTGGTCATATTTGGGCGCGCATCGACGGCCCCGCGGCTAATTTGCGAAACGCGGCGTGAAGGTGCAGTATGTCGGCAAATAATCGCTGGTTGGCCGGTCTGGTACGGAGGTAAGGGGAGGATCAGATGCGAATAGCGAGCTTCAAGGTTTCGGTGCTGCTCGCCATGGGGGCCTCGCTGATCATGGCCTGCGGCACCAGCAGCACGACGACCACGCCCTCGAGCGGCAAGATCGGGGGCACTGTGCACGTGCTCGCCGTCTGGTCCGGCTCGGAGCAGGAATCCTTCATGGCCGTGCTCAAGCCATTCGAGGACCAGACCGGCATCAAGGTCGAATATGAGGCCACGCGCGACCAGGACGCGGTCTTAGGCACTCGGGTCACCGCCGGTAACCCGCCCGAGCTGGCGGCGGCCCCCAGCCCCTCACTGCTCACCAAGTTCGCCCAGCAGGGCAAGGTGGTGCCGCTCAACGACATCATCGACCAGAGCAAGCTCAGGTCGGAGTATGCGCAGAGCTGGATAGATCTCGGCACGGTTAATGGCAAGCTCTACCAGATCTTCTCCTGGGCCTCTCTGAAAGGCCTGGTCTGGTACGACCCCAAGGTCTTCCAGGCCAAGGGCTACGCCGTGCCCAAGACATGGGACGAGCTGACCACGTTGCAGAACAAGATGAAGGCGGACGGAACCGCGCCCTGGTGTATTGGCCTGGAGAGCGGCGCGGCCTCGGGCTGGCCCGGCAGCGACTGGCACAAGGAGATCGTTCTCAGCGAGTCCGGGCCCACTGTTTACGACAACTGGTGGCAGGGCAAGACGAAGTGGAGCTCCAGCGACATCAAGTCGGCCTGGACCACTTGGGGCAAGGTCCTGGGGCCGGCCGAGGCCAACGTCTACGGCGGCAAGAACTTCATGGTGTCGACGAACTTCGCCGACGGCGGAACCCCAATGTTCGCCAGCCCGCCAAAGTGCAACATGCACAATCAGGGCTCCTTCATCACCGACTTCTTCGTCAAAGCAGTTCCGACCCTAAAGGCCGGCGAGGACTTCAACTTCTTCCCACTGCCCGACGTCAGCAGCAAGTTCACCGGCGCGCATGTGGTCTCCGGCGACACCTTCTCGGTGTTCAAGAAGACCCCGCAGTCCGTAGCGCTGATCAAGTACCTGGCCACGGCCGAGGCTCAGACTATCTGGGTCAAGCGGGGCGGCAAGATCTCACCCAACAACAAGACCAACCTCAGCGATTATCCCGATGCGATCTCCAAGCTGACGGCCCAGATCCTCAGGGATGCCAAGATCGCCAAGTACGACGCCGGCGACCTGATGCCGGCGGACATGAAGAACGCTTACTGGGCAGCGGTGCTGAGCTTCGTCCAGGATCAGACCAAGCTGGATTCCATCTTGGCTGGACTCGACAAAGTCCAATCGACCGCCTATACGACTTGACCTGGCTAACGTAAACATGGGTTCCTTCCTGACTACGCAGCTGCCGACCCTGCTGGTGGTGATCGTGGGCGTGCCCGCGGTGATCGTCGGCTACATCGTGGTCGCCGAGTTCGTAGTGCGGCGTCTACCCGATCGCATCCGTCCGTCGGTCCGACCCTGGCTGTGGGTCGGACCGGCCCTTTTCCTCGTCACCGCTTTTTTGATCGCACCTGCCGTCCTCACTGCGAAGGCCAGCCTCGAGAACAGCAAGGGCGATTTCGTCGGCCTCACCAACTTTGCACGCCAGCTCGCGGACTTCCCGACCGGGGGCGCCTGGATCGCGATCCGCAACAACGTGTATTGGCTGGTGCTCTATACGGCTTTTGTGCTCGCTTTCGGGCTCCTGCTGGCGGTGCTTTTCGATCGCGTGCGTTACGAGAGCTTTGTGAAGTCGCTGATCTTCATGCCCATGGCCATCTCGGCGGTGGCCCTCGGCGTTATCTGGAAGTTCATGTACGCGTACCAGCCTGCCGGGCAAACCCAGACCGGCACCGTCAACGCTCTCGTGACCAGCATCTTCCACCAGGACCCGAGACTCTGGATCCAGGACCCCTCAGTCAACAACTTTGCCATCATCGGGGCCGCTGTATGGGGAATCACCGGTTTCGCCATGGTCATCCTGTCGGCGGCGTTGAAGGGCATCCCCGCGGACCTACTGGAAGCCGCACGGGTGGACGGCGCCGGCGAGGTCACCATATTCCGTCGCGTCATCTTCCCGCTCATGATGCCGACGGTCGTCGTGGTGGGCACGACGCTCGTGATCTTCGCGTTGAAGGCATTCGACGTGGTCTACGTCATGACAGGCGGCAACTTCGAGACCGACGTGCTCGCCAACCGCATGTACAAGCTCCTCTATTTCTCCAACAACCAGGGCGGCGCGGCCGCCGTGGCGATCATCCTGCTGGCGGCCGTGATTCCGGTGCTGATCTTCAACCTGCGCCAGTTCCGGGCCGTGGAGGCGAGACGATGATGACCCGACACAATCGGCGCTGGGGGGTGATTCCCGAATGAGCATTGCAGTCGCCGACCGTCCAGGTAGCGCTGCGACCGCCGCCCGGTTCTCGCCGCAATGGATTTCAGATCGCCTGTCGAAACTGGTTCTGCACGTGGCCGTGATCGGGCTCACAGTCGCCTGGATCGTGCCCACGGTCGGCATCCTGGTGACGTCGTTCCGGCCGTTCTCGAAAATCGCGACCAGCGGTTGGTGGACGGCGCTGGCGCCCCAATTCAGCTTCACGCTCGACAACTACTCCAAGGTGCTGAGCAGCAGCAACCTGGGCCAGAGCTTCTTCAACAGCTTCATGATCGCGGTCCCCGGCACGATCATCCCGATCGCCATCGCAGCCTTCGCCGCCTATGCATTCTCCTGGATGCATTTCTGGGGTCGGGATTGGATCTTCCTGGGCATCGTCGGAGTGCTCGCGATCCCGCTCCAGCTGAGCTTTGTGCCCGTGCTCAGCTTCTTCGTAGCCCATGGCATCACGCCGTCGAACCTGACCTGGGCGCCCTTCCTGCCGGTTTGGCTCGCGCACACTGGTTACGGCCTGCCGTTCTCCATCTATCTGCTGGCCAACTTCTTCCGCGCCCTGCCCAGCGACCTCTTCGAATCGGCGGAGATCGACGGCGCGGGCACGCTCACCGTGTTCTTCCGGATCGTGTTACCGCTGTCTGTGCCGGCCCTGGCATCGCTCGTGATCTTCCAGTTCCTCTGGATTTGGAACGACCTGCTGGTGGCGCTGATCTACGTCGGCGGTGCGCCCGAGGTGGCGCCGCTGACAGTGACGCTGGCCAACCTGACCAACTCGCTCGGGCAGGGCTATCACCTGCTGACCGCGGCGGCATTCTTCTCGATGCTGGTGCCCCTGATTGTGTTCCTCAGCCTGCAACGCTACTTCGTGCGCGGCATCCTGGCCGGCTCGGTGAAGGGGTAAGCCCAAATGGCATCAGTCACCTACGACCACGTGGGGAAGAGCTACACGGCGGACGTCACGGTCGTGAAGGACTTCAACGTCGAGGTCAAGGACAAGGAGTTCATGGTCCTGGTCGGCCCGTCGGGCTGCGGCAAATCGACCGTCTTGCGGATGCTGGCCGGCCTCGAAACGATCACCGATGGCGAGATAAGGATCGGCGAACGCAAGGTCAACGACGTGGCCGCCAAGGACCGCGACATCGCGATGGTGTTCCAGTCCTACGCGCTCTACCCGCACATGAGCGTTTACGACAACATGGCGTTCCCCCTCCAGATGAAGCACACGCCCAGGGCCGAGATCGACAGCCGCGTCAAGAGCGCGTCTCGCATCCTCGGCCTCGACAACTTCCTGAAGCGCAAGCCGCGCGCCCTTTCCGGCGGCCAGCGCCAGCGGGTGGCCCTGGGTCGCGCCATCGTGCGCAACCCGCAGGTATTCCTCTTGGACGAACCCCTTTCCAACCTCGACGCCAAGCTGCGCGGCCAGACCCGCATCGAGCTCCAGAAGCTGCACCGCGACCTCGAGACCACGTTCATCTATGTCACCCACGACCAGGTCGAGGCGATGACGATGGGCGATCGAATCGCGCTGATGTACGACGGTGTGCTTCAACAGGTGGGCACCCCCGGTGAGATTTACGACCACCCGGCGAACCTGTTTGTGGCCGGCTTCATCGGCTCCCCGTCCATGAACTTCGTCCCCGTCACCACATCCAACGGCACCGCCAAGGCCGGAACGTTCGAGGTCAAGCTGCCGAAGCCGGTCGGTGAGAAGAAGGGCACCTTGGGCTTCCGACCCGAGGCGCTGACCGACCGGCTGGTGGAGGGTGGCAGCACGCTCAATTTGAAGGTCGACGTGGTCGAGCGCCTGGGCTCGGACCAGTACCTATATGGCCAGGTCGGCAAGGACCAGGTGACGGCGCGCGTCGATCCCAGGATGCGGGTGGCGGTCGGCGACGAGGTCCGGCTGGGCCTCGACACCCGTTCGCTCCAGGTGTTCGACGCGGAAACCGAGGAGGCTCTCTTCTAGCGGTCTTTTCCAATCCCGATCGGCGCGCCTGCGCCGCTCGGCGGCGATTCGGCTGCGCGATGCCTGGCGCTACAGGCGGTTTGGTCGCGGTCGATAGCGACGTCGGCGTTGAGGACAAAGTCGCCACGGCGCGCGTACGCGGCCTCGCGCACACCTGCGCTCCGCAGCGGCTCGGCGACGGGCAGGGTCTGGAGCACTTCGTTGTCGATCGCCGCCTGCCAGCGCTCACGCCGGTCCGCGCTACGGGTCGCAACCCGAGCCTTGATCGCCAGCATGGCCGTGACAGTCCAAGCCTCCAGTGCCTCGGGGTAGTTGGTGCCCAGAATCGCCGTGGAGTTGCCGCTCACCGGGTCGCGGTCGGCGAAGTCATAGTGGACTTGCTGCTCGGGGCTCACGTACAGGAACACGATCGGGGCGCCGGCCGGATCACCTCTCGGGCGATTTCCGGGCGGATCTGGATCAGGTCATCCGCGCACTCGATCGAGTCCCGCCCGAAGACGGCGTCGGAGAACAGCTCGCCCGCGCTGGCGTAGAGGCCGCCCTCGTCGGCCCGCAGACTCTCGAGCGCGCGGATGACGCTGGGCGCCTGCACGAGCATCGAGGCCACTCGGGATCGATTGTAGGTTGGCACCGATCACGCGATTCTCATTTGCCAAGATGTTGGGAACCGCCGAACCCGTGCACCCGGTCACCAAGGGCTGAGGCGCAACCGGTCCGGATGGACCCGGCCAGGGGACGTCCACCTCGCCTGGGACGCCGATGTACGGGGTCTGACCGAACGCTGACTGGACCGGGGTGTGTCATTCGTACTAGAGTGCCTGGAGCCGACGGTTGCGAAGGCAAAGGCCGCCTGGCCGACGGCGATCGGTCAATGGCGGCGAGTAGGACTCTAATTAGGAGAGGTGGCACATGGCTCGAGACGACGCTGAAGTTCCGAACTACCTGCTGGATTGGAGCCGGCGCGATTTCCTCAAGCGGACCGGCCAGGTCAGCGCGGTTGTCGCCACCGCGGGCGGCCTGACCGCCTTCCTGGAGGCCTGTGGAGGCAGTTCCAGCAGCACCTCGGGTGGCACCTCGTCCACGGTCAAGGTCAGCATCCCGCCGGTGCCGAGCGTGCCCAGCGACATCGTGTCGGCGGCCAAGAAGTACAGCGGCAAGAAGATCGTGATGTCGCACGACCCGGGCGGGATCGGGGGCCCGATCGACACCGCGGCGGCCGCCCAGTTCAAGAAGGACACTGGGGTGGAGGTCCAGCTGGTCGTCCGGCCGGCCAGCACCTCCGACACGTACGCCCAGTACCAGAGGCTCCTGACGTCGAAGTCGACAACCCCGGACATCCTCATGATCGACGTGGTCTACCCGATCGCGTTCGCCCAGTTCCTGTCTCCGCTCGACGACCTGCCGCTGATGTCGGACGAGGCCAAGCTCCACTTCCCGAACATCATCGCCAACAACACCTATCAGGGGAAGCTGGTAGCGATGCCCTGGTTCGGCGACTTCGGCCTCCTCTACTATCGCAAGGACCTCCTCACCAAGTACGGCTACTCGGCCCCGCCGGCCACCTGGGATGACCTGACCGCGCAGGCGACCAAGATCCAGGCCGGGGAGAAGGCCGCCAACCCCAACTTCTACGGCTACGTGTTCCAGGGCAACGCATACGAGGGCCTGACCTGCAACGCCCTCGAGTGGCTGGCCTCCTCCAACGGCGGCACGATCGTGGACAAGGACGGGAAGGTAACGGTCGATAACCCGGAGGCGGTGCACATCCTGAAGCTGGTACAAAGCTGGATCGGCAAGATCAGCCCGACCGGCGTGACCTCGTTCGCGGAGGAGGACGCGCGCAACGCTTTCGATTCGGGCGCGGCGGCTTTCATGCGCAACTGGCCCTACGCCTACACCCTGTCGGCGGATCCCAAGAACTCCAAGATCGTGGGTAACTTCGATGTCGCGCCCCTGCCCCATGGCGCCGGCCAGTCTTCGGCCTGCGTCGGCGGCTGGCAGCTGAGCATCAATGGCCAATCCGCCAACAAGGAGGCGGCGGCCGCCTTCATCGCCTACCAGACCGGCGTCGACTTCCAGAAGTACCGCGCCATCAATGGCACGTTCGTGCCCTCGATGCCCGCCATCGGCCAGGACTCGGGCGTGATCAAAGCCGAGCCCTTCCTCACGGTCCAGACCAACCGTGTGACCCGGCCGAGCCAGCTGGGGACCAAGTACAACCAGGCCTCGACCTACTTCTTCCAGGGTGTCAACCAGATCCTCCGCGGCTCAGACGTCTCCCAGACCCTGACTCAGGTCAAGTCCCAGATTCAGGGCCTGTAGCTGAGCCATGAGGATGACCCTGTGAACGCGATCAACGTGCGAGCGAGCGAGGCCTCGTGAGCGCGCAGCCTGACCAGACCGCTGTCGCGACCGCGCCGGCCGGCGCCCCGCGCGCTCGCCGCGGCGTCTCACTGGAGGCGAGGAGTGCGCGCTTCGCCTACTACATGCTGATCCCGGCGCTGGTCGTGGTCGTCGTGGTGGCGCTCTACCCGATGATCAACACGATTATCACAAGCTTCACGAACGCCCAGTTCGGCAGCAAGACGACCGACTTCGTGGGGCTCCAGAACTACTCCAAGCTGATCCGGGACCAGAGCTTTTGGAGCTCGGTCTGGGTGGCCGTCAGGTTCACGATCACGACAGTCGTCTTCGAGTTCCTGCTCGGCCTCCTGATCGCGGTCGTGGTCAATTCGGCGTTCCGCGGGCGAGGCATCGTGCGCGCCTCGATGCTCATCCCCTGGGCCCTCATCACGGTCATCTCGGCCGCGATGTGGAAGCTCATGTACAACCAGATCTACGGCGTCTTCAACGACATCCTGGTCTACCGCCTGGGCCTGCTCAAGACCAACGTCGACTGGCTCGGCAGCACGGCCACAGCCGTCCCGGCGACGGCGGCCATCGACATCTGGAAGACCACGCCGTTCATTGCCCTGATCCTGCTGGCCGGTCTGCAGACGATTCCCAGCGATCTCTACGAGGCGGCCGACGTGGACGGTGCCAGCCGCTTCCGCTCCTTCTTCTCGGTCACGCTGCCACTCCTGATGCCGTCCATCCTGGTCGCCGTCGTCTTCCGGGCGCTGGACGCGCTACGCGTGTTCGATGTCTTCTTCGTACTGTTCGGCGGGCGCGCCGACACAACCACGATGGCCGTCTATGTGCAGGAGAACATCGTGAGCTTTGGCAAGGTCGGTTATGGCTCCGCCATCAGCGTGGCCATCCTCATCATCATCGGCATTTTCATCGGGTTCTATGTGATCGCCTCCAGATGGAGTGCAGCCAGGTCATGAGCAGCATCGCCGTCGCCGCACCGACGACTGCTCGCCGGCCCTTCAAGCCGGGCAAGCTAATCGGCCGGATTCTCTTCTACGCGCTCCTGGCCCTGATCCTGATCTACATCCTGTTCCCGTTCTATTGGGCGATCAGGACCTCGTTCATGCCGGACCGGGATATCTATCTGACGCCGGTGCAGTACTGGCCGACGAACTTCACGTTCGACCACTACTTCAACGCTTTCAACGACCCGAACTTCGTGCGCTCCATCCTGAACTCAGCCATCGTCGGGGTGTCAGTCACCATCCTGGCGGTGGCCATCGGCGCCAGCGCGGCCTACGCGCTCGGCCGCTTCAAGTTCCTGGGCCGCTCGTTCGCCCTGTACATGATCCTGGCCATGTCCATCTTCCCGGTCGTGGCCATACTGGCCTCGCTATACACGGTGCTGACGACCCTGCACCTCTACAACACATTGCCGGCGCTGGTCATCACGTATCTGATCTTCACGTTGCCTTTCACCGTCTGGCTGATGCAGAGCTTCTTCGCCAGCATGCCCCGCGACCTGGAGGAGGCCGCATACGTGGACGGCGCCGGCCAGTTCGCGACGTTCTGGCGGATCATGTTGCCGCTGGCGGCGCCGGGCATCGCTACAGTTGGCATCCTGGCCCTGATGGGGGCCTGGCAGGAGTTCCTGCTCGCCACCTCCTTCATCCTCACGCCTGACAAGTGGACGGTACCGCTGGCCATCACCAACACAGGCGCCAACCAGGCGAGCGCGTTCCAGATCCCGTGGGGCGACCAGATGGCGGAAACGCTGGTGGTCATGGTTCCGTTGATCGTTTTCGTGCTCATCCTGCAGCGGCGGATCATCTCCGGCCTGACCGCGGGCGCGGTCAAAGGCTGATCTTCGGGACGGGCGTGGGGGTTTGGGGCCCCACGCCCGTCCCAATGGGCAAGGGTGCAAGTGCCGGCCGATGAACCCTGAAGTCGATTTCAAGCGTGCACGTGCCGGCGAATGGACCTCTGCCGGCCGTAGTTGGCCGACCCGGCCTCACTCGTACGCCTCGAGCAGCAGCTCGCTGATGTGACGCACCAGCGGCCTCTTAGCGGTCGCCGCTCGCAGGCCGGCCTCGATCTGCATCTGGCAGCCGGGGTTGGCCGCGACCACTGCCTCCGCGCCGGTGGCGAGGATGTCCGCCACCTTTTCCGCCCTGATCCGCTTCGACATCTCTGGCTGCAGCGAGCTGTAGAGGCCGGCGGCGCCGCAGCAGACGTCGGGGTGGGTCATCTCCACCAGCTCCACGCCTGGTATCGACCGGATCAGGTCCCGGGGCTGGCGGCGGATGCGCTGGGCGTGGACCAGGTGGCAGGCGTCCTGATATGTGACGCGAATCGGCACCTCACGCGACGGCTCCGGGAGGCCGGCCTCAGCCAGGAACTCGGTGATGTCGCGCACGCGCGGACCGAGGTTGGGATAGAAGTCCTTGAGGTGCGCGCCGCAGCCGGCCGAGGCCACCACGAGCGCGTCAAACGGCTCCATCCCGAAGGTCCGGGCGTTCGCGTCCCGCAGGGTTCGCGACTCCGCCAGGTCGCCGTTGTGCGCCGCCAGGGCGCCGCAGCAGCGCTGTCCCGGCGCGAACCAGACCTCGCAGCCGGCCAGCTGCAGCAGTCGCACCGTGGCCGCCATCGCCTCGGGGTAGAGGATCGGCATAACGCAGCCCTCGAGCAGAGCCACCCGGTGGCGCCTCACCCCGAGGGCGGGCGCGACCCCGCCCGGCGGCGGCCGCCAGCGCCTCTTCAGCCGCGGCAGCTGGCGGCCTGCCTCGACCACGCCAGTCACGCCCAGCCGCTGCGCTGCGCGGGTCGCGTTCCCAGCCAGGGCCAGGCGGCCGGGGTGGCCCAGGAGCTGATGCAGTCCCGTGCGGACGGCGGTGCCGCGGACGGTCGGCCCGCGCAGGCGTTCGACCTCCGCCCGGCCGTGCTCGATGATGCGGCCGTAGGGCACGCCGGAGGGGCAGGCCGACTCGCAGGCACGGCAGCCGAGGCAGAGGTCGATGTGTCGGGCCAGGTCCTCGGTGAAGGGCAGGCCGCCGCGCTGCCACTGCGTCATCAGGTAGATCCGGCCGCGCGGCGACTCGGTCTCCAGGCCGGTGACCCGGAACGTGGGGCAGGCGTTGAGGCAGAGCCCGCAGTGCACGCAGGTGGCGAGGTCGTCGGAGGCCGGGGCGTCGGGCCCGTTGAACACGCCCAGCACGTCCATCACACGATGTACCTGCCCGGGGAGATGGTGCGGCCGGGGTCGAACGCATCCCGGAGGCGGCGCATCCACTCCAGGGTGGGCGGGGGCGAGCCCCAGGCGCCGACCTCGCGCTTCAACTCCGGCGGGGCGGCGAGCAGCACCAGGTTGCCGCCGGTCGCCTCCGCCGCCGCTCGCGCGGACCGCACCGCGTCTGCGGCCGTGAAGCCGGTCCAATAGGCCACGCCCACCCCCGGGGAGGCCCACCAGGCACCACCTGCCTGCAGGCTCTCGATCACCCCCCGGAGGCGCGCTGGCGGGACGGAGATGCGCGCCCAGGCGACTCCCCCGCGCTGCGAATGCTCGGCCCAGACGGCCGGGTCGGCCTCTTCCCAGCCCAGCTCGGCCCTGGCGCCGGCGACGGCCGGGGTGGGGCCCCAAAATCGGGCGAGGAGGCGGCCCGAAGAATCCAGCTCCAGTGCGGCCGGAGCCAGGCGCAGGGCGAGGGCCCGGGCCGCCTCGGCCCAGGCGCCGCCGGCCTCGTCATCTGGCGTGGTGGCCAGCGTCAGATCGGCCTGAGGCAGGGGGAAGACCTTGAGGGTCGCGGCCACGATGATGCCCAGCGCGCCCAGCGCGCCCAGGTGCAGCTTGGGCATGTCGTAGCCGCTGACGTTTTTCACCACGCGCCCGCCCCCGACGGCGAGGCGCCCGTCCGGCAGGGCCACCCGGAGGCCGAGCAGGAAGTCGCGGGGTGTGCCGAAGCGAAGGCGGAGCGGCCCCGCCAGCGCCGCCGCCAGCACTCCGCCCAGCGTGTGGCCGGGCGCCGCGAAGGGGTCGATGGGCAGCACCTGCCTGGCCCCGGCCAGCACGCTGTTCAGCTCCTCCAGCGTCACCCCGGCCTCCGCGCTGACGGTCATGTCGGTGGGGCTGTACTCGAGGACTCGGCCGAGGCCCTGCGTCTCGAGGCCCACGTCGAAGCGCTGCAGCGGGTCGCCCAGGCCCAACGCCCTGCCGCCGCCGACGGGTACGACGCCCTCCTCCGCAGCGGCCGCCCCGCGCAGGACCTCAGCCAGATCTTCGGCGCTCTCCGGGCGCTCCACACGCTTGGGCCGCAGACCGTCGACCCGCAGCCGGGTCGCGGCCGAGGCGGCCCTCACCACCACTTCGCCTCCGCGCAGAACCCGGCCCGCGCCACCAGCCGCGGCGGGCGCTCCGGGTCGGGGAAGATCTTGCCCGGGTTGAGACGCCCTGCCGGGTCGAGCACGCGCTTCACCCTCAGCATGGCGTCCAGGTCGTCGGGGCCGTAGATCCAGGGCATGAAGGCGTTCTTCTCGATGCCGATGCCGTGCTCGCCTGAGAGTGTGCCGCCGAGCTCGACCACCGCCCACAGCATCTCCTCGCCAGCCTGCTCGACCTGGTGCAGGGTGCCCGCCTCGCGCATGTCGAAAAGGATGTTGGGGTGGAGGTTGCCGTCGCCGGCGTGGAAGACGTTGGCCACCGGCAGCTCGTAGTGGCGGCCGATCTCGCCCACGCGCCGCAGCACCTCGGGCAGCCGGGTGCGGGGGACGACGCCGTCGTGCAGGTAGTAGTTGGGCCGGATGCGCCCGAGGGCGCCGATCGCTCCCTTCCGTCCCGCCCAGAGCAGCTCCCGCTCGGCGGGGTCCTCGGCCACGCGGATGCCGGTCGCCTCGTTCTCGCGCAGCAGGCGCTCGACGTCCTCGGTGAGGGCGGCGCAGCTCTCCCGCGGCCCGTCCACCTCGACCAGCAGCACCGCCCCCGCGTCGGTCGGGTAGCCGGCCCGGTAGTGCGCCTCCACAGCGCCGATGGTGACCCGATCCATCATCTCCAGGGCGGCCGGCACGATGCCTTGCCCGATGACCGCCGAGACCGCCTCGCCGGCGGTCTCGATGGTGGGGAAGGCGCTCATCAATGTGACCACGTGCTCGGGCACGGGCAGCAGCCGGACGAGGATGGCCGTGATCGTGGCCAGGGTGCCCTCCGAGCCCACGATCAAGCCGAGGAGGTCGAGCCCCACGCGATCTCGGGCCTCGCCTCCCAGCCAGGCCTCGGCGCCGTCCGAGAAGACCACCCGCAGTGCCAGCACGTGGTTGGTGGTGACGCCGTACGAGAGGCAGTGCGGTCCGCCCGAGTTCTCGGCCGCGTTGCCGCCGATCGTGCAGGCCTTCTGGCTGGACGGGTCCGGCGCGTAGAAGAGACCGAATCGGGCGACCGCCTGCTGCAGGTCGGAGTTGACCACTCCGGGCTCGACGAGAGCTGTGCGGGCTTCCGTGTCGACCTTCAGCACCCGGCGCATGCGGCTCAGCTGCAGGGCGATGCCGCCGTGGAGGGTCACGGCGCCGCCGGACAGGCCGGTGCCCGCGCCGCGGGGCACGACCGGCAGAGAGTGGCGCGCAGCGAGGCGCACCACCTGGACCACCTCGTGGTGGTCGGCGGGGAGGACGACAGCATCCGGCAGCCGGCCTTCGATGGAGCCGTCGCGCTCGAAGATGCGAAGGTCCAGCGGGTCCGAGACCACGTTCTCGGCGCCGACGATCGCCTCCAGCTCGCGGACGATGCCGGCGGGCAGGCTCATGGCAGGGGTTCGAAGACCTCGAAGCGGCGGACGAGTGAGCCCGGCAGGCCGACCGCCTCGGTCGCCTTCCGATCGGGTAGAAGACCCTTCAGCCAGCCCTCGACCTCGGCGTCCTCCGGCGTGCGGTCGGAGCGCTCGAAAAGGACCTCCCAGATGCGGTTGTGCGCGGTCAGCTGCTGCGTGAACCAGACCTGCAGTCCGTCCACCTCGGCGTGGTGGCGCTCGTCGATGCGGCGGTTGACCGGCAGGCGCAAGGGTCGCGCCTCCGCCGCCTGGCGGAGCCGCTCAGCTTCGGCGCCCATCACGTCCATCAGCGCCGATGCTAGACGAGCCGCGCGAACCGTGCCGGTTGCTCAGACGGCAGGGCTCGGGCACCATTGGTGGCATGGCTCGTCGGCCGGCGCTGGCTGCGGCCGTCGTGGCGGCTGTCCTTGTCCTCGCGGCCCCAGCGTGCGCGGACGCGGCGCGGAACACAGGCACGACACCTGCCAACGGTGACCTGTCCGCCTGGGGCCGGGACGTGACGATCGACCAGCCGCTCAGCGGGCGCGTCAGCGTCTCGGGTGGCCAAGTCCGGATAGAGAGCGGCGTCCAAGGCAATGTCGCGGTCTGGAACGGCGGCGTCACCATCGACGCCCCGGTGGGGGGCGACCTCCGCCTCAGCCAAGGGCTGCTCGAGATTGGCACCGGGGGCGCGGTCGCGGGCACGGTCCGCGTCTGGAACCGCGGCCAGCCGGTCCGGGTCGACGGCCGGATCGGCGGCGACCTGGAGGTGAGCGACGCCAGGGTCGAGCTCGGTCCGTCAGCTTCAGTCGCCGGCCACCTCGTTGTGTGGGCTCGGGCTCTCAACCGACGGCCGGGGGCTCAGGTCGGCGGTCCAATCCACGTCTGGGCCTGAACCCAGGCCGGTACGCCCCTCAGGAACCGGCCCCAGCCGGCCGGTGTATGAGGATCGAGTGGAGGGCCGGCTGACCGCCACCGACACGGAGATTGTGGAACGCGCGCGGCGCGGAGACGTCGGCGCGTACGAGGAGCTGGTGCGGCGCTATTCGCAGATGGCCTTTCGGGCCGCCTACCTGGTCACCGGGAATGCGGCGGACGCCGAGGACGCGGCTCAGGACGCTTTCGTGAGCGCCTGGCGGGGACTGCCACGCTTCCGGGCCGGGGCGCCCTTTCGGGCCTGGCTCCTCACGATCGTGGGCAACGCCGCACGAAATCGCAGGCGCTCGGCAGGGCGCCGGGCGGCTGTGGAGGTGAGGGCGGGTGCCGCCGGCACGCCCGTCTCGCCGGAGTCCGCCGTCATGGCGGCCGAGGAGCGGGCCGAGCTCCTGCGCGCCCTCGCCCGGCTCGATGGCGCGGATCGCGAGGTGGTCGCCTGCCGCCACCTGCTGGAGCTTTCCGTGGAAGAGACGGCGGCCATCCTCGGCGTCGCCGCAGGCACGGTCAAGTCCCGCCTGCACCGAGCGCTGCTGCGCCTGCGCGTCCAGATGGAGCAGGTCCGTGGCTGAGGACGGACAGGACCTGCGCAGCGTGGAGGCAAGGCTCCACGCGCTGGCGCCGGATATCGCCTGGCCACCGACGCCCGAGCTCTGGCCGGCGGTGCGGCCGCGACTCCGCCGCCGGCCGGCCTGGCGTCCGATCGTGCTCCTCGCTGCCGCGGTGTTGGCCCTGCTCGGTGGTACTGAAGCGGCGGTGGCCGCGTACCGCGCTTTCCACGGCGCCACGATCGAGCGGGTGCAGAAGCCGCCCTCACCTTCGCCGCGGCCGCCAGGGGACGCCGGGGTCCGCTACGACCTGGGTGACCGGTACGCCACCGTCAGCGAGGGCGCGCGGGTCGCGGGCTTCACCCCGCTCGTGCCCGGCGCTCTGGGGATGCCGGATTCTGTCTACTGGCAACCACAGCCCGGCGTCCTGACCCTCGTCTACCGGCCGCGCCCGGGTTTGCCCGCAGTCGGTGGCGACCCGGAGGTCGGAGCCCTGGTCATGGAGACGCGGGGCGAGGTTGACCGGGCCAGTTTCGGCAAGCTGGTCGGCCCGGGCACGACGGTCCAGGAGGTGACCGTCAATGGGGGCCCGGGGTTCTGGATCAGCGGAGCGCCGCACGGGTTCTTCTTCTACTCGGGCGGCGGCACCGACCGCTTCAGGGCCAGCGCGGATGTGCTGATCTGGGATCAGGGCCCGCTGGCCGTCCGCATCGAGTCCGGGCTCGACCGGGCCGGGGCGCAGACTCTGGTGGGAACCATGGTCCCGGCGGCGGTGTAGCAGAGGCGGAGGTGGATATGAAAGTTCGAGCTGCCCTGCTCACGCTGGTCCTGGCCCTGGTCGCCTGCGGCGCCCAGCCTCGCGCGGATGCTTCGGCCGGGCGGGGCCAGATCCTTTACCTGGCCGGCCCGGACGGCCTAGCCGCGCTTGACCCGGTCAGCGGCCGGCAGCTGCGGGTGCTGCCGGCAGGAGTGCCCGCGCCCGACTGGCGCCGGCTTTACACGCTCGACGGCGGTCGCCTCGATGCAGTCGACCCGGCGACCGGCGCCGGTGTGGCCGCGGCCGTGGCCCCGAGCTGGGCGCGGACGGTGTTCACGTCAGTGGGCGGCGGGCGGGTCGTCTACGTGGGCGAACCCGGCGCCGGCGGGCTGACGCGCCTCGCGATCCAGGATTCCAACCTGGCCCGGCCCGCGACCCCCATCACCCTCCGCGGCCGCTTCACGTTCGACGGGCTGAGCCAGGACGGCGCGGCACTGTACCTGCTCGAGTGGACCGGCCAGGACCACTACCAGGTCCGCCGCTACGACGTGCCCGCCGGTGCGCTGTACGCGCAGCCGATCATCGACAAGTCCGACTCGACAGAGGCCGCGATGTCGGGCGCTGCCAGCGGCCGCAGCCTGGTGACTGCCGACGGCTGGATGCAGCTCACCCTGTACGTTCGGGCGGCAGGCGGCGCCTTCGTGCACGCGCTGCCCCTCGACAGCCGCTTTCCGTTCGCTTTCTGTCTGGACCTGCCAGGCTCGGGACGGGGTTGGGCACTCGCCGCCGCGCCGGACGGCCGGACGTTCTACGCCGTCAACACCGGCACCGGTCGTGTGGCGGAGATTGTGACAGGCACCGCGGGCACGGACGAGCCCAGCGTCCGGGTGGCGAGCTTCGCCCCGATCGGGGCGCCGCCACTGCCGGCCGCGGTGGTCGCGTCTGATGGGCATCGGCTGCTAGCCGCCGGGACGGCGGGCGTGGCGACGATCGACACGGGGAGCCTCAGGCTGACGGGCACCAGCCGGCTCGGAGCTACGGCCCTGAGCCTGGCTTCTCCCAAGGCTGGACCGCTTTACGTGCTCACGCCCGGCCACCTGCTCGCGCTCGACCCGGCCACCGATCGGGTCGGAGCCGACCTGCCGGTCTCACGCGGGTTCACGTCGATCGCTCACGCCGGTTGATCTCCCTCAGCCGAGGTGGCCGCCGCCGTCGGACACGATCGTTTGGCCGGTGACCCAGCGGCCGTCCTCGGAGAGGAGCCACGCCACGAGGCGGCCGGCGTCATCCGGCCGCCCCCAGATGCCGGGCGCCCCGGGCGCGTAACCGGTGTCTGTCGCCCCGGGATTGATGCAGTTGACCGTGATGCCGCGGTTCCGCAGCTCGGCCGCCAGGCTGCCGGTGAGCTGCTGGAGCGCGCCCTTGGTGGCGATGTAGGGCAGCTCGGCGGGCATGGGTTCAAGGTGCTGGCCCGAGGTGAAGAGGACCACGCGCCCGGACGCGGCCGAGTGACGCGCCGCAAAGGCCTTGATCAGCAACAGGGTGGCCCGGACGTTGACGGCGAAGGACCGGTCCAGCTCGGCCGCCGTCAGCTGCGAGAGCGACTGCATGGAGCTGCGCGCGTGGTTGGCGACGATGGCATCGACTTGACCGAAGGCGTGCCAAGCCGCCGCGATGACGCTGTCGGGCGCCGCCGGATCCTCAAAGTCCGCCTCGATGTGCGCCAGCCGGCCGGAGCCCGCGGGAAGATCGGCCAGGAGTGCCCCTCGCACGCCGTCGGGCCCTGCCGGGTCGGCTCCCCAGGGCTGCTCCTCGTCGTGGCGGCGGTACGCGTGGGCCAGCACATCCGCGCCCTCAACCAGCAGGCGGCGCGTGATGGCGAAGCCGATGCCGATGCGGCGGCTGACCCCGGTCACGACCACCGCGCGCCCGTCGAGACGGCCACCCATCTATCGGAGCATAGAAGTTTCCGATAGATGGACCGTCATCCATTGACGAAACCACTACGCAGGCCGTCAAATGGACGGATGGACGCTGTGATCTACGCGGAGGCGGGGAGTCAGGAGTCCGAGAACATGCGCGACTACCTGGCCAGCCTCAGCATCGACAGCACCATGAGGCGAGTGGACGGTGGCGACGCCGGCGCGCGCCAAGAATGGGAAGACCTGGACGGCCAGATCACACCGCTTCTCGTGATCGACCAGCGCCGGATCGTCCGCGGCTTCGACCGCGGCCGGATCGATCAGCTGGTCGGCTGGATCGGTTGCTGATCCCCCACCGGAAGTCGTGACCGGGGTCCGGAGGTAGCAACCGGCCTCGCGCCGCCGGGCGCGTAACCTGGGCCTGTGCCCGGGCGCCACGTCTTCCACCGTGTGCCCGGACACGTGCCCCCCGTCGCGCGGCGGGCGCAGGGCGTCTACATCTGGGACGATCATGGGCGCCGGGTGCTGGATGGCTGCTCCGGCGCCGTCGTCGTCACTGTCGGCCACGGCCGCCAGGAGGTGGTGGAGGCGATGGCCGCGCAGGGCTCGCAGCTCTCGTACGTCCACAGCGACACCTGGTCAACAGAGGTGCTGGACGCGCTGGCCGGCCGGCTCGCGGCTGCTGCACCCGGAGACCTGAACCGCGTCTTCTTCTGTTCCGGCGGGTCGGAGGCGACGGAAACGGCCCTGAAGATGGCCCGTCAGTACCAGCTCCTCTGTGGCCGATCAGAGAAGTGGAAGGTCATCGGGCGCCGCGTCAGCTATCACGGCAGCACGTTGGGCGCGCTCGCCATGTCCGGACACGCCCTGCGGCGGGCACCGTACCTGCCGCTGCTGGCCGGCTTCAGCCATATCGACACCCCATACCCGTATCGCTGCGGCTGCACGTCGGCGGCCGGCGGCTGCGACGCGTGCAGCGGGCGCGCCCTGGAGCGCGCCATCCAAGAGGCGGGTCCGGAGACTGTGGCCGCCTTCATCGCCGAACCGGTCATTGGCGCGGCGGGAGGCGCCATCGCGGCCCCGCCCGGCCACTTCGAGGCCGTGCGCGAGATCTGCGACCGGCACGAGGTGGTGTTCATCTGCGACGAGGTCATGTCGGGCCTCGGGCGGACGGGCCGGCCCTTCGCCATCCAGCACTGGGACGCCGTGCCGGACCTCCTGGTGGTGGGCAAGGGCCTGGCCAGCGGCTATGCGCCCCTGGCAGGTGTGCTGGCCCGGGACGAGATCCACGACCTCTTCGTGGAGATGCGCTCCCAGCTCGTGCATGGCTACACCTACTCCGCCCACCCCGCCAGCCTGGCCGCCGGCCTCGCGGTGCAGCGGATCGTGGAACGGGAGGGCCTGGTGGAGCGCGCGGCCCGGCGAGGCGGGGTGCTGCGGGCGGAGCTGGAGCGATTGGCCGCTGCGCATCCGATGATCGGCGATGTGCGCGGGCTGGGCCTGATGCTGGGCCTGGAGCTGGTCGCCGACAACGTCACGAAGAGGCCCTTTACGCCCGCCTGGACCGTGGCCCAGCGCCTGCAGAGCCATGCCTTCGCCCGAGGCCTGGCGATCTATCCGGGCGCCGGCCAGGTGGACGGCGAGAGTGGCGACCAGGTGCTGGTCGCGCCGCCGCTCGTGATCGACGAGGACGAGATCCAGGAGCTGGGCCGGCTGCTGGACGGAGCGCTGGCCGACCTCGAAGCCGAACTGGCGCAAATGGCGCCGGCCGGCGCCGCCTAAACTCAAGGCCCATGAACTCAAAAGCGCGGGTGGAGGCCGCCCTGCGCGGCGACAAGGTCGACCGGCCACCAGCGGGCGCCTGGGGCCACACGTACCGTGAGGAATGGTCGCCCGAGGAGCTGGCGGCTGTGACCGTCGAGCGCGCACGCCGCTTCGGCTGGGATTTCGTCAAGCTCCAGCCCCGCGCGACGTTCTTTGCCGAGGCCTTCGGCAACCGCTACCACCCCGCCGGTCATCGCCTCCGTGGTCCGATCCTGGACGAGGCGGTGGTGCCCGACCTCGGGTCTTGGGAGCGGTTGCGCCTGGTCGAGCCTTCGCTGCTGGCGGAGCAGAACCGGGCCCTGGCGCTGGTGGTGAAGGAGCTGGGGCCGGATGTGCCTGTGATCCAGACGGTCTTCTCGCCGGCATCGGTGGCCTCGTACCTGGTGGCCCGCGACAGCCGGCGGCTGGTCCGCGAGCTGCGCACCCGCCCGGAGCTGGTCGTTCCCGCGCTGGAGCGGGTCCAGGACGCGCTCATCGACTTCGCCCGCGGCGCGGTGGCGGCGGGCGCGGCGGGCATCTTCTACGCCATCTCCCATCTGGCCACCCCGGACGTGATGCCGCTCGAGGTCTACGAGGAGCTGCTGCTGCCGATGGACCTGCGCCTGCTCGATTCGCTGCCGGCGTCGGCCTGGTTCAACGCCGTCCACCTCTGCGGCGGGCGGCAGTACTTCGAGATCGCCAAGAAGTTCCCCGTCCAGGCGGTCAGCTACTCCATCCACAGCCGCGGTAACCTCCCGCTGGCGCGCGTCCAAGAGATCACGGGCAAGGCGGTGATGGGCGGCCTCGAGCAGCGCCGGGTTCTGGCCGGGGGTCCCGCGGCGGCCATCCGGGAACAGGTGGCGGAGGCAATCGCCGACACTGGCGGCCGCGGCCTGCTTCTGGCCCCCGGCTGCTCGGTGCCGCCACGGGCGCGGCCCGAGAACCTGGCGGTGATGTCGGGCGCCGCTGCAGCCGTGTAGGCGCGGGCGAATGGAGCCGCAGGTCCGTCACCTGGCCGAGATCGTGCTCTGGGTCCGGGACATGGATCGAGCCCTGGGCTTCTACCGCGACCTGCTCGGGCTGGAGGTCATTTCGCCGCCGGAGTTGCGCAACGTCTTCCTGCGGGTCGGCCCCGGCGAGGGCCCGGTGCCGGAAATGATCGTGCTCGTCCCGCATCCGGAACCCGGCGGCGCTTTTCCATCCGAGAAAGCGCTCCGGACGCTGCACCACCTGGCCTTCAACGCCGGCGCGGAGCAGTACGACGAGCTCGAGCGCCGCTGCCGTGCGGCTGGCCTGGAGGTGCGCGGCGGGGTGCACCCGGTGCTGCGCGGCGTGCGCACGTTCTATGTCGACGACCCGGACGGTAATGAGTGCGAGCTCATAGGTTGGGAGCCTGGCTAGACTCGACGTGTCGTGACGGGCCCGTAGCTCAGTTGGTCAGAGCGGCGGACTCATAATCCGCTGGTCGGTGGTTCGAGGCCACCCGGGCCCACCTCGCGCTGGGGCCGTGACGAAAGGTGCAGTCGCCGGCGGATTCACCCTTCGCGGCGATTCGAAGCGTGCAGCCGCCGGCGGATCGCCCGAATCAAGCTCGGCGAGGGCGCCGGCATCAATCCCCGGCGGCTGGGTTCGTCGCGGTCCCGCGCCGGGCTCGAAAGCGCCTGGCCTTGGCCCGGTTGCCACAGGAGCGCATGGCGCACCAGTGGCCCGAGCGGTTGCGAGACTGATCCAGAAAGGCCCAGCGGCACGTGTCGTCGGCGCACACCTTGAGCCGGTCCCAGCTGCCGTCGGCCATCGCCTCGAAAGCCCCCAGCAGGAGCCGGCCCAGGGCGGCGTCGAGGCCGCGGCTCCGAGGCGTCAGCTCAGCGCCGTCGGGGTCGAAGCGCACTTCCAGCGGGCAGGCGGCAGCGGCGGCATTGAGCACGTCCAAGTCGGCCTGCCGCGGCGGGGCCCCGTTGTTCACGGCGAGCAGGCCGCGCAGTGCCTCGCGCACGGCCATCGCGCGGCCCACGTCGGAGTCGGCGATGCCCTCGTCGCCTCCGGCCAGGCTGTGGCGCAGCATCCAGGCCCGCAGGCCCTCGTCGGTCAGCTCGTCGCGGCCGGTGTCGAGCTCGTAGGAGTTGACGAACTCTTGAACCCGGAGGAGCGGATCAGGCGCAACGCTCTCGTTCATCTCGGTGTTTTAACTACGTTACCAGTCAAGTCGGTTCATCGGTTATAATAACCAGTGTACCCATGATGGCGGTTAGCGGAAGGAGTAGCGAGATGTTGGAGTTGACGAGCCCTGAAATCATCTGGCGGCAGGCGTCCGATCGGCTGCCCGAGAGGATGCTGCCCGCGCTCCGGCGCTGGGTGACCCTGGGCACGCTCGGCCCGAACCAGGAAACGGAGATCTCGCGCCGCACTGGCGGCCGGATCTAGGCAATACCGGCGTTGTTGGCCGGCCGCTCGGGTGGGCGGCCGGCCCCGCCGGGGAAGACGGCGACGATGGCGGCCAGAGTCCGGTCCTGCTCTTCGAGGTGGGCCTGGAG
This sequence comes from Candidatus Dormiibacterota bacterium, assembly GCA_030948965.1. Taxonomy (GTDB): domain Bacteria; phylum Chloroflexota; class Dormibacteria; order Dormibacterales; family Dormibacteraceae; genus JALYZG01. The sequence goes on along the minus strand of JALYZG010000086.1, from coordinate 18,722 downwards.
CTGAAGACACTGGTGCAGGATCCCCTCCGCCTCCCGATACGTCTGCACCGCGCGCTTGTCCGAGGCACTGCCCAGCACCTGCTGGCCGACCATGATCACGAACATCAGCAGCAGCTGGACGATGTTGCCCAGGATCAGCAGGAACGCGAACGGATACGGGTCCACACGGTGGAGTGGGCCGACCGAGGCCAGGATCATCCACAGCGCCATGATCAAGACCGCCGGGTCGTTCAGCGGCGGCAGCCGGCGGCCTGGCCCACGCCCGTCAGTTGAGGCGCTCGAGGATCATAGCCATGCCCTGGCCGCCGCCGACGCACATCGTCTCCAAGCCGTACGTCTTGTCCAGGGACCGCAGGTCATTCAGGAGGGTGCAGGTGATGCGGGCCCCGGTCATGCCAAACGGGTGGCCGAGGGCGATCGCGCCGCCGTGGGGGTTCAGCTTGGCGCTGAAGGGGTCGACGCCAAGGCTGCGGGCGCTGGGGATGACCTGGGCTGCGAAGGCCTCGTTGATCTCCACCACGTCGATGTCAGCGATGCCCATGCCGGCGCGCTTCAGCGCCTGCTTGGAGGCTCCGATCGGCCCGAGGCCCATGAATTCAGGCTCCAGCGCGGAGACCCCCGTCGCCACGACTCGGGCCAGCGGCTGGAGGCCCAGCTCCCGCGCCCGCGTGTCCGACATGACCACGACCGCGGCCGCGCCGTCGTTCAACGGGCACGCGTTGCCCGCTGTGACCCGGCCGTTCTCCCGGAAAGCGGGTTTGAGTGTTGCCAGCACCTCGACGGTGGTGCCCGCTCGCGGCCCGTCATCCTTGGCGAAGACCTCACCGTTCGGAAGCGGCACCGGGATGATCTCGCGGTCGAAGAAGCCGTCGTCGCGGGCCAGTACGGCCGCGTTCTGGCTCTTGACGGCGAAGCGGTCCATCTCCTCGCGGCTGATGCCTTCGCGCTCGGCCACGTTCTCCGCCGTCTCGCCCATCTGGATGAAGAGGTCGGGGTACTCTTCGGCGTTGGCCCGCTGCAGGCGCGGGTTCTGGGCGTCGGGTGGGTCGGAGGTGCCGTGGCCGTAGCGGGAGACGCATTCCACGCCCACCGAGAGGAAGACGTCGCCCTCGCCGGCTCGGATCGCGTGCGCGGCCATTCGCGTCGTCTGCAGGGAGCTGGAGCAGTAGCGGGTGACGGTGCAGCCGGGCGTGTCCAGGCGGGCCAGCACGCTGACCGCCCGGCCCAGATTGAAGCCCTGCTCGCCCCCGGGCAGGCCACAGCCGCACATGAGGTCGTCGATCATGGCCGCCTCGACCTCCGGCACCTTCTCCAGCACTTTGGTGGTGATGAACGCGGCCAGGTCATCGGGCCTCACGTCCACCAGGTGGCCTTTGAACGCCCTGCCGATGGGCGAGCGACCGGTGGCCACGATTACTGCCTCGGGCATCTCTTTGAACCTCTCCGCACAAACTGATTGCCGCAATGCGTCAGGCCGAGTCTAGCCCCGGGGCCGAGGCTGGCGTCGTCAGGTCGTGGCGGTCGTCCGCGACATCGCCACCGGTCCGGATCGCGCCAGCTCCGAGAGGCCGAGCGGTCGCAGGGCCTCCAAGAATCCCTCCACGGCCTCGAACTCGCCCGAGAGCTCGAAGATCACGTGCTCCGGACCCTCGTCCACGACCCGGCCGCCGACGCGTTCCACCTCGGCCACCACGCGCTCCCGCCGCGGTCCGGTCACGGCCACCTTGGCCAGCGCCAGCTCGCGCACCAGCTTGGGCCGGTCGGTCAGGTCCTCGATCGCGATCACCTCGATGAGGCGGTCGAGCTGCTTCTCGACCTGGTCCACCGCGGCGTGGCCCGCGTCCACGGTCAGGGTCATGCGCGACTGTCGGGGGTCGTCGGTGGGTCCGACCGAGAGGCCCTGGATGTTGAAGCCGCGGCGCCGGATCATGCCGCTCACGCGGAAGAGGACGCCGGGCTGATTTTCGACCACCGCGCTGAGGACGCGGAGGCGCTGAGGCGGCGTGGCGCCGTTCTGGTCAGGCGTACTCATCGGGCAGCTCCGTGAACGCGTCCAAGCCCTTGCCCAGGGGTACGATGGGGTAGACGTTGGCGTCGCGGTCGATGCGGAAGTCGATCAGCACGGGGCCTCGCGTGCGCTGCGCGAAGTCGAAGGCTTCGGCGATCTGGTCGGCGCTCTCCACCCGCCGGGCGGGAAAGCCGAAGGCGTCGGCCAGCTTGACGAAGTCAGGCATCTGCGAGAGGTCGACCTGGGAGCGGATGCCGCCGTAGAAGTCGTCCTGGAACTGGCGCACCATGCCCAGCGAGAAGTTGTTGAGGAGCACGATCTTGACATCGACCTGATGCTCCACCGCGACCGAGAGCTCCTGCATGGTCATCACGAAGCCGCCTTCGCCGGCGACGCACCACACGTCCTTGTCCCCGCGCCCGATCCGCGCCCCGATGGCCGCGGGCAGCGCGTAGCCCATCGTCCCGGCACCGCCGGAGTTGATGAAGAGGCCGGGGCGGGAGTAGTTCCACCAGAGCGCGGCCCAGATCTGGTTCTGGCCCACGTCGGCGACCACTACGGCTTCGTCGGCGCAGCGCCGGTACATCTCCAGCATCACGTCCTGGGGCTGGAGGTGGCCGTTGGAGTGCGTGTACTTGAGCGGGTGCTCCTCACGCCAGCGGTCGATCTGGGTCAACCACGGTCGCCTCCGCTCCGGGGCCGGCGTCTCGACCAGCGGCAGCATCGCCTCCAGCGCGGTCTTGGCGTCGGCCACAACCTCCAGGTGCGGACGCCGGTTCTTGCCCATCTCCGAGCGGTCGATGTCGACGTGGATGAAGGTCTTGACGTTCGGCGCCCATTCGTCCAGCTTCGCCGTGACGCGATCATCCACGCGCATACCGACGCACATCAGGACGTCGGCCGCCTGCACCGCCTTGATGTTCCAGCCTGTGCCCATGAAGCCGGTCATGTGCAGCGCCAGGGGGTGGCGGGTGGGGAACGCGCCGATGCCGAGGAGGGTGGTGCCGGTGGGGATCATCGTCTTCTCCGCCAGCGCCACCAGCTGCTCGGTGCCACCGCTGAGGAGGACACCATGGCCGGCCAGGATGACCGGCCGCTCGGCCCCGGCCAGCGCCTGCGCCGCCAGCTCGACCTGCGTCAGGTCGGGCTGGAAGGCCGGCCGGTAGCCCGGCAGGTCGACCGTGTCCGGCCAGCTCACCTCGGGCCAGTCGGCCTGCTGAACGTCCTTGCAGACGTCGATCAAGACCGGGCCCGGCCGGCCGGTGGCGGCGATGTGGAACGCCTCCTTGATCACTCTCGGCAGGTCGCGGACGTTCGTGACCAGGTAGTTGTGCTTCGTCACCGGCTGGGTGCAGCCGATCACGTCCGACTCCTGGAACGCGTCGCGGCCGACCAGGGTGGTGTTCTGCTGACCGGTGACGACCACCATCGGTACCGAGTCCATGAACGCCGTGGCCAGGCCCGTGACCGTGTTCAACGCGCCCGGGCCGCTGGTCGCGAAGACCACGCCCGGCCGGCCGGTGGCGCGAGCGTAGCCGTCCGCCATGTGGGCGGCGCCCTGCTCGTGGCGGACCAGGACGTGACGCAGAGCCGGGTGCCCGGCCAGGCGCTGGTAGATGGGCAGGTTGGCCCCGCCCGGGTAGCCGAAGATGACCTCGACGCCCTCCCGTTCGAGGGCTTCAAGGAGTATGTCAGCGCCGGTCATCGGTTCGGCTCCTTCTCAGAATGAATTGCGGTGGAAAAAAGAAGAGCCCCCACCTTCGCGGCGGGGGCTCTGTGCTGTCCTGGTGGTCTCTAAGACGCGCACACCCCCGCCCCGGTAATGCCGAGGAGGATGAGGACGCGGGCTACGGCCAGGCTGCGGTTCATCGCCAACCATTCAGTCTAGACCGCCGGCGAGTCCCGTCCTAGTGGGCGGATGACAACTCGCCTCCTGGTGGTTTGTGGCCGAGGTCCCAGTGAATGTCGGTCCGCGCCAGGGTACCGTTGGAGGGTGGCTGGTCGCACGCTGGCGGGCAAGATTTGGGATCGGCACGTCGTCCGCTTGGCCGAGGGCGAGCCCGACCTGCTTTACGTGGACCTGCACCTGGTCCACGAGGTCACCTCGCCGCAGGCCTTCGAGTCCCTGCGCCTGGCGGGGCGCCCTGTGCGCCGGCCGGACCTCACCGTGGCGACGATGGACCACAACACGCCCACGCGGGGCGGCCGCGGCGCCGCGGACGAGGTCGGCAAGAGGCAGCTCGACGCGCTGGAGGAGAACTGCCGGCGCCACGGCATCCGGCTCTATGCGATGGGCAGCCGGCACCAGGGCATCGTCCACGTCATCGGCCCGGAGCTGGGCCTGACCCAGCCAGGGCTGGTCATCGTCTGCGGCGACTCTCACACCTCCACGCACGGGGCGTTCGGCGCCATCGCGTTCGGCATCGGCAGCTCGGAGGTGGAGCACGTGCTGGCCACGCAGACGTTGACCCAGCGCCGCCCTCGCGACCTGGCCGTGACGGTCGAAGGCGATCTGCCGCCGGGCGTCGTCGCCAAGGACCTGGTGCTGAGCCTGATCGCTGAGGCGGGTGTCGCCGGGGGCCAGGGCAGCGCCGTCGAGTACCGCGGCGGGACGGTGCGCCAGCTGTCGATGGAGAGCCGCATGACGATCTGCAACATGTCCATCGAGTGGGGCGCACGGGTGGGCATGGTGGCCCCGGACGAGGCCACTTTCGCCTTCCTCGAGGGCCGGCCAGGAGCGCCCCAGGGCGCCGGCTGGGAGCAGGCCCTGGCCGACTGGCAGACCCTGCCCAGCGACCCGGACGCGGAGTTCGACGATGAGATTCGGATCGACGCGACGCGGCTCGAGCCCTTCGTGACGTGGGGTACGAATCCGGGGCAGGCCGTGCCGGTCAGCGGCCGCGTCCCCTCGCCATCGACGGAGTCGGAGCAGCGGGCTCTGAATTACATGGCGCTCGAGCCCGGCACCGCCATCCAGGACATCGCCGTCGACCGGGTCTTCATCGGCTCCTGCACCAACTCCCGGCTGCAGGACTTGCGCGAGGCGGCCGCGGTGATCCGGGGCCGCCGCGTGCACCCGAAGGTGCGGGCGATGGTCGTCCCGGGCTCCGCTCTGGTGAAGCACCAGGCCGAGCAGGAGGGCTTGAACCTGGTGTTCGAAGCCGCCGGTTTCGAGTGGCGCGACGCCGGCTGCTCGATGTGCCTGGGCATGAACCCCGACATCCTGCAACCTGGCGAGCGCTGCGCCTCGACCTCGAACCGCAACTTCGAGGGTCGCCAGGGTGCGGGCGGGCGCACCCACCTGCTCTCGCCGCCGATGGCGGCCGCGGCCGCGGTCATCGGCCACCTGGTCGACGTGCGCACGCTGGTGCGGGCCTAGGAGCCTAATGGACGAGTTCCGGCGCCACAGCGGGCGGATGGCGCCGCTGGACCGGGCCAACGTGGACACCGACCAGATCATCCCCAAGCAGTTCCTGAAGCGGATCGAGCGCTCGGGGTTCGGCCCCTTCCTCTTCTACGACTGGCGGCGGAACGACCCGGACTTCGTTCTCAACCGGCCCGAGCACCAGGGTGCCTCCGTCCTCGTCGCGGGCGCCAACTTCGGCTGCGGCTCCTCGCGCGAGCACGCCCCCTGGTCTCTGCAGGACGCCGGCTTCCGCGTCGTGGTCGCGCCCAGCTTCGGCGACATCTTCCGCTCCAACTGCCTCAAGATCGGGCTCCTCCCGGTGCAGCTCCCCGAGGCGCGCGTGCGCTGGCTGCAGGAGCTGGCCGCGGAGGACCCGACCACCACCGTGACGGTAGACCTGGAGCGGTCCACGGTCGAGGCGGCCGGGTTCAGCGAGGGCTTTCAGATCGACGCGTTCGCGCGCGAATGCCTGCTCCACGGCTGGGACGACATCGCTCTCACCCTTCGCCACGTGGACCTGATCGGCGCCTTCGAGCGAGGCCGGCCGGCCTTCCTACCCCGGGTCAGCTGACCGCGCGCTCGAGCTTCTGGGCCAGGACCTCGATTCGAGGCGCCGGCCGAGCTCCGATGGCAACCTCACATGCGCCGGAAGTCGCGCAGGCGCATGCGGGGGCCGCGACGGGGCGCGTAGATCCTCTCCGCCTCGAGCAGACGCAGCACCCGGGCGCGATGGCCGCGGTAGGGCTCGAGCAGCTCCAGCATCCTCTCGTCATCGCCGCGCGCCTCGCCGGCCAGCGCCCAGGCCACCTGGTTGGGCAGGTGGAAGTCCCCGACCGACACCGCATCCGGGTCGCCGAGCGCCACCAGGGCCACCTCGGCAGCAGACCACGGACCCATCCCGGGCAGCGCCTGCAGGCGCCGGCGGGCCGCGTCTGGAGGCATGTCGAGCGTCTCCTCCAACCGGCTCGCATGGGCGGCCACTCGCCGCACGGTCTCAGCCCGCCGGCGCTCGATGCCGAAGCGGTGGAAGACCTCGTACGGGGTCTGCGCCACGCGCTCGGGAGAGGGCGGCAAGCGGAGCCCGAGGGGGCCGGGGGCGGGCTCGCCGAGCGCCCAGATCATCGCCCTCCAGCCGGCCCACGCCTCGGCCCCCGCCACCTTCTGCTCGATCACAGTCGCCCAGGCCGCCTCCACTACCGCGCTGGTGCGGCCGATGCGTAAGCCGCGATGGTGGCGGTGCAGCTCACGCAGCAGCGGCTGCTCGGGCTCGAAGCCGGTGTCGTCGTCGAGCGCCCCCGCGAGCGCGGGAGCCTGGTCCAGCAGCCAGGCCGCGCCGAGGCCCCACGCCTCCACCTCGATGGAACCGTCCGCGGCCTGGCGCAGGCGTTCGGCTCCGAGGCCGAACGGCGTTCGGGTGGCCCGCCACAGCTCGCGACCCCGCACCCGCGTCACGGGGTCGGCCGGGCCACGTCTGAGGAACCGGACGGTTGCCGTCAGGTCCAGGGGCCGGAGGCTGGAAAAGCGAGCAACCAGCGGTGCCGGTTCCAGGCCACTAGACTCGGCTTGTTGCCTGCGCTCAGGACGTCTCAGTCGAGCATCGATTCAAGGAGCATGCACCCATGGACACGTTGATCAGCGAGGTTTCTTCGCGCACGGGTCTCCCGGCGGACCAGGCTCGGCAAGCGGTCGAGGCCGTGGTCGGCGTGCTCAAGGATCGGCTGCCGGAACCGATGAAGGGCATGGTCGACCAATTCCTCGTCGGCGGCGGCCAGGGCGGCGGCGACGCCATGGGTGAGATCGAGGGGCTCTTCAAAGGCTGACAAGCGGCGGGCGCCGGCCAATCGCACCGGTGCCCCCAACCTGTCAGCGAGCGACCCGAAACGGGGCCAAGGATCCCCTATGAGTGAGAGGGGCGGCTCAGACCACCCCCCGCGCGGCATGCGCCGCTGCGCTGGAGCTCAGGCGAAGGTTTCGAGCTTTCCGAATTTCTCGGCCAGCAGATAGTAGAAGGTGACTCGTGGCTTGTCGCGCTCGGCCTGCATCTTCTGACAAATCTCCATGACCGCCGCGTCGAGCTGATCGTCGCTCCCGGTCAGCCCGAGCTTGCGCTTCAGGAAGCTGTCGCGCACACGATCACGCTCCGACTTGTCGGAACACGCCACCAGCGACGAGTCCCGGCTTTGGAGCGCGATGCCGAGATGCTTGACGATGCCATCGACGACAGCCTCGTTCGGACCCGTGACGTATTTCTGGACGGCCGCAATGTGCTCCTGCGCCATGATGTCTTCTCCTCAGCTTGCTGGCCTGCACTGTTATGACGAGGATGCTCGCCAGCGAACATCATAATGGCCCGATCCGGCGGCTACACTTCCGGCGGGGATGGAGCGAGAGTATGTCCGCGCCTGGAGCCCCGCTCTGGGGCGGGACATGGAGTACCTGCGGTTCGGTCAGGGCGGCATCCCTCTCCTCGCCTTTCCCACCTCCCAGGGCCGCTTCTACCAGTGGGAGGACTTCGGCCTGGTGGCGGCGCTCCACGACCGGCTCGACGCCGGCAGTGTGCAGCTCTGGTGCGTCGACACGATCGACAGTGAGTCCTGGTACGCGCACGGCAAGCAGCCTTGGGACCGGGTCCAGGCGCACCTCGCCTACGAGCGCTACCTGGTCGAGGACCTGCTGCCTGTCGTGCCCTCGCGACCTCTGTGCGCCGGCCCCTCCTTCGGCGCCTTCCACGCGGTCCTCCTCTGCCTGCGCCGGCCTTGGCTGTTCGGCGGCTGGCTCGGGATGTCCGGCGTCTACGACAACGGTCGCTGGCTGGACGGCTACTCGGACGCGGAGACGTATCTGACCAATCCCCTCGCGTTCCTGCCCGGGCTCCAGGACGAGCGCTATCTCGGCCCGCTCCGGGAGATGGGCATGAAGGTGGTGGTGGCGGGTGAGACGGACGCGAACGCGCGGGACTCCGTCAAGCTGGGCGAAATGCTGAAGGCCCACGGCGTCGACGCCCGCGTGGACATGTGGCAGGGATGGGCGCACGACTGGCCCTACTGGAAGGACATGCTGAGGACGTACCTGTGAACAGCAAACGCGTCGGACTGATGGTCGGCCGCGAGCACACGTTCCCGGAGCCGTTCTACGACGCCGTCAACGCCCGCGGACGGGAGGTCGGCGTGAGCGCCGAGCCGGCATTGGTGGGTGGCGTGGGCGAGCTGGACGAGCCCGATTACGCGGTCATAGTGGACCGGATCTCGCACGAGGTGCCGTACTACCGGGCGCATCTGAAGAGCGCGGCCCTCCTCGGCACGGTGGTCGTCAACGACCCCTTCTGGTGGGGGTCCGACGAGAAGTTCTTCGAGTGCACGCTCGCCCGCAAGCTGGGCGTCGCGGTGCCGCGGACGGTGGTCCTGCCGAACAAGGCCTACATCCCCGACATCGATCCCGGGACCTCGCTCCGAAACCTCCGTTATCCGCTCGATTGGGAGCGGCTGCTGAACTACACCGGGCTGCCCGCTGTGCTCAAGCCGAACACGGGCGGGGGCCAGAAGGACGTCTCGGTCGTGCGCTCGCTCGATGAGCTCGTGCAGGCCTACGACCGGAGCGGGCTGAAGACGATGATCCTGCAGGAGTTCATCGAGTGGGACGACTATGTCCGCTGCATAGTCATCGGCCGCGAGCAGGTGTGGCCGATCCGCTACAACCCGACAGCTCCGTTCGAGGAGCGCTACGTCGTCCACGACCCGCCCACGGGCCAGCTGCGGCGGCGCGCCGTGCAGGAGTGCTTGACCCTCACCCAGGCCCTGGGCTACGACATGGACACTGTGGAGTTGGCGGTCCGCGGCGACACCCTCTACGCCATCGACTTCCTCAACCCGGCGCCCGACTTCGACGACTTCTCGATCAAGGACGAGGCCTTCGCGTGGGTGCTGGAGAAGATGAGCGACCTCGTCATCCGCTACGCGCTGGGCCGGGCGGAGCCGCCTTGGCGCCGCGACCACCGTTGGTGGAAGTACGTGGACCGTGGCCCCACGCCCCCGGGTTCCTGAGCACGTAGCGGCCTGGAACGGGCTGCTGGAGGACCAGGACCTGGCCGCGGCGTCCGCCGAGAGCCTGGGCCAGGGCCAGGCCCGGCGCCGCCTGCTCTTCGGCGGTCGGCCTCTTTCCGTATCGCTCCGACCCAACCTGCTGACCCCGCAGCGGTGGGCGCACGCGGTCCAGGCGGCGCGAGGCGTGCACTCCGCCCTGATGACGCTGGAGCGGGAGCTGCTTCGCGACCCCGGGCTGCGCACCGAGCTGGCCCTCGACCCGGAGGAGGAGCGGCTGGCGCTCGCCGACCCGGGCGGCCGCACCGCCTCGCCGTCAATGCGTCTCGACAGCTTCTTCGGGTCGGAGGTGAGGTACGTGGAGTGCAACGCCGAGTCGCCGGCTGGCATGGCTTACGAGGACCTTGTCGCAGAGGCTTTCGCCGAGCTGCCGGTGATGCGCGCCTTTCGCCGCCGCTATCGCGTGCGCTCGCTGCCAGTGCGCAAGCGCCAGCTGGGGGCCATGCTCCGCTCCTTTCGGGAGTGGGGCGGGGACGCCAAGCCGGCGATCGCGATCGTGGATTGGAAGGGCCTGCCCACGGCCACAGAGTTCGAGCTCTTCACCGCCTACTTTGAAAGCCAGGGCGTGGCCACGGTCGTGTGCGATCCCACCGAGCTGGAGCTGCGGCGCCGGCGCCTGTACGCGGGCGGCCGGCCCGTGAGCATCGTCTACAAGCGCGTCCTCACCTCCGAGTTGCTGGCCCGGCCGGAGGCCGCGAAGGCCCTGGTCGACGCCTACACCAGCGGTGCCATCGTCATGGTCAACACGTTCCGGGGCAAGCTCCTGCACGTGAAGCTCTCTCTGGCCCTTCTCTCGGACGACCTCTACGCCCACCTCTACACGTCCCGCCAGCGGGAGGTGATCGCCCGCCACATCCCCTGGACGCGCCGTCTCCGGGAGGGACCGACCACGTGGCGGGGGCGCCGGGTGCGGGATCTCGTGGAGCACGTCCGGCGCCGCCGCGAGCAGCTGGCTCTGAAGCCCAACGACGACTACGGGGGTCGGGGCGTGGTCCTGGGCTGGACGGTGTCGGCGGAGGAGTGGGATCGGGCCCTGGCCGGCGCTCTCGAGCTGCCGTCCGTGGTGCAGGAGGCGGTGGAAGTGCCGCGCGAGCCGTTCCCCGTGCTGCTGGACGCAATCGAGATCCACGACCTGGCCGTGGACATGGATCCCTACCTGTTCCACGGCCGGCCGGGAGGGCTGCTCACCCGACTCTCGTCGTCGGCCCTGCTCAACGTGACCGCCGGCACCGGCAGCATGGTTCCCACCTTCCTAGTCGAGGGCCGCGCATGAAGCCCGGCTTCAGGCGCAGGGGAACCAAGGTTCCCCCACGGACTCCGTCCCGCGCCGTGTTGATTGGGCGTCGCGGTATCGACTCAGACGGCCCAGCAAAGCCGGGCCTCCCTGGTGACGTTTCGAACGAAATCGAGGGCTTCAAATGAGGCCTGGCTGGCTGACCATCGGGATCGAGGAGGAATACCAGATCGTCGACTCGAGCGGCGAGCTCCGGCCGTTCATCGACACGCTGCTCAGCGAGGTGGCCGAAGAGCCGCTGGGCGAAAACGTGCGGGCGGAGATGATCCAGTCCGTGGTCGAGATGGCCACCGGCGTCTGCGAGAGCGTCGGCCAGGCGCTGGAGGAGTTGAGCGGGCTGCGCTCCAACCTGTCCCGGCAGCTGGCTCAGGCCGACCTCCGCATTGCCTGCTCCGGCACTCACCCCTTCTCCCGCTGGCAGGACCAGCTGATCACCGAGAAGGAGCGCTACAAGATGCTCGAGGACGAGATGCAGGACGTCGTCCGCGAGATCCTCATCTTCGGCCTCCACGTGCACATCGCCATCCCCGACCCCGACTGGCGGATGGAGATCATGAACGAGGCCCGCTACTTCTGCCCCCACCTGCTCGCGCTCTCGACATCGTCGCCCTTCTGGTCCGGCCGCGACACCGGGCTCAAGTCCTACCGCAGCACGGTGTGGTCGCGCTTCCCGCGCTCCGGCATCCCGCCCGACTTCGTCTCCTACGGCGAGTACGAGAAGTACCTGGCCATGCTGGTGCAGACCGGGTGCATCGACGACGGCAAGAAGATCTGGTGGGATCTGCGCTCGCACCCGCACCTGCCGACGCTGGAGTTCCGCTGCTGCGACCAGACCACGCGCATCGAGGAGTCGATCTGCATGGCGGCACTGATGCAGGCCATCTGCGCCAAGCTCATCCTCCTCCGCGAGCGCAACCTCGGGTTCCGCAAGTACATGCCGGCCCTGATCGCCGAGAACAAATGGCGGGCGATGCGCTACGGCATCGACGGCAAGTTGATCGACTTCGGACGGGCCGCCGAGGTGCCCATGCGCCAGCTCGGGCTCGAGCTGCTGGAGTTCATCGACGACGTGGTCGACGACCTCAATTCACGGCCCGCTGTCACGTACCTGGAAAAAATCCTCGAGGAGGGCACGAGCGCCGACCGTCAGCTCCGAGTCCACCAGCAGACCCGCAGCCTGGAGTCGGTCGTCGACCACATCTGCGCCGAGTCCGCGGCAGTGTGAGAATCACGGAGGGAACCCAGGTTCCCCCCGTGGGCCCTCCCTCCTACGCTTGCGCGGGGCCTGTCGGTGAGCAGCAGCAAAACCAACTCAATCGACCCGGCAAAGCCGGGCCTACGCCTGGCGTCTTGAAGTAGTCCTCAAGCCTCCGAGCAGCCTCGGCGGGACAGGTGCCCTCGGGAGAGTCACGGAGGGAACCCAGGTTCCCCCCGTGGGCCCTCCCTCCTACGCTTGCGCGGGGCCTGTCGGTGAGCAGCAGCAATACCAACTCAATCGGCCCGGCAAAGCCGGGCCTACGCCTAGCGTTTTGAATTGGTTCTAAACCCTGCGACGGGAACGGTGCGGGACAGGTGCCCAACGCCGGGTGAGGGGAGGCGGCGCCTGATTGCCCCACTTGCCCATTCCCTCGCGCTCTGGCGGGGCGTAGCTTGCGGCCAACATCCCTCAGGAGACGGCCATGAAACCCCCGCGCCAAACCCCACCCAGCGGCACCCGGAGCGAGGCCTGCGACGACCTCCAAACTCAGCTCGAAGAGCTGCTCGACCGGGTCTGGCGCAGCGAGGCCGAATGGCGGCTGGAAGACCGGATCGGCCTTGCCGTCCGCATCCGGCCCGAGGCCTGAAGTGGCGGCCGTCCCGCCCCGGGTCGGCCTTGTTTTCGGAGCCGGGGGCATCGTCGGCGGGGCCTGGATGTCGGGCGCCCTGGCCGCCCTCATGCGCGAGACCGGCTGGGACCCGGCCTCGGCCGAGCTGCTCCTCGGCACCTCGGCGGGGGCGGTCTTCGCCGGCCTGATCGCCGCCGGGGTGCCGGTCCCGCGCCTGCTCCCGGGTCCCGCCTGCGAGTGGGTATTGGCCGAGCTCGCCACCGACCGTGCTTACGCGCCCGGAGGCCGCGGGCTGCCGCTGCCCGGGTCACTGCGGATGAGCGCGGCCGCCCTGGCCCAGAGGCCGACGCCGTACTCGCTGCTGCGCGCCCTCAGCGGGATCGTGCCGCGCGGCCGCGTGGCGACGACCACCATCTCCGCCACCGTGTCCCGCTGGGCCGGCGACGGCTGGCCCACCCACGCCGGCTGCCGGGTGGTGGCCGCCGACTACGTCACGGGTCGCCGGGTGGTCTTCGGCAGCGCCGATGCCCCAGCGGTGGGCCTGGCCGAGGCTGTGGCCGCGTCCTGCGCCATCCCCGGCTTCTTCCGCCCGGTCGGCATCGGCGCCCGCGCCTATGTGGACGGGGGCGTGCACTCCATGCTCAACCTGGACCTACTTTGCGGTCTCGGCCTGGACCTCGTGGTCTGCCTCAGCCCGCTGTCCACGCGAGTCGCGGACCGGGGCCGCGGGCCGGCGGCGCTGGTCGCGGCACTCGTCTCGCGGCTGGCCGCCGCCGAGCTTGACCGTTGGGCCGCGGTGCTGCGCCGCGAGGGGACCGACGTGCTGGTCTTGGAGCCCGGTCCGCGGGAGGCGGCCCTGATGGGCACGGACATGATGCTCCCGGGCCTCTGCGCCCCCGTCGCCGCCCAGGCCCGTCGCGGAGCCACCGCCCGGCTGCGCCGGACCGACCTCGCCCGGCGCCTGGCCCCCCTCCGCCGCGCCGCCTGAGCCCCAGCTCGAGACGCCAGTCTCAGATCTCGTCGCGCCGGCGCAGGATCACGGCGCTCAACGCGATCGCCGCCACGACGTAGAGGCCGAGCACCAGCGCCGCCTGACCCACGCTTGCGACGGGTGTGGCAGGCGGGGCGCCCGTGGGACTACCCAACCATTGAGTGAATGCGGCCCCGTTTGGGCCCGGGAAGAACCGCTCCACCGCCCGCAGCCTCTCGCCTCCGATCGGCGTCAGGATTCCGAACACCAGGCTTTCCAGGACCAGCACCTCTGCCAAGCCGATGCCGAGAGCCAGGGCGGATTGCCGAAAGGCCACCGCGAGCGCCAAACCGAACATCGCCGCCCAGCCCCAGGTGAGATAGAGGACGAGGAAGCCCTTGCCCACCTCCGCAGGCGGCGGGAAGTCGAGCGCCGCCCGGTCGATCAGACCCAGCAGCACGCTGCAGGCGGCGCCGACCGCCAGGAAGATGGCGGCGAGGATGGCGACCACCGCGGCCAGCGCCAGCAGCCACCCGGCCAGCACCTGCAGGCGCCCGGGGCGCTGGGTGAACGCCGTCTTCATCGTCCCCCATCCGTACTCGGAGCCCATCATCAGGGCGCCCAGGATCAGGACCAGCACCGAGCCCAGGCCACCGGTGCCCTGCACAGTGGTGGTCAGGAACTGTCGCGGATGGAACGCTGCCACCAGCTGAGCCGTGGTCTCGCCCCGCGGCGGCGTGCCTCCGAACTGCTTCAGGTGACTTGTGATCAGCCACCCGAGGAGGTAGCCGAGCCCGATCAGTATGACCATGAGGAGAGCCGCCAGGATGCGGACGGCGGGCCGCTTGACCAATTTCAGCCACTGCCCGGTGAATGCGCCCAGCACGGCCGTCACGAGCCCTGCTCCGAGCCTGTCAGCTGCAGGAACACGTCCTCCAGGGACCGCTCCGAGGGTCGGAGCTCGTACACGCCGACCCCGGCCGACACGAGGCGCCAGTTGACCTCGGCGATCCGCGCCGGGTCGACGCGCACCTCGAAAGCCCCGTCCCGCTCGCCCACCGCCGGCTCGCCCAGCAGCTCGAGGAGGACTTCCCGCGCGCGGTCCAGGGGTGTCGCCCGGATCATCAGAGTGGCGCCGCCGCGAAGCTCCTCGACCGTGCCCTGGGCGATGAGGTGGCCGCCCTGGATGACGCCGACGCGGCGACAGATCTGCTCCACCTCTCCCATCAGGTGGCTGGAGAGCAGGACCGTGCGACCGCCCTCGGCGAGGTCTCGGATCAGTGCCCGCATCTCCACCATGCCCTGCGGGTCAAGGCCGTTGGTCGGCTCGTCCAGGATCAGCAGGTCCGGTTCCTTGAGCAGCGCCGCTGCCACCCCCAGCCGCTGCTTCATGCCCAGCGAGTAGGTGGCGTAACGGTCCTTGCCCCGAGGCAGCAGGTCGACCTGGTCGAGGGCGGCGTCGATCCTGGTCTCCGGCACCCCGGCCAGACGGGCGATGGAGCGCAAGTTGTCGCGGCCGGAGAGATACGGGTAGAAGGCCGGGTTCTCGACGAGGCATCCGACCCGGGCCAGACCGGCCGGCGAGCCGGGCGGGTGGCCCGCGACCACGGCCGTGCCGGACGTGGGCCGGATCAGGCCCACGAGCATGCGCAGTGTGGTGGTCTTGCCCGCCCCGTTCGGACCCAGGAAGCCATAGACCTCACCCTGGTCTACGAGCAGGTCGAGCCCGGAGACCGCCTGCACGCCGGATCGGTAGCGCTTGCCCAGGCTGTGGGTCTGAACCGCCGGCCCCGAGGTCGGCCCGGTTGTGGAGGCCAATGCCATGCAGTCTCTAGTCTTGCCCAAAGAAGGGCTGGATCGTCGCCGTCAGCTCCTCCAACCGGCGCAGGGCCTGATCCCGGCCGTCCGGTGGCACCCACCAGATGAGCCGCTCGACGCCCGCCGCCAGGACCCGCTCGACCTCGGCCCGGTCGCCGCGATAGCCGTAGGCGGAGACCGGGATCGGGGCCCGGCCGGCGGCCTCCGCCAGCCGCTGCAGCTCAGGCAGTCGCTGCAGCCAGCGGGTGCCGTTCGGGATCCAGGCATCGGCGTAGCGCACGACCCGCTCCAGAGTGCGGGGGCCGTTGCCGCCCAGCAGGATGGGCGGGTGGGGGCGCTGCACCGGCTTGGGCCAGCACCACATCGGGCCGAAGTCGACCAGGTCCCCGTGGTATTCCGCCACGTCCTGGGTCCAGATCACCTTCGCCGCCTCCACCCGCTCGCGCAACAGCTTCCAGCGTGTCGGGAAGGCGGTGCCGTGGTCCGCCATCTCCTCGGCGTTCCAGCCGCCCCCGATGCCGAAAAGGAACCGGCCGCCGGAGACGTGGTCGAGGCTGGCCACGCTCTTGGCCAGGTTGACCGTGTCGTGCTCGATGGCCAGGCAGACACCGGTGCCCACCAGCAGGGTGGAGGTGGCCGCTGCCGCGTGGGTCAGGGCCACGAACGGGTCGAGCGTATGCCAGTAGTGGCGGGGCAGCTCGGGGCCGCCGGGATAGGGCGATTCGCGGCTGGTGGGAATGTGGGTGTGCTCGGCCACCCAGAGCGAGTCGAAACCGGCGGCCTCGACCGCCGGCGCCAGCTCGCCCAGGTCGATGGCGTAGTCGGTGGGGAAGATGGCGATGCCGAATCTCATGTGTCCAGGATGGCGCGGAGCCTGGGCCTCCCGCTGGACCACAATCTGTGAGGGTAGGATGGCATCATGACAGACAAGCCCACATCTATCGGGGTGGCGGAGGCCAAGCGCCACTTTGCCGACGTGCTCGGCGCCGTCCACTACCGCGGGGAACGCTTCATCCTCGAGCGCAATGGAACCCCGATGGCGGCCGTGGTCCCGCTCTCGGACCTTCAGTCCGTGGCGCCGGATGCCCCCACCACCGGGTTCCTGGCGCTGGTTGGCGCTTTCGACGATGCACCGGAGTTCGTGGCCGCCGTGGCCCAGGCGGCTGGCGCGCGGAGTTCCCAGCGCTCGCGGGCCGCCCCCAAGCTGGAGCGATGATCGTCCTCGACACGGACGTTCTGAGCGACCTGATGCGCACTCGACCCTCGCCGGTACTGCTGAGCCGCCTTGCGAGAGTTGCGGCCGCGGATCAGGGCACCACCGCCATCACGATCGGAGAACTGGCGTACGGCGCCCACCGCGTCAATCGTCCGGACCTCTACGAGCGGGCCGTCCAGCTCCTGGCGGACACCCGGATCCTGCCATTCGATCGGGGCGCCGCCGAGGTCTACGGCGAAGTTCGCAACGCCCTCGAGGAGCGTGGCACCCGACTCGCGGATCCAGACCTCCGGATTGCGGCCACGGTCCTGGCGAATAGGGCAACACTCATCACGGGCAATCGTCGTCACTTCCATCGCGTGCCGCACCTCCCCGTCGAAGATTGGCTGCACGGCTGACGGCGCGGGCGCCGGTGCAAGATTGAACCGATGCCCGAGACAACCGACTGGGACGCGATCGTGGTCGGCGCCAGCTTCGCGGGCCTGGCCGCGGCGCGAGCCCTGAGCGGCGCCGGTCGCGTACTGCTGCTCGATCGCGACGACGTGGGCGCGAACCAGACGTCGGCCTGCGCCGCGCCTTTGGAGCTGATCCGGCGCCTCGGCCTGGAGGCCTCGATTGAGCAGGTCCACGAGCACGGCGTGGTCCACCTGCCGTCTGGCCGCGCCCATCCCTTCGACCTGCCGGTGGCCTTCGCCACATTCGACTACCGGCGTTTCTGCACGGACATGAGGGCGCAGTGCGACGCCACCTTCGTGCGCGCCGCGGCCCACGGCCTGGACTCGGACGGCGCGGTGCGGACCCCGGCCGGCCGGCATCGCGCGCCGGTGGTGGTGGACGCCTCGGGCTGGCGGGCGGTCCTGGCCCCGTCGGGGGCGCCGAGGGCGCACTGCAGCACCGGCCTCGAGGCGCGCTTGGAGGGCCGGGATCGGGGCCTTCATTTCTGGCTCCAGCACCCGGCCATGCGCGACGGCTACCTCTGGGACTTCCCGGCCGGTGAACATCGCCGAGTCGGCATCCTCACGTACCGGCGCAGCGGCCGCCTGCGGCAGGGCCTGGACAGATTCAGCGCCGGCGCCAGCGAGGATGCCCCGCGCCACGGCGGCGCACTTCCCGCTCGCCTGCGTCGGGGCGTGGCGGGCGGCATCTTCCTGGCGGGAGACGCGGCCGGCCAGTGTCTGCCCTTCTCGGGCGAAGGCATCCGCCCCGCGCTCGTGTTCGGGGACCTGGCCGGGCGCCTGGGCCGCCAGGTGCTGGCGGGCGACCTGACCCTGGCCGGCGCGTTGCGTCGCTATCGCGTGGCTGTGCGCTCGACGCGCCTGGAGTACGCCTGCCTGGAGATCTTTCAGTGGGGTGTGGGCCGGGTCCCGACCTGGTCCCTGGCGCCGCTGGTCTGGCTGTTCGGCGGCTCGCCCCTGTCGCGCCTGAGCCGCCTTGCTTACATGGGCGTGGCGCCGTCGGCGATGGTCGCGCCTGCGGCCCTGGCTGTCACTCCCTGACGCGGTCCACCAGGCGGCCCCCGACCACCGTAGCCACGACCCTGCCCCCGTCTACGACCGCCAGGTCGCACAGCCGGCCGGGAAGCAGGCGGCCGGTCGAGGCCTCGAGGCCGGCGCTGTAGGCGGACCCCCACGTGTACGCGCGGATCGCGGGCGCGCGGCTAAGAGCCAGTTCGGGATGCCACGCGGCCCGTCGCCGCCAAGTCGTCGCGGCCTCGAGCCCGAGAAGGGGGTCGGCCGGCTCCACGGGCGCGTCGGAGCCGAAGGCCAGCACCGCCCCGGCCCGCCGCAGAGCCGCCCAAGCGTAGGCGTGGGCAGTCCGCCCGCCCCACTCGCGATCGGCCGTGCGCCGGTCGGTGACGGCGTGGATCGGCTGCATCGACGCGATGACGCCCGCGCGGCGGAAGCGCGGCAGGTCATCCGGGTGGACGCACTGGGCATGCTCTATGCGCGGGCGCCACATCGGGCCTGAGCCGGCAAGCGGCTCGAACGCGTCCAGGGCGCGCCGCACGGCTCCATCGCCGATGGCGTGCACGCAGAGGTTCAGGCCCGCGCGGCTGCAGCGGCGGGCGGTCTCGACCAGGTCTGCCT
>JALYZG010000053.1 GCA_030948965.1 Candidatus Dormiibacterota bacterium | reverse complement strand
CCTCTCGCGCGAGCCTGGCTGCTGGTGCCGGCCGCGCTGGCCGCCTTCGTCGTCGTGGGCTACCCGGATGGTGCCCTGGGCGTCGCCTGGCCCTCCATCCGCGCCGGCTTCAACCTGCCCCTCGCCGCGCTCGGCATCCCTTTGGCCGCGATCAGCGTGGGCTTCCTGGCCTCGGCGGCAGCGTCGGGACCGCTGGCCCGACGCCTCGGCACCTCCCGGATGCTGCTCACCGCCACCGCTGGGGCCGGCTGCGCCCTGCTGCTCGTCGCCGTCAGCCCGGTTTTCGCGGTGCTGGTCGCGGCCCAGGTCCTCCTGGGCCTATCGGTGGGCGTCCTCGACGCCGGTCTCAATGCCTATTTCGCGCTTCGCCAGTCCGCCCGCCAGATGAACCTCCTGCACTCGGCCTATGGCGCGGGCACGTTCCTGGGGCCACTGGTCGTCACCGGCTCTCTGCTGACGCTCGGCAGCTGGCGCCCGGCCTACCTGGTGGCGGTGCTTCTGGAGGCAGCGGTGTGGCTGGCCATCTGGGCCGGGCGCGAGGACTGGCTGGATGCGCCGACGGCGGCCCCGCGGCCCCGGGCCGCACTGACGGCCGCCGCCCGCAGCCGGCGCCTGGTGCTCGCAGCTGCTATCGGCACGTTCTTCGTCTACACCGGGCTGGAGGTCAGCGCCGGGCAGTGGGCTTACAGCTTTCTCAGCGAAGCCCGCCATCTGCCGCCTAGCGTCGCCGGCCCGCTGGTCTCAGGCTACTGGGGCGCGCTCACGGCCGGCCGGCTGCTGGCCGCGGGCTTGGGCGATCGGCTGCGGCCCACGCGTCTATTGGAGGCCAGCCTCGGCCTCAGCCTGGTCGGAGCAGCTCTGTTCTGGTGGTCGCCGCGGGTCTGGTTGGGCGTCGCCGGCCTCGGGCTGCTCGGCCTCGGCCTGGCGGCGATCTACCCCACCCTGATGACGCTGACGCCGGCGCGGATCGGCGCCGCCGGGACCAACAACGCGGTCGGTTTCCAGGCCGCCGGCGCGGGCATCGGGGCGGCATTGCTGCCCGCCGCGGTCGGCCTGGTGCTCCAGCAGCGCGGGCTGCTGGCTCTGGGCCCGCTGCTCGTGGCGCTGGTGCTGGTGATGATTGCGATCAACTGGGCCGCGTCACGCCCCGCCGTCACCGCGGCCTGATGCGAAGCCCGGCCCAGCCGCCATGCAGCGACTCTGGCCGTTTGCCGAACCCGTTCGTGTGTTGACGGATTGGCGCCGCCTGTGTCAGTCTCGACCTAGACGTAACCCATCATTGCGGAGGCATGGCATTGTTTCACTTCAGCTTTTTCGGGATCATCGGTAGCCTGATCATCGGCGCGATCGTAGGCTGGCTGGCAGGCAAGATCATGACCGGCAAGGGATTCGGCCTCCCGACAGATGTCGGGCTGGGGCTCCTCTCGGGCATCATCGTCAGCATCGTGCTCAGCCTGTGGCTGGGTGACAACGGCCCGGGCTGGATCATTCGATTTGTGCTCAGCCTGATCGTGGCTTGCGGCTTGGTCGCGCTCGTGCACCTGCTGAAGAAGGAACCGATCCGAAAGACAGCCTGAGTCGCCGGGGGTCGGCGCACGCGTTCGGCGCGTCAGGCGCTAGGACAGCGGGGAGGGACGCGCCCGGACGGCCTCCGCCAGGCGCTCGCGACTCATCTGGTACGTGGTGTCCGTGCGGTGAGGCTGGAACCCGAGCGCCTCGTTGATGGCCAGCATGTGCCGGTTCGACACCGCGTTCTCGGTCGTGAACCAGATGGCATCGGGATGGCGCTGCCGGACGAACTCCAGCATCGCGGCCTTCAGCCATCGGCCCAACCCGCGGCCGCGGGCGCGCGGGTGCACGCCGGTGAAGTTCTGATGGATGAAGATGCGCTCCCGAGGCCGGACGGCGACATCGGTCATGCCCGCAATGCCGCCACCCGGCTCGAGCGCGAGCAGGGTGTGGTTGAGCTCACCGGTGGCGGTCAGGCGCTCGAACCAGAAGCGCAGGCGCTCCGGCGTGTACACGAGTTCCCCGTGCTCCATCCCCTCCCAGGGCATCGTGTTGAGCAGCTCCGTGAGCGGGCCGGAAAGCTCCTCGATGCGGTCGTCCGGAAAACGGTCCGGAAACATCTCCAGGCGGATGTCAGGCGCTCGCGCCGGGCCCTCCGCCACCCACCGCGCCACGAGGTCCCAGTCCAAGCGGCGCAGGTCGAGCCGGCTCCGCCGCTCCGTGAACTTGGGCTCGGCCCCGACCCGGCGTAGGAAGTCGTGGCCGCCCGGCTGCTCGACATTGCTCGAGACCGTGGTGGTGCCTGTGCGCTCCATGGCGGCCAGGGTCTCCGCCAGCCACAGGCGCCCCAACCCGCGGCCGCGGTGCGGCTCCAGGACCCAGCCATCGGCCCAAAGCAGGTGCGCCCACGATTCGTACTCCGGCGACTCGGGGCCGGTCCAGCTCAGCCGCAGCAGGCCGGCGATCCGGCCTGAGTCGAAAGCGGCTCGCAGCGACCTCTCGTCGCCGGGCTCCGGCTGGCGAAGGTGGAGCTCGGACACGTCGTTCGGTTCGAAGGGGTCCTCTGGCTCGGCCTCCTGATGGCGCGCGCGCCGGAACTCGTGGAATGCGGCCCAGTCTTCGGCGGAGGCGCTGGCCGGATCGAAGTCCCTGATCGTCAGACCCCTGGCCGAGCCCTCGCTCACCGGCCGGCTGGTACCCTCGCTCACCCGACAACACTAACGCCGTACGCTTCCGGCTCAGATCATCGAGTAGCCGCCGTTGACCGATAGGGTCTGGCCCGTGATGTAGGCGGCCGCGTCCGAGGCCAGGAACAGCACGGCCGGGGCGATGTCCTCGGGCGTGCCCAGCCGCCGCAGGGGGTAGGACCTGGCCACGCGCGCGAGGACTTCGGGGCTGAACTGCGCCCCCTGGTCGCCGCTCCAGACCGAGTCCCGGCCGGACGTCTCAGGGCGACCGGGCACGAAGCCGGGGCAGACCACGTTCACGGTGATGCCGTCGCGGCCGACCTCCTTGGCGATCGCCTTGGACATGGCGATGACGCTCGCCTTGGTGCCTGAGTACACCGCCTCTCGCCACTCGCCGACCCGGCCGGCGTCCGAGGCGATGGAAACGATGCGGCCCCGTCGCCGCGGCGCCATGTGCTCCAGGATCGCGCGGGTGCAGTTGATGAAGCCCCACATGTCGACTGCGATCTCCCGCTCCCATTCCTCGCGCGGCTTCTCCAGGAAGAGGCGGTCGACCGTCCAGCCGGCGCAGTTGACGAGGACGTCGACGCCGCCCAGGACCTCGCTCGCGCGCGCCGTCATGGCCTGCACCGAGGGCCAATCGGTCACGTCGGTGGGGTGGGCCACGACCGCGCCGGTGGAAGCCTCGGCGGCGGTGCTCTGCGCCCTCTCCTGGTCAACGTCCGCGAGTAGGACGCGAGCCCCCTCCGCGGCAAAGGCAAGAACGATGGCTCGACCGATGTTCGACGCGCCGCCGGTCACGATCACGCCTTTGTCGCGCAGGCCGAGCTCCATCAGCCGCCGGCCGGAGGAGCGTCGAAGTCGCCGTTCCAGGCCCAGGCCAGGGCGCGGGGCAGGCCCCAACGGCCGAGCGCGGTCAGGCGTCGATTCCTGTCGATGGCGCCGCACGCCTCCCAGGCGGGGAGGATCACCTCGAACGCCGTCTCGATCAGCGAGCGGTCGTCGACCTCGACCTCTTCGCCCTCCACCTCTGGACAGTTGTCGATGTTCCGCACCAGCTGTTCCGGCTCGGCGCTGGCGCCGGCACCGGCGCGCACGAGCTCGACCACCGCGCCCAGCCAATCGGACATGTCGAGGGCCATGAGGGTGGCCTCGAGCTCGGCCTCGAGCAGGGTCTCCTCGCGCGCGCTGACGAGGCCGCCGGCCGCTCCCAGCCAGAGCTCTCGGTCTTCGCGGGGCAGGCTCTGGCGCGACCAGCCGGCGGCCGAACGCATGGAGGCGTAGACCTCGCCGTCGCCGGCCAGGCCGGCGCGCAGCTCGGCGGCAGCCGCGGCCAGCGCGCCGGGCGGTGCCTCGCCGCGGAGCTCGGGGAGGGCGTGCTGGAGCACCTCGACCGCGTCGGCCTCGGCCTCATCCCAATCCCGGAGCATCTGCTCCGTCTCCTCGTCGTCCGAGTCCCAGAAGTCCGGATTCTCGCTCTCGTCCAGGCCGTCGGGCCGTCCATTCTCGATCACACGCTTAGTCTGAGCCGGGAATGTCGATGCCGGAGCTGGAGTCGCCCATCAGCTGCCTCGAAAGCTGGGCGGCCAGCCGCCCGGGCGACGAGGCGGTGGTGGATCCGCGGCGCACGCTGACCTTCGCGCAGCTGGCCGAACGGGTGCACGCGGCCGCGGCGGCGCTCCGCGATCGGGGGTTGAGCCCAGGTCAGGTGGTGGCTGTGAGCCTGGCCAACGTCTGGGAGCACGTCGTGCTGGAGATCGCCCTGCCCCTCGCCGGGGCGGTGGTGATGCCGCTGCCCTTGAACCTCGGCGAAGCCGAGCGCCGGTGGGCGCTGGAGCGTTCGGGCGCGCGGCTCGTGCTGCTCGCGGCCGGCGCATCGCAGGTCTGCGCCGCATCGTACCGGGGTCCCTTCGAGCCGGCGCCCGCGGACCCCGACCGCGTGGTCGAGATCGCCCTCACGTCGGGCACGACCGGCCTGCCCAAGCT
>JALYZG010000050.1 GCA_030948965.1 Candidatus Dormiibacterota bacterium | reverse complement strand
GCTGGTCCCCAAAGCTGGTGCGGCGCGTGATCCGCGAGGCTCCTGGCTGACCCTGCATGCGGCGGCCGCCCGCCTCGACGTGCACCCGGCGACGCTCCGCCACTGGTCCGACCGCGGGCGCCTGACCTCGTACCGCACGCCCGGCGGCCATCGCCGCTTCCTCGCATCGGACGTAGACGGCCTCCAGGCGGCGAGGCCGCGGCGGTCGGGTCCCGACCTGGACCTGCTCCAGCACGCCGCCCTGGGCCGGGCGCGCTTGGAGCTCAGCGGCGGGCGGCTCGCGGGCGAAGCCTGGTTCGACTCCGGCGCCCACTCGCGCGAGCGCTGGCAGGCGCTCGGCCGGGATCTGCTGCTCCTGGCGGTGCGCAGCCTGGGCGGCGACCGCGACGCCGTGGCCGAGGGCCGCCGGCTCGGGCGGCGCTACGGGGTCATGGCCCGGAGGGCGGGGGTGGCGCCCGCCGACGCGGTTCGCGCCTGCCTCTACTTTCGCAATCTGATGGTGGAGAGCGCCGACGTCGTCCGGCCCCCTCACGACACCGGCGTGGCGGCCGGCCAGGCCCAGCGCGAGATCGGCGCGTTCCTCGACGAGGTCATCGTGGCGATGCTGGAGCCCTATTCGGGAGAGCCCGCTTGACCGTCCTGACTGTCGGACTGCCGCTCATCACAAGCCTTGTCAGCTTTGTCTTCGCGGCGCTGGTCCTGGAGCAGTGGCGGGGCCGCCGCCGCGCTTTCCAGCTGGTCTGGGGCCTGGGCCTCGTCTGGTACGGCGTCTCGGCCGGAACGGAGTTCTGGGGCGGGGCCGCCGGCTGGAGTCCCGGCCTCTACCGGCTTTGGTACCTGACGGGCGCCCTCTTCGTCGCCGCCTACCTCGGGGCCGGCACCGTGTACCTGCTGGCCCGTACCCGCTTCGGCTACTTCGCCGCCGGCTCGCTGCTCCTCGGCGGCCTTATCACGCTGGCGGCAGCCCCCCACTACCCGGGCTCGCGGGGCGTGGCGGTGGCCGTCTTCGCGGCGTCACTGGCGGGCGCGGTGGCCCTGGTCGCGGTCACCGCCGGCGGCCGGCCTTGGACCGGGCACGTGTTCATGACCGTCCTGGCGTTCGGCTCGATTGCGGGCGCGGGCGTGGTCCTGAGCGCGGCCATTGCGCCGCCGGGCTGGGCCCTCGATGCCACGACCCATGCGCCCGTCGGCTCAGCCTTCCCGGGCCCCGTTCGGGTCCTGAGCCCGCCTTACAACATCGCCGGCGCCATGTGCCTGGTCTTTGGCGCCATCTTCTCCTTCTACGTGTATATGCCGAAGCGCAAGCTGCTGCGGGCGCGGCCGCTGCCGCCGGTGGCCCGCCAGCTGTATGGGCTGGCTGCGGTGGCCGTGAACCTCGTCGCCTCGCTGCCGCTGGCCCTCTCGGCGCTGGCCCGCGGGCGACTCAACAGCCGGGTGCCGGCCACGACGCTGATCGCCCTGGGCGGCTTCATTCCCGGCCTCACGAGCGGGCTGGAGCGCTTCGGCGTGACCTGGTCGTTCTATCTCGGGCAGCTCCTCGGCGTGCTCCTGATCTTCGCCGGCTTCCTCGTCAGCGAGGAGGTCTTCCAGCGCGTCAGCGCCCGCCGGCGCACCCTGCGCGAGACCGGTTAGGGGTCAGCGCCGGGTTCGGGTGGCCCCGCCGGTAACGCTGGCCACGACCAGGAGGACGCTGACGCCGGCGATGGCCACGGCCAGGACGTGGAGGCCGCCGGTGCTGACGCGGCCGTCGAAGACCAGCGCGATGAGGCTGGCGGAGAAGATCGCGCCCACGTAGCGGAAGGTCTGGAAGAGCCCGCCTGCCGCCCCGGTGCGCTCGGGCGGTGTGGCCTCGTACAGCGACGCCTGAAGGCCGAGGGTGTTGAAGCCGTTGGGCAGGCCGAGGACCGCCGCGACCAGGACGAGGCCGGAGACGGGCGTGGTCGGGCCCAGCAGCAGGATGAGGAGCGAGCCGGTCAGGAGCAGGCAGGACCCGAGAATCAGAGCCGGCTGCGGGCCGCGGCGAAGGATGAGCCGCGCCGCGATGGGAGTCACGAGCGCGCCCAGGCCGGCGATCGGCAGGAGCAGCAGGCCCGCCCGGTCGGGGCTGAAGCCGCGGCTCTGCTGAAACCAGAGAGGCAGGCCGAAAAAGATCGTATAGAAGGCCCCGGTGGTGCCTGCGAACTGGGCGAAGACGCTCATGAGGCGGGGGTTGCCGGCGATCATGCGCACGTCGATAAAGGGCTCGGCGCGGCGCCGCTCGTGCCAAACGAGGCCGGCGCCCGCGACCGGCAACAGGGCCAGCAGCCCCCACTGCGGCTGCGCAGCCAGCGAGAGCAGGAACCCCAGGAGCCCCAGTAGGGTGGCGCCGGCGAGGACGACGCCGATCGGGTCCACCGCTCGAAGGACCGCCATGGCCCCACCCACGACCCTTTGCGGCCCGTCGGCCGGCAGCCAGAGGAACAAGGCGACGAGTCCAACCAGGGTTAGGGGCACGTTGACCAGGAAGATCGCCTGCCAGCCGGCGAAGGCGACGAGGAAGCCTCCAACCACGGGCCCCAGCGCGGCGCTGACGTTGCCGGCAAGGTTCAGGGCGCCGAGGGCTGCTGCCGGTGGGCGCCCGGTCGGATCCCCGGTTGCGGTGCGAATCATCGACAGTCCCGAGGGATAGGCCGCGGCCGTGCCGAAGGCCTGGATCGCGCGCACGGCCACCAGCCAGCCCAACCCGGGCGTGAATGGGGCCGCGGCCCCCGTGACCAGGACCAGCGCCAGGCCGGCGCCGAAGACACGGCGCGGACCGAAGAGGTCTGCGAGCCGGCCCATGAGGGGCTGACCCAGCGCTCCCGCCAGGTAGAAGGCCGAGATCAGCGCCGTGGCGGCCGCGATCGAGGCGTGAAAGTCCAGCTGGAGGCGAGTTAGGGCGACCGCGATCATCGAGGAGTTGAGTGGGTTGAGAACCGTGCCGAGGACGATCGCGCCCACGACGCGAGCGGGGACGCGACGCGCGGGCACCCGCCAGTTCTACCGCAAGAAATAGCGGCGGGAATGCGGGGGACCTCCCGCGCTACCGCAAGAAATAGCGGGGGGAATGCGGGGGAC
>JALYZG010000351.1 GCA_030948965.1 Candidatus Dormiibacterota bacterium | reverse complement strand
CCGTCCGGCCAGCAGTGCCTGGTAGAGCTCCACCAGATGATGGGTCGCCCGAAGCAGATCGGCGCTGAAGACGTTGGTGTCGACGACAACTGTCGTCGAGCGGGACCTCACCCGTTACCGGGAGATCGCGCTGAGGAACTCCCCTTCTTCCTCGTCGCTGAGGTCATCGATGACGGGCTCGGGCGAGGGCGCCCATGACTTTGCTCGCCTCAGCTGCTCATCGACGGCTAGCTCAAGGTGCTCGCCGGAAGAAGAGGACGGGGTTACCGGGTGGGTAGACATCTCACCGTTCAGTGTAGGGCGAGCGCGGCTGTCAACCGGGAAACACTTGGTAGCCGTCTGGTGCAGCCAGGCTGGCCGAGGGGCTATCGGTCGCCGTCGCCCGTTCTGAGCACGGAATTGGCTGGAGCGAGAGCGATCACCGGTCCGAGCAGGACGACGGGCAGGGTGTTCGCACAATGACACCCGAGGACCACTTGACGTGGGCCCATACGAACCGGTGTCCAACAGGCCCGGGCCAGCGATGGCCCGGGCCGGTTCGTCTCAGTACCCGGGAATTCAGAACCAGGGCCCGTACCCGGCGGTCGGCGCTGATCTCGACTCGGTCGATGAGCGCCGGCGAGTGTCTGCTTGATCTGCTCGGGCCTTCCTTCAGTCAGCGCGTTCCGCGCCCTGGAAGCGGGGCATTCCAGTCCTTGGCGGCTGGGCGTGGCCGGCCCCGTGGATCGAAGGTGGGCTTGAAGCTGGTCGCGGTGGGCGGTCAGCTCGGTGCGGCGGTCAGATAGCTCGGCGAGCCGGGGGGGCGCAAATCGCTTCGGGCATGTTGCCTGCTTCTACGGGCGCGTAGGTAGCGGTCGATGGAGGCGGTGGTGTCCCGGAGTTGAGCTTCGATGCTGGCGAGGTCGTCTTCCATCCGTGGGCGCGTCCTCGGTGTCTTGGTATGCGCCTTGGATGGCGTCCTCGAAGAGTTTGAGGTCGTCGTAGAGGTTGAGCAGCGTGTCGATCACGGCGTCGGTCATGCGCGGCCCCGGCGGAACACGAGCAAGTCCTCGTGTGCGACGACGGGTCGGGGGATGCAGCGGGCTCGGGCTCGTCGCAGCTGGTCGAGGGCGAAGAAGGAGACTCGTGGGACCAGTTGGTCGTCGCGGAGGCCCGCGAGGAGGGCGACGTTGGGCTCGAAGAGGGTGAGCCCGGCTGGCACTCCGACGCGGGCGAGCAGCCCGGGCAGCTCGACGAGTTCTCCCGCTCGCCGGCGACAATCCCGCCCGCTCCCGTGCCTTCCATTCCGCGCGGAGAGCGCGCCCAGCACCGCGACGACCTCTTCCCGGCATGAACCTGCCGAAAGTGACCATTCCGGCAGATTCCGTTACGGCCGGAGCTTCACTTCCAGCCCGGCGTGCGGCCCGCTTGCTCGATCCACTTCTGCAGCTCGGGTCCCTGCGCCTCCTCCAGAGTGCTCACCTTGACGTACCGGGTCCGGTCGGTGGTCCCGAGTGGCGGTGGAGACTCGAAGTCCGCGCCGCCGAGGAAGACGACATTCACCGAGACGTCGTAGGCGGCCATCTCGATAATCCACCCGAGTTCTGGTAGTCCGTAATACGGCCTCTTCCACTTGACGGCGTAGTGAAGGCCCGTGATGGTCGCTCGGATCGTCTCGTCCAACCGCTCGACGATCGGCTGCAGGTGCGGCATCTGGCGCCGAAACCAATCCTCGATGTCGGAGTGGTTCGCTGTCGGCTCGGGCGGCTCTCGCCCCGCATTTCCCTTGATCGCTTTCGGCATCACTGTGCTCTCCTCCCAGATCACTGAGTAGCATTCTCGGGGTACCGCTGGAACGCCATCCGCGCGCCTCCTCCGGACAAGCCCTCACGCTCGTCAGCAGTCGAAGACCGACCAGCAGAGGTCGTTCCTTAACCGCTGAGCGTCAAGGACGAGTTCGCGGATCGCATCGGGGAGCTGTTCGCGCTGCCAACAGCACTCGACCCAGCCGGCACGCTCCTCGCACTCGGATGCCGCCGCTCGCACCGCCTTGATCGCGTAGGCGGCAGCACCGAGTTCGTGCGCGGCGACATGCGCCACCGCCGCCGCTTGGCCGGCTGCATACGCGGCATGGCGCGCCGCTCCGGTTAGCTCTCGTGCGGCACCCATCGCGTGGCCCCCCGCCGCGCGGGACGCAGACATCGTGATCTCACCGCGCGTCCACGCCCGGATCTGGTCGATCGCGCGGCTGGGCCGCGGATCCGCTGGCTGCCCCGCCTCGAAGAAACGCAGAACATGCTCTGCGCAGGCAGCCGCCCATAGCGCCAGAAGCCGATGGTCCGAGTCCGTAAGCGTCCCGCCACGGCGGATCGTGATGAACCTGGGGTCCCGGTCCTTAGGGAGGATCAC
Source organism: Candidatus Dormiibacterota bacterium (assembly GCA_030948965.1). GTDB lineage: Bacteria > Chloroflexota > Dormibacteria > Dormibacterales > Dormibacteraceae > JALYZG01. The sequence continues at coordinate 396 of JALYZG010000351.1, read as the reverse complement.
GCAACGAACCTATGCGCACGCACCTGCCCGGCGGTTACAGGCAGGTCACGCGCCGCCGATTCGGGCTGCTTGTTGGTGCGCTGACCGCCACTCTCAATGTATCGCGCGGCCGGGGGATTGCCGCAAGCGGCCGACGTGTGTTGACCATATGTGGTCGCTGAGCCGACGAGGGTCGGTTGCGAGAGATGTCAGGAGCGGTAGCCATGCGATCAGCCGGGCGGTGGAGCAGGAAACATTTGGCCAGACGGCAGCACGGCGCGAGGGCTCCAGGTCGTGCCGACGCGGTGGTCTCCTGGGCCCGGACACCCGACCGGCGACTTCATCGGCCAGGAGTCGGCAATGACTGACGTGGTGGTCGTCGGTGCCGGTCCGGCCGGGATGATGCTGGCCGCGGAG
>JALYZG010000349.1 GCA_030948965.1 Candidatus Dormiibacterota bacterium | reverse complement strand
GGAGCGCCAGACCGCGATCCCGAAGACGATGATCCCGAGCGCGAAGAGCTCGTGCCCCATCACGAGTGGCAGGCCGGCCGGGTTCTGCGTGGTCTTGTCGATGAAGGCGGCCATTGCTTGGCGGTCGACGCCGGGACCCGCCATCGCCCATAGCATGAGCTGCAGCCCGGCCAGCGCCAGGTGGGCGAGGCCGAGACCGACCAGGGTCAGAATCGCCGCCAAGTGGCCGAGCATGACGCCCCGCCTTCGAGTCACGTGCAGGAGCGCGTAGACGGCGGGGATAAAAAGGATGGCCGAGGCGATGCCGATATAGATGTCAGCCAACATCAGGTTGTGATTGCGGGCGGCGGTGTCCAGCTGCTGCGCGCCGGTGCCACTCCCTCCCGGGTAGCTGATCTCGGTGATGGCGAACAGGATCGGCGCAAGGATCAGGCAAAGGCCTCCCAGCGTCCGCCTGAAGTTGGTCGGATCCCAGATCTTGAGCATTGGTGCCCTCCAGTCGTATGTTTTCGAGCTCGGTTGAGCCCGTCGTCGCCAAGGTAGGCCCACTCCTTCGAACTCCCTACCCGGCCCTTTTCAGAACTTCTTGTGGCGGTGATTGCGGATTTCCGCTGCGTCTTTTGCGGTGCACCTCCGCGACCTCGCCGCACCGGCGGACCAAGATGTAGCGGTGACGGCTCGGCGGGCCAATGCATGGTGGCTGCTGCCCGGCGCTTTTGCCCTGGTGGCGGTGGCGGTCCTCGACTTGCGCGGTGGACAGTTGTCGGGTGCGGCGGTCGACGCCGGTACAGGCCTTGCTTGGTACGTTGCGGGAGCGCTGGCGTACATGGCGCGGCCAGCCAATCGCGCGGCGTGGCTTCTCCTGGTCATGGCTAGCTTGCTGGCCATCGGCAAGGGGGTCGGCGCCGGACTGTCATTGGCGTCGGCCGGGCATCCCGAGGTCGCCCATGCCTGGGCCGCGGTCGTGTTCGTCGACGCCGCCGGCTGGGGAGTGCTGGCCGCCGGCGTTGCGGTCTTTGTAACCTTCCCGGACGGGAAATACCAGCGGCGGTACGAGCGCTGGGTGGTGCGAGGGCTGCAGCTGGCCTTCGTGCCGGTGCAGCTGTTGCAGCTACTCGGATCGCCTCGTGTCGGCACCAGCCAATTCGGCTGGGCGGCCCTTGATGCCATAAGCCCGATCTACGTTCGCGGGCTGGATCCGGTCGGCGCCATTGCCGGCGCGGTGATAACTGCCAACCTCCTGGCAGTCGTTCCTGCGCTGGCGCTCCTCCTTTTGCGCTACCGCCGCTTTGGCACCGACCAGCGCCGGCAGATCAAGTGGCCTCTCTACGCCGTGTCCCTGTCCGCGATCAGCTTCGCGGTCCTTGCTTTCGGGCCCGGCCCACCAACGATCCCGTTCTGGGTGGCTGCGACTCAATACCTGATCACGCAGGCGCTGCTCCCGGCCGGCCTGGCCATGGGCATCGTCATGCACCGCGCGCTCGATATCGAGGACGTGATCCGGCGCTCGGTCGTTTATGGCGCCCTCTGGGCGGTCATCGCCGCGGTGTACGTGATGGTAGCGGCCGCGTTCGGCATTGCAGTGGGGCAACGGGTGCCACTGGCGCTGGCCGTGCTGCTCGCGATCGTGGCCACGATCTTTTTCCAGCCCGCTCGCCGCCGCCTCGAGCGGCTGGCCGACCGGTTGGTGTTCGGGCCCAGGCTCTCCGGGTACGAGCTGATCAGCCAGCTCGGCGTCCGCCTTCAGTCCACGGTCGCGGCCGAGGACGTGGCCGGTAGCGTAGCCACGGCGGTGCAGGCCGGCTTGGGTGCGAGCTGGGCCCGGGTCACGCTCAACCGGCCCGAGCCGACGGCAATCGCCATCGCCGGGACAGCTCCAGCAGTGACCGCCGCGGTGGAGCTTTCCGCGCCGCTCGTCCAAGGCGACCGTGTGGTCGGTGTGATCGAGTGCGGCCCCAAGGTGGAAGGCCGCTATGCGGCTGCCGACCAGGAGCTGTTGGATACGCTCGGGCGACAGGCGGCGCTGGCGATCCGCAACTCACAGCTCTCGGCCGAGCTCTCAGGGCACCTCGAGGAGTTGGCGGCCTCGCGGGCTCGGCTGGTGCAAGCCGAGGAGGTTGGCCGGCGGCGGCTGGAGCGAGATCTGCATGACGGCGTCCAGCAGGAGCTGGTGGGTGTGCTCGCCCGCCTCGGACTGGCCCGCAACCAGTTGAGACGAGACCGCGATCTGGCGGAAACTACGCTGCGCGAAGCGCAGGTCGATGCCCAGCGGGCACTTGAGGGCTTGCAAGAGCTGGCCCGCGGGATCCACCCGGCGATCCTGACCGACCGCGGCCTCATCGAAGCAGTCGAGGAGCGGGCAACGCGAATGACCGTGCCGGTGGAGGTCCATGCCAACGGCCTCGGTCAGGGCGCACGCTTCCCACTCGAGTTGGAAGGCGCCGCCTATTTCTTTGTCTCCGAAGGACTGGCCAACATTCTCAAGTACGCGTCCGCCAGCCGGGTCTTCGTCCGCTTCCACTTTGAGCCCGGACAGCTGGTGATCGAGGTCGCAGACGACGGCAGGGGATTCGATCCCGCCGGCGTCAAGAAGTCTGGGCTGCGCGGACTCGAGGACCGGATCTCCGCGCTCGGCGGGCGAGTGGAGGTCGCCAGCCGACCCGGGCACGGCACGGCACTGCGCGCTTACTTACCCGTACCGGAGACCACACATGGCTGACCGACTGCGGGTCATCATCGCGGAGGACAACTACCTCGTGCGCGAGGGCACGCGGCGGTTGCTGGAGGATTCGGGCGAGGTCGACGTCTTGGCATCTGTGAGCAATGCCGAGGAGCTGCTGCAGGCAGTCGACGGCTTGCGGCCTGACGCCGTCCTGACCGATATTCGAATGCCACCTGGTCACCAGCTGGAGGGCATCGAGGCGGCCCACGCGATACGGAAGAAGCATCCCCGGATCGGCGTGGTCGTGCTGTCGCAGCACTCGGACGCCGCCTACGCTGTACAGCTGCTGAAGGATGGCACCGAGGGCCTCGGCTACCTGCTCAAGACACGAGTCGGCGAGCTCGACGAATTACTGCACGCGCTGCGCGAGGTCGCAGCCGGGCGGTCGGTGGTGGACTCCGGCGTCGTCGAGCGCCTCGTCGATTACCGGTCGCGGCAGGCTGAGTCGCCTCTGCGACTGCTCAGCGAGCGCGAGAGCGACGTGCTGCGCGAGATGGCAGAGGGCAAGTCGAACTCGTCGATCGCGGGTAGCCTCCACCTGTCCGAGTCATCGGTTGAGAAATACGTGAACTCGATCTTCTCCAAGTTAGGCCTGTCCGAGGAGCGGCTGCTCAGCCGCCGGGTCGCCGCTGTCCTCGCGTATCTTCACGCGGCACCACCTGAGAGCATCAGTGGGAGTCGATAGTCCCCATCGCAAAGTTGGTAATTGACTGTTGAAGTCAGGTCCGGCTCGTCGCATCAGTTAGTTGAGTTGACAGCTTATTTGACAGCTTACCCGGGGCAGTCTGTGACAACGCTAGGACGCTCTTTGTCACAAACGCGTCAAACCGCCGAGCACGTGAGACACGCCCTGACACGTCCTGACGCTTCCTGGCAAGGACGGTCAATCTCCTCTTAATCCCAAGGTTCAGGGTTCGACTCCCTGCGCGAGCACCAACATGTAGTGTCACAGAGTCTCAGAGAGTCTCTATGCGGTGCCTGGCGTCTCAATCGCGAATGCGGCGGTCCGCCGAAGTGGCAATTGACACCTTATTTGACACCTTGACGCTTGAGAACTCGCCCGCAACTGGCGGCCGGACAGGCCCGCTTTGATCTGAGCTGGTGAACTAGACCCGAAGAGCAGGGGACCGATCATCACCCGTGCCTAGTTGGTTGACCGGCAGTAGCATTTTGTGATGATCCCCGTCGGGTGGTGTTGGCGGTGCGGTCGTAACCCCTACGGGTGCTGTCTGAGGGCGGTCTGATCCAGGTAATGCGGTATGACGACGGATCCTCGGGAACACCCGGTGGGGTCGTGCGGCCCGCGGAGATGGTGGTCGTGGTGGGAGCGGGTATGGCCGGCCTCACCGTCGCCAATGCTCTGGTTCACGCGGGCGTTGAAACCATGGTCCTCGAAGCTCGAGACCGCATCGGTCGCCGGCTGCACACGTACGACCTCGCCGGCTCGCCCGTCGATCTCGGCGTTCTCTGCCTAGCCATGTAATTCCTGACAGTGCCCCGGGTGCGGGCTAGGTGTTCACACCCTGAGACGCCAGTAGCTAGCGTGCCGAGTGACTCGATAAGCCCAAGGT
>JALYZG010000323.1 GCA_030948965.1 Candidatus Dormiibacterota bacterium | reverse complement strand
ACGTCCTCGCCCAGCACCCAGACCCGCTCGTCTCGCGCCATCTCCTCGGCCAGCCCTTCGCGGATGCCCTCGATTAGGGTTTTCACGGCCATTCACCGTCCCTCCGCGTAGACGTGGGCAGCGATCTGCGCAGGGTCCGGCGCGGCGGCGGCGGTCGCCACCTCGACGGCCAGGTCAACCTCCGCGACCGCCTCCTGCTGGATGCGCTCGTCCAGCTCGTCCGACAGAAGAGACTCCGCCTGCAGGTAGGCGCGGCAGCGCTCGATGGGATCCTGCCGGAGAAGCGCCTCCAACTCCTCCTGGGGCCGGTAGCGGCGCTGGTCGTCGTCAGAGGAGTGGGATGTGAACCGCGCCACCTTGGCCGCTACCAGGGTCGGCCCGTCGCCGGCCCGCGCCCGCGCCACCGCCTCCGCCATCGTCCTGTAGACCTCGAGCAGGTTCCCGCCGTCCACCGTCACACCGGCCATGCCGTAGCCGTCGGCACGCTTCGCCACCGAGTCCACGCCCATCTGCAGCCGGTGGGGCACGGAGATCGCGTAATCGTTGTCCTGGACGATGCAGATGAACGGCAGCTTGTGCACGCCGGCGAAGTTGAGCGCCTCGTGCCAGTCGCCCTCGGAGGTGCTGCCCTCGCCGAGGCAGGTGACGGCCACCTCGTCCAGGCCCCGCACCTTGCTGGCGTAGGCAATGCCCGCGGCGTGCACGACCTGGGTGGCGACAACGCTCGACGTGGTCACGATCCGGGCTCGCCGGAGACCGAAGTGAGAAGGCATCTGGCGGCCACCGGAGCTGGGGTCGTCGGCGCGAGCGAAGACGGAGAGCATGAAGTCGAGCGGGGTCAGGCCGAGGGCGACGCAGAAGGCAAGGTCGCGATAGTAGGGGCAGAGCCAGTCGACGCCCGGCCGGAGCGCGGCCGCGGCGCCGACCTGGGCCGCCTCGTGGCCCTGGCCGGAGATGACAAACGGCGCCCGACCCTGGCGGTTGAGGACCCACATCCGGCGGTCGATGGCCCGGGCCACGACCATGTGCCGGTACATGTCGAGGAGCTGCTCGGGGCTGAGCCCGAGGGCCGCGTGGTGCGGGCGCTTGCGGGTCGCGGGCCGCACGCCCCCGTCTTCGCTCACGCCGTCGATTATCGGCCAGGCAAGCCCGTTGCCTGCCCTCTTCGGCTGAGTCTCTCGTCGCGCAGTCGTTTCCGGTAGCGTCGAGGCACGGGCTGACTCACGTCAGCCCCGACAGGCAAGGAGGATCGGTAAGGCATCTCATTCGCAGCGGACGTCAAGAGCGAGCTCGCCGGCCTCACGGCTGCCCGAGAGTGCTGCCGTCTGGCGGAGCTGACCGGCATCTTCGTCTCGACCCGGGGCCGCGTCATTCCCGGGGAGCGGCCTGTGGCCCACTTCCCGGCGCTGCGCAATCCCACCGCCCGCAAGGTCGTGCGCCTCGCCCGTCTCCAGGGCGTATCCGATGCCCGCCACGAGGCGGTCCGCAGAGCGAGACAGACGTCCTACTTCGTCGAGGTGCCGCTGACTCCGGCGCTGCTGGGGGCGCTCTCGCACGCTTCCGATCGCGACCTCCCGGACACGGCCTGCGACCGCAAGGCGCTGCTCCGCGGACTGTTCATGGGCTGGGGCTCGGTCAATGCCCCCAGCTCCCGGCCGCACTTGGAGCTCCAGGTCCCGCGCCCGGCGTGGGTGCCGCTCGTGACCGCCCTTCTGGCGGAGCACGGGGTCCGCGCCGGCGCCTCGGAGCGGAACGGCCGCCGGCTCGTTTACGTCAAGGATGGCGACGGAATCGTCCGCATCCTGTCACTGATGGGCGCGTCCCGGGCGGTTATCGAATTCGAGAACGCGCGCGTCGTGCGCGAGGTCGCGGGCCAGGTCAACCGGCGTCTCAACTTCGAAACCGCCAACCTGACGAAGACCATCGGCTCGGCCACGCGGCAGGTGGCGGCGGTGGAGATGCTGGACCGAACCGGCCGGCTCAAGGCGCTGCCCCCCGCCCTGCGCGAGATCGCCAGCGCGCGCCGCGCCCATCCCGACCTCAACCTGACCGAGCTGGCGCTGCGCCTGCACCTGTCCAAGTCAGCTGTCAATCACCGGCTGCGACGCCTGCTCGAGCTGACAGCCGCCGACGCCAGCACGGCCGCACTTCGTCACCGCTGAGCCTCGCCGCGGCGAGTAGCCGTCCTACCATGAAGCCCGGCTCGATTGTCACGGCCACATAAGGCCGGCGCGGCGCCGGTCCCAGACTTTCGGAGGCAGGCTGCATGTCCATCAAGGTCGGCATCAACGGGTTCGGCCGCATCGGCCGCAACATCTATCGCGCCGCGCACGAGCTGAACCCGGAGATCGAGGTCGTCGCGGTCAACGACCTCGGCGAGGCCGCCACGTTCGCCCACCTGCTCAAGCACGACACCGCACTCGGCACCTTCGGGCCGGACGTCCGGGCGGAGGGCGACGCGATCGCGGTCGACGGGCGGCGCATGAGGTTCCTGTCCATCCGCGACCCGGCCGAGCTGCCCTGGCGGGACCTCGGCGCGGACGTCGTGGTCGAGTCCACGGGCCTCTTCACCAACGCACATAAGGCCCGGGTCCACATCGACCGTGGGGGGGCCCGAAAGGTGATCATCTCGGCCCCGGCCACGAACCAGGACTACACGGTGGTGATGGGGGTCAACCACGACGGCTATGACGCCGCCCGGCACCACGTCATCTCCAACGGCAGCTGCACCACCAACTGCCTCGTACCCCTGGTCCAGGTGCTCCACGACAGCTTCGGCATCGAGCACGGGATGATGACGACGATCCACGCGTATACCGCCGACCAGCGCCTGCAGGACCTGCCGCACCCGGACCTGCGCCGGGCGCGGGCCGCCGCGGACAACATCATCCCCACGTCGACCGGGGCCAACCGAGCCGTGGCCGAGGTCCTGCCCCACCTTTCCGGGCGCTTCGTCGGCATTTCCTTCCGCGTTCCGCTGCTGGACGTATCGGTGGTCGACCTGAGCGTGGAGCTGGAGAGGCCGGCGACGGTGGAGTCGATCAACTCCGCCTTTGAGGCGGCGGCGGACGGCTCCCTGCGGGGCATCCTCGGCGTCTCCCACGAGCCGCTGGTCTCGTCTGACTTCAAGGGCGACCCGCGCTCCTCCATCGTGGACGCGCCGTCCACGGTGGTCCTGGGCGAGCGCTCGGCCAAGGTCATCTCCTGGTACGACAACGAGTGGGGCTTCAGCTGCCGCATGGTGGACCTGATCGGCCACATCGCCCAGCGGCTCTGAAGCACTGCCGATGAAGGCGTCGTACCGCGAGGCGGAGCTGGGAGGCCGGCGGGTGCTCGTCCGGGAGGACCTGAACGTGCCCCTCGCTGGCGGGCGGATCGCGGACGACACCCGTCTGCGTGCCGCCCTGGGCACCATCCGCGGACTGTCGGAACGCGGCGCCCGGACCGTGGTCATGTCCCATCTCGGACGGCCGGGGGGGAAGCCGGTGCCAGAGCTTTCGCTGCGACCGGTAGCGGAGAGGCTGGGCGACCTGCTGGAGCGAAAGGTGGCGTTCGCCGAGGACTGCGTCGGACTGTCCGCGGAGTCGGCCGCGCAGGGGCTCGAGCCGGGCGCGGTGCTGCTCTTGGAGAACGTGCGCTTCCATGCCGGCGACGAGGCCGACGACGCTGGCTTTGCGGCCGCGCTTGCGGCCCTCGGCGAGCTCTACGTCAACGACGCGTTCGCCGCCTCCCATCGCGCCCATGCCTCGGTGGTGGGCGTCGCCCGGCTCCTGCCCGCCTATGCCGGGGACTTGATGCTGGCCGAGCTGGAGGCCCTGCACCGCGCCCTCGACGCGCCCCGGCGGCCGCTGGTGGCGATCGTGGGTGGGGCCAAGATATCGACCAAGGCCGGCGTCCTCCGCCATCTCCTACCGCGGGTCGGTCGCCTGCTGATTGGCGGCGCCATGGCGAACACGTTCTTCAAGGCGGCGGGCCTGGGCATCGGCGCCAGCCTGGTCGAGGACACAGCCCTGGCGGAGGCGGCGGAGGTCGCGCGGCAGGCCGCGGACAAGCTGGTGCTGCCCGTTGACGTGGTCTGCGCCCGCCGCCCGGAGGCGGGCCAGGAGCTGCGGACCTTGGCCGTCGACTCGGTTCCAGAGGGCTGGATGATCCTCGACATCGGGCCCGAGACGGGCCGGCTCTTCGCGAAACGGCTGCAGGGCGCGGGCACGATCGTCTGGAACGGCCCCGTCGGCCTGTTCGAGGTGGCTGACTTCGCCGCCGGCACAAGGGCCGTGGGCGAGGCCGTGGCCAGTGCCGGCGCCTTCTCCCTCCTCGGCGGCGGCGACACCGCGGCCGCGATCCAGGCGCTGGGCCTGGAGGGCCGCTTCTCCCACGTCTCGACCGGGGGCGGCGCCACCCTCGAGTACATGGAGGGCCGCGAGCTGCCGGGCGTGGCCGTGCTTCGGGAGGCAGCGGCGTGAACCGGGCCCTGATCGCCGGCAACTGGAAGATGAACCCGGTCACGGCGGCGGAGGCTGCCGCCCTCTCCCGGGCTCTGATCGAGCCCGCCCGAACCCACGCCGGCCTGGTCCAGACGGTGGTCTGCCCGCCCTTCCCCTGGCTGCTGGGGGTGGCCGAGGTGCTGGACGGGAGCACGGTCGAGCTTGGTGCCCAGGACTGCTACTGGGAGGCCTCGGGGGCCTTCACGGGCGAGGTCTCGGCGGCGATGCTGGAGGGTTGGTGCAGCTGGGTCATCACCGGCCACTCGGAGCGCCGCACCCGCTTCGGCGAAACTGACGCGGACGTCGCCCGGAAGCTGCGAGCAGCGCTGGACGTGGGCCTGAAGGTCATCGCCTGCGTCGGCGAGAGCCAGGAGCAGCATGACGCGGGCCGCGCCGACGAGGTGGTGCGGGGCCAGGCCCAGGCGGCGCTGGAAGGCCTGGCGCTCGAGGCCGGCGAGCGGCTGGTGCTGGCCTACGAGCCGGTGTGGGCCATCGGTACCGGCCGCAACGCCGACCCCGAGCATGCCTATCGCACGATGCGAGCCATCCGGGGCGAGGTCACCGGCTGCCTGGGCCCGGCCATGGCCCGTGACGTCCGCTGCATCTATGGCGGCAGCGTCAACGCCGGCAATGTCGGTGCCTACGTCGAGCTGCCGAACTGCGACGGCTGCCTGGTCGGAGGCGCCAGCCTCAAGGCCGCGGAGTTCGAGGCCATGCTGGCCGCCGTGGCCGAAGTCTACGAGCGCGCCGGGAGGCCGGCCCCGTGAGCCGGCTCCTCCTCCTCCGCCACGGCGAGAGCGAGTGGAATGCCGAGGACCGCTTCACAGGCTGGGTGGACGTGGGCCTGACGGCGAAGGGAGAGGCCGAGGCGGTGCGGGCGGGCCAGCTGCTGGCCGAGGCCGGGCTGCTGCCGGACGTGCTTCACACTTCGGTGCTGCGGCGGGCCATCCGCTCGGCGGAGATCGCGCTCGAAGCCTGCGCGCGCTCCTGGATCCCGGTCCGGCGCTCCTGGCGGCTGAACGAGCGCCACTATGGCGCGCTGCAGGGCCAGAACAAGCGCCAGACGCTGGCCAGGTTCGGCGAAGACCAGTTCATGCTCTGGCGCCGCTCCTACGACACCCCGCCGCCGCCGATCGAGTCCTCGGACCATTGGTCGCAGGCGGACGACGTCCGCTACGCCGACCTGCCGCCCGAGCTGAGGCCGCGGACCGAGTGCTTGAAGGACGTGCTCGAGCGCATGCTCCCGTACTGGTACGACGCCGTCGTCCCCGACCTCCGCCTCGGCCACCTGGTCTTGGTGGCGGCCCACGGCAACTCGCTGCGCGCCCTGGTCAAGCAGCTCGACGGGATCGGCGACGCCGAGATCGTCGGCCTCAACATCCCCACCGGGGTACCGCTCCTGTACGAGCTCGACGCCGACCTGCGCCCGGAGCAGGCAGGCGGCCGCTATCTCGACCCGACCGCGGCTGCGGCGGCGATCGAGGCGGTCAAGAACCAGGGGCGCACGTGAGCGTACGGTTTGAGAGGCAGGCCAAAAGGCCGGCGTCCGCGCATTGAGGAGGTACTCGCCCATGGCTTTCACGTTGCCCGCGCTGCCCTACGCGTTCGACGCCCTGGAACCGCACATCGACGCCCAGACGATGGAGATCCACCACGACCGCCATCACGGGACTTACGTCAACAACCTCAACGGCGCCATCGAAAAGCACCCCGAGCTTGGGGACAAGTCGGTCGAGCAGCTGCTCGGTGACCTGAGCTCGGTGCCCGAGGACATCCGAACAGTGGTCCGCAACAACGGCGGCGGCCACCTCAACCACTCCATCTTCTGGACCATCATGGGTCCCGGCGGCGGAGGCGACCCGCAAGGCGCCATCGCGGAGCGCATCCAGGCGGACTTCGGCGATTTTGCCAGCTTCAAGGACGCGGTCACGAAGGCCGGCACGGGTCAGTTCGGCAGCGGCTGGAGCTGGGCCTACCTGGCCGGCGGCAAGCTGGTGGTGAAGGGCTTCCCCAACCAGGACAGTCCGGTCATGGAAGGCGGCGTGCCCATCCTCGGCGTGGACGTGTGGGAGCACGCCTACTACCTCAAGTACCAGAACAAGCGCCCGGACTACCTGGCCGCCTGGTGGAACACGGTCAACTGGGCCGGGGTGAACGAGCGCCTGGCCAGGGCCTGATCGGAGCGACGGCCGGCAGGGTGGGCAACTCCTCGCCAGAGCCCCCACCCGCGGCCGGCCGCCGCAATCGGGGAATTCGGGCCTTGGGTAGACTGGCCCGAGCCCAATGGACAAGATCAAGGGCGCGCTGGTCATCCTCGAGGTCGCGGTGGCGATCTTGCTCATGATCGGGGTGCTGGTGCAGACGCCCAAGGCGACCGGACTCGGGGGCGCCATCGGCGGCGGCGACGGCGGCCTGGGTGGCGGCTATCGCACGCGCCGAGGCCTGGAGCGCCAGATCTTCTACTCGAGCTGGGTGCTGGCGTTCGTTTTCCTCGTGGTCTCGATCGCCAACATCTGGGTCAGCGGGAAGACCGCTTAGTTGCCGGCCTCGGCAACGACAACGCTGCGCGGCCTGGTCGCGGGGCTGGCGGCGGCGCTCGCGCTCTCCGGCTGCCAGTCGTCGGTGCCGGGCATCGTCGGGGGCCAGCTGGCGGCGGCCCACGGCGGGGGCGTCGTCGAAGCCTTGGTCGGGCCCGACCAGGTGCTCAATCCGCTCTTCGAGCAGACGGACAACGATCGCGAGATCGACAGCCTCATCTACCAGGGCCTGACCACGGCCGGCGCGGGCGAGGCGGTCAGGCTTCAGCTGGCCGCCTCGATGACGGTCTCTTCCGACCGCCTCAGCTACACCTTCGGCCTGCGCCGGGGGGTCCGCTGGGCGGACGGACGGCCATTCACCGCCGACGACGTCCTCTTCACCTTTCAGACGATGCAAGCCGCCGATTACTCGGTCCCGACCCAGCAGCTCTGGCGGGACATCACGGTCGAGAAGGTGGATGCGACGACCGTGCGCTTCACGCTCAAGGCGCCGAGCGCCTCCTTCCCGCTGGCTCTTCGGCAGGGCATCATCCCGGCCCACGTCTTCAACGGCGAGAATGCGGCCCAGATCCGGCAGGACCAGCACAGTGCCGCCCGCGCCTTCGGCACGGGCCCCTTCCGGGTGCGCGCGCTCTCCGCCGACCGCCAGAAGGTGGTGCTGGAGCGCAACGACCAGGCCTCGCCCCGGCCCCTCCTGGACACGTTCGAGTTCCACAGCTATCCCAGCCTCGGCGATGCGGTGGACGCAGTCTCCCGGGGTGACGCCGACACGGTCGGAGCCTTGAATCTGCCCACTGTGCCAGGCCTGTCGCGACGTCCCGATCTGGGCGTGCGCCAGATCCCGACCTATGACTTCGTGGCGGTCATGTTCAATCTCGACGGCACCCAGGCTTCGGTTCTGAGCCCGCCCGAGGTGAGGCAGGCTCTGGCCAAGGCGGTCAACCGGCAGCGGATCGTGACGTCGATCCTGGACGGGCGTGCGGACGTGGCCTCGGGCCCCGTCCCGCCGACGGTTTGGGCGTTCGCCCCCTCAGCCGCCTCTCGCAACGGCTACGATCCGGCCGCCGCGGGTCGGCTGCTGGATCAGGCGGGCTGGACTCTCGACCAGGCCAGCGGGCTGCGGATGAAGGCGGGCCAGCCGCTGCAGCTCACCCTGGTCACGCCTGACGGTTACCCCTACAAGCAGGTGGCAGGCGAGATCCAATCCGACTTCAAGGCGGTCGGGGTGACGCTGACCGTGCAGCCCGTCTCGCTGCCCGCCCTCGTCAGCCAGTACCTGATGGGAAAGCAATTCCAGCTCGCCCTGGCGGCGGTGGACAATGGCCCCGATCCCGACCAGTACCCGCTCTGGCACTCTGGCGCCGCGTCCGACTCGATCAACTTCGCGGGCCCCATGATGCCCCACCAGGCGCTCATCGACAAAGACCTGGAGGACGGGCGCGGAGGCGGCGACCGCCCGTCGCGGGCGGCGGCGTACACCGACTTCCAGGACCTGATGGCGCAGGCGGCGCCGGCCATCTTTCTCTTCGAGCCGCACTACTCGTACGTCATCTCGAAGCGTGTACGGGGGGTGAGTACCAACCCGGTGATCGAGCCCGTGGACCGCCTGGGCGGCGCGGCGGGCTGGTTCGTCAACACCAAGGGCTCGTAGAGCCCGGCTCCCAGCACCGGCCGGATTCCGTGCCATCGCCGGCGCATGTACGTCCGCGAGGCGAGCGAAGGGTGCGAGCGCTTGCGGATCATCGCTTCGGGTCGGCGATTTGCGCACACTATTCAGGACAGGAGGGGACGGATGGATCTGGGCCTCGCAGGCACTCGGGCACTGGTGACGGCGGCCAGCAAGGGTCTCGGCCGCGGTTGCGCCGCGGCTTTGGCGGGGGAGGGGGCGCGGGTCTTCATCGTCTCGCGCCGAGAAGAGGAGCTGGCCAAAACCGCCGGCGAGATCGGCGCGGCCGGCCACGAGGCAGTGGACCTGTCCCGGCCCGGAGCGCCCGAACGGGCGGTGGCGGCGGCCCTCGGCGCGCTCGGGGGCCTCGACGTCCTCGTCTGCAACGCGGGCGGGCCGCCACCGGGCACCTTCGCCTCCACTGGCCCGGAGGATTGGGAGCTGGGCTACAACCTGACGCTGATGAGCACGGTGCGCCTGACCCGAGCGGCGCTGCCGCACCTCCAGCAGTCGGGCCGGGGCAGGATCGTGAACATCACCTCGATCTCGGTCCGGCAGCCGATCGCCAACATCCTGCTCTCCAACGCGTTCCGCGCGGCCGTTACCGCCACCGCCAAGACCCTGGCCCTGGAGGTGGCGGGGACGGGCGTAACAGTCAACAACCTGGCCCCGGGCACCATCCTCACCGACCGCATCCGCCAGCTGTACGGCGGCGACCTGGAGGCGAGAGCGCGACAGGTTCCTGTTGGCCGCCTGGGCGACCCTGACGACTTCGGCGCGGCCTGCGCCTTCCTCTGCTCGCTGCAGGCGCGGCACATCACCGGCCAGACTCTGGGCGTGGACGGCGGCGAGCTCAGGGGTGTCTACTGATGGCCATGACGATGCGGCTGGCGGAGCGGATGGGCCGGCTGGGCACGGAGGGCGCATTCGAGGTGTTGGCGCACGCGCGGCGGCTGGAGGCGGACGGCCGCCACATCGTTCACCTGGAGATCGGAGAACCCGATTTCGCGACCCCCGACAACATCACCGAGGCTGCGATCTCGGCCATGCAGGCGGGCTGGACGCACTACACGCCGGCGGGCGGGATCGCCGAGGCGCGGAGCGCCGTGGCCGGGTTCGTGGCCGGCCGGCTGGGAATCGAGGTGGACCCGTCCGAGGTGGTCCTGGTCCCTGGCTCCAAGAACGTGCTCCTGTTCATCCTCCTGGCGCTGGTCGAGCCCGGGGACGAGGTCATCTATCCCGACCCGGGCTACCCGGTCTACAGCTCGCTCGTCAACTTCGTCGGCGCCCGCCAGGTGCCGATCCGGCTGCGGGAGGAGAAGGGCTTCCGCATGGACCTGGACGAGCTGGCCTCGCTGGTCACGCCGCGCACTCGCCTCCTGGTCCTGAACACGCCCCAGAACCCGACGGGCGGGATCCTGACGCGCGAGGACGTCGAGTTCGTGGCCGACCTGGCGCGGGAGCACGACTTCTTCGTGCTGGCGGACGAGATCTACTCCCAGATCACGTACGGCTTCGAGCACCAGTCCGTCCTCGCCCAGCCGGGGATGAAAGAGCGGACGATCCTGATGGACGGTATGTCCAAGGCCTACGCCATGTGCGGTTGGCGGCTGGGCTACGGAGTGGCGCCTCGAGAGCTGGCGGTGCAGATGGAGAAGCTGATGATCAACACCTCCTCCTGCGTCGCCGCCTTCACCCAGATGGCGGCCGTCGAGGCGCTGCAGTCGCCCGAGACGGAGGCCGCGGTCGTGCGCATGGTGGCCGAGTTCAAGGCCCGCCGCGACCTCGTGGTAGACGGCCTCAACCGCATGCCCGGGGTTCGCTGCCAGCGTCCGGAGGGCGCGTTCTACGCCTTCCCCAATGTCGAGGGCACGGGTCTCGGTGAGCGCGAGCTGGCTGCCGGGTTGCTCGAGGAGGCGGGGGTTGCCGTGCTGCCCGGCACCGCCTTCGGCGCCGCTGGACAGGGTTTCATCCGCCTCGCTTACACGCAGGCTGCGGCCGACCTCAATACGGGTCTGGAGCGAATGGCCCGATACCTCGAATCGCACTCCAGCTGATCCCACCAGAGCGGGCGCGATAGAGGCGGATGGCGCGCATCCTCGTCACCGGTGGCGGCACCGAGCTCGGGCGCCTGGTGGTGGGCGCCCTGGGCGGCCGCCGCCACACCGTGGCCAGCACCCGGGGCCGCCCGTCGCCCGACGACCTGCGCCGGGCGGTCGGCGAGAGCCGGGCCTCGGTCGTCGTGAACACGGCGCCGCAGCGGGCGAACTCGCTCCTCAGCGACGGCCATTCCTGGCGCGGGCTGACCGCGGCCACGATCGCCGAGACAGAGGCGCTGCTCGCCAGCCTGGGGCGCCGCGCCTTCCTGGTCCAGACCAGCTTCGCATGCCTCTACGGTGACGCCCAGGGGGCCGCGCCCCAGACCCCGCTGAGTCCGCCTGACGGCGATCCGTTCGCAATCGCCGCGGCCATCGAGGACCAGGTCGCCGCTTCCGCCGCGCGTGTCTGCACGCTCCGCCTCGGCTTTCTATACGGGCCGGCTTCGCGCGACCTCTGGGCCTACCGGCGATCGTTTCAGCTGCACCGTGCCCACTACGCTGGACCGCGCTCGCACCTGGGCCCGTTCCTGCACCAGGAGGACGCGGCGCGGGCGCTGGTCCTGGCGGCCGAGCGCAAGCCCGAGGGGGCGGTCCTCAACGTGGCCGACGATCGCCCGGCCGCTTTCGGCGACTTCATCGACGAGTTCGCCCGCCGGCTCGGCTTCCGCGCGCCCTGGCGGATGCCGGACCTGGCCGCGCGGCTGGCGCCCTGGCTCATCACCCCGGAGCAGGTCGAGCTCCTGCACCGGCGGCTGAGCCTTGACGTCAGCGCGACCCAGGCCGCCCTGGGCTGGAGCCCGGAGTTTCCGGACTACGAGTCGGGCCTGCGACAGGTCGCCGCCCGCTGGGCGGCGGGGCACAAGCCGGCCTGACCGCCCCGCCCGGGAAGTCGGGGAATCTGAAAGCTGGCTATTTTGGGGCTTCATGAAGTCTGAGCCGGCGATCTTCGCCGAGGGCCTTGTCAAGTCCTACAGGACAGTCCGGGCGCTGGCGGGCGTCGACCTGGTCGTGCCACCGGGCAGCGTTTTCGGACTCCTGGGCCCCAACGGGGCAGGCAAGACCACGCTGGTCAGGATCCTGGCCACGCTGCTCACGCCCGACGCCGGCACGGCCCGCGTGGCGGGCTATGACATCCGGCGGGACGCGCCCGGACTTCGCGCGCACATCGGGATTGCCGGCCAGTACGCCGCTGTCGACGAGAACCTCACGGGGTTCGAGAACCTGGAGATGGTGGGGCTGCTCTACCATCTCGGCCGGAAGCTCTCTCGGACCCGAGCCGATGAGCTGCTGCAGCATTTCGACCTGACCGAGGCCGGCCGGAGGCCCGTCAAGACATATTCCGGGGGCATGCGGCGCCGCCTTGATCTGGCGGCAGCCCTGGTCGCCCGCCCGCCGGTGATCTTCCTCGACGAGCCGACCACGGGCCTCGATCTCCGCAGCCGACTGGCCCTTTGGGAGACGATCGAGCGGCGCGTCGCCGAGGGCAGCACCGTGTTGCTGACGACGCAGTACCTGGACGAGGCGGATCGGCTGGCCGACAGGATCGCGGTCATCGACCACGGACGGGTGATCGCGGAGGGGACCTCGGACGAGCTGAAGCACCAGGTCGCCGGCGAGCGGCTGGAGGTCAAGCTCGGGGACAGCGCCGACCCGGCGGTTGCGGCCGCGGCCCTGTCGGCCATGGCCGACGGCAAGCCGCCCCATTTCGCGGACCACCTGCTCACGGTGACCGTGGGCCGCCGGGAGGGGGCGCTGGTCGAGGCCGTGCGCCGCCTCGATTCGGCGGGGGTCGCGGTGCTGGACCTGGCCCTGAGACGGCCCACCCTCAACGACGTGTTCCTCACCCTGACCGGGCGGGCGGCTGAAGACGGCGACGCGGAGGCCACCGAATGACCGCGCTACGTCGCGGCGTCGGCGACGCGCTCGTGATCATGCGCCGCAACCTGATCCGCATCCCGCGCGCTCCCGACCTGTTGATCGGGTTCACGGTTCAGCCCGTGATGTTCGTCGTCCTCTTCGTCTACGTCTTCGGGGGAGCCATCAGCACCCCGGGCTTCAAGTACGTCGACTTCCTGATGCCGGGCATCATCACCCAGACGATCGCTTTTGGAGGTTTCCTGACCGCCGTGGGGCTGAACGAGGACCTGCGCAAGGGGTTGATCGACCGCTTTCGGTCGCTGCCCATCGCCCGCTCGGCGGTGCTCGCCGGCCGCACGCTGGCCGACGTGGTCATGAACCTACTGGCCCTGGCCCTGATGATCGGGGTCGGCCTGGCCATCGGCTTTCGCTTCGCCACCAGCTTCCCGCAGGTCCTGGCCGGGATCGCGATCCTGCTCCTCTTCGGCTACGCGTTCTCCTGGATCTTCGCGCTCATGGGCCTCAGCGCCAGCTCCGCGGAATCCGCCGGATCTGTCGGCTTTCTGATCGTGTTTCCGCTGACTTTCGTCTCCTCGGCCTTCGTGCCCGTGAATTCGATGCCGGGGGTTCTGCAGGCGTTTGCCAAGGTCAATCCCATCACCATCGTGGTCGACGCGACGCGCGCGCTCTTCCTCGGCACCCCGGCCGGTAACTCGATCTGGGCTTCGGTCGCCTGGTCCCTGGGCCTGCTCGCAATCTTTGCGCCGGTCGCCGTGGCGCGCTACCGGCGCGTCGTCGGCGGGTAGCCGGGTCGGAGAGGCGCTCGGCGGGCTAAGATCGATTCCTGGACGAGCTGCCGCGTCGCGGGAGCGCCGGCAAGGGAGGAAAGGGATGGGTCAGCCAATCATTCACGTCGAGATCATGGGCAAGAACGCGGTGGGGCTGCAGAAGTTCTACGGCGAGCTGTTCGGCTGGCAGATCGGTGAGCCCCAGGCGGAGATGGGCAACTACGCCATGGTGGACGCGGCCTCGAGCGGCGTGGCCGGAGGCATCGGCGAGGAGCCGGGTGGCCAGACTCGGGTGACCGTCTATGTCGAGGTGCCCGACCTGCAGGCCGGCCTCGACCGGGCGGTGGCGCTGGGCGGCCGCGTCGTGATGCCGCCGATGGAGCTGCCGGGAGTCACGATGGCCCAGTTCGCCGACCCCGACGGCAATATCACGGGGCTGGTCAAGAGCTGACGGCGGCCGGGACCTCCACGACCTGGACCTTCGGCAGGACCCGCGCGGCGGACCGGGCCGCGAGCGCCTGGCGCAGCTCGCGGAGGCTGGAGGTGGCAAAACGGAGCGTGCGCAGCGTCGCCCCCTCCTCGCACCTGCCGAACATCCGCCGCTGCCGCCCCTCCAGCAGGTAGACGGCCGCGTCGGCGACCGGCCGCGGTTGGGGGCCGCGACGGCCGCCATTCGGCCCCGATTCGATCGCCCGACCGATCGACATCGACCGTTCGGCCGAAAATTCCTTCGGTCGCGGCCGCACAATGTCTTAGCTGTTTGCAGCCGGCGCCGGCGCAGCCGCTCGGCCGCGCACGTCGGGAGAAAGGAGCGTCACGAGGAGGAACCCGATGGCAGAAGAGAGATCCGCAAGCGCGGTGGCCGCGATCGCGGAACCCGGCCCGCTCGGCCTGGGCGCGTTCGCACTCACGACCTTCGTGCTCAGCACGCACAACGCGGGCTGGGCGCCGGACCTGACCTGGGTCGGGCTGGCTATCTTCTATGGCGGCCTGGGCCAGTTCATGGCGGGCATGTGGGAGTTCAAGAAGAACAACACCTTCGGCGCCACCGCTTTCTCGACCTACGGCGCGTTCTGGCTGGGCCTGGCCACCTTCATCCTGCTCGTGCTGTTCGGCAAGGTCCCGGCCAAGGACGTGGACAACGACCTCGGCTGGTACCTGCTCGCGTTCGCCATCTTCAACATCTACATGCTGGCCTGGTCGGCACGGACCACTGTGGCCGTGTTCTTGGTCTTCCTGACGCTGCAGATCACCGAGATCCTGCTCTTCATCGGCTTCTTCAGCGCCAACATGAGCATCATCCAGGCGGGCGGTATCGTCGGCGTGGTGACCGCGCTGGTGGCCTGGTATGCGTCCGCGGCCGGCGTGGGCAACAACATGGGCGGGGCGCCTGTGCTGCCGGTGGGCAGGCCGCTGTGGAACGTCGCCGCCCCCACGGCCACGCGAGCCGCGGGCCGGGCCTAGCCGTGGCGCTGGACCAGACCGGGCCGGCGATCGAGACCCTGTTCAGCGAGCAGAGGCGATACCCGCCGGACCCGGATTTCGCGCGGTCGGCGAACGCTCAGGCGGACCTGTACGGGCAGAGTCTGGAGGACTTCTGGGGGCGCGAGGGCGGCCGCGTGTCGTGGTACCGCGAGCCCGAAAAGCTCCTGGAATGGACCCCGCCGTATGCCAAGTGGTATCTCGGCGGGCGCCTGAACGTCTGCTTCAACTGCGTGGACCGGCACGTTGAGGCCGGGAACGGGGAGCGGGTGGCCTACTACTGGGAAGGCGAGCCGGAGGACGAGAGGCGGGACATCACCTACGCGCAGCTGCAGAAGGAGGTGGTGCGGCTGGCGAACGGGCTCAAACAGCTGGGGGTGAAGAAGGGCACCGCCGTCGGGATCTATATGGGCATGGTCCCGGAGCTGCCGGTCGCGATGCTGGCCTGCACCCGCCTCGGCGCACCGCATACGGTCGTGTTCGGAGGCTTCAGCGCCGACTCCCTGTCGGGACGCATGAACGACATGGGCTGCGAGGTCCTGATCACGCAGGACGAAGCCTGGCGCCGCGGCAAACCGGTGCCGCTGAAGAACATCGCGGACGAGGCCATGGCGGCGACGCCGAAGGTGCGGTCGTCCGTGGTGCTGAAGCGCACGGGCGCCGAGGTCGCGATGCAGGCGGGGCGGGACGTCTACTGGGAGGAGCTGACGCAGGGCCTGAGCGATGAGGCGTCGAGCTGCCCCTGCGAGGAAATGGACTCCGAGGACCTGCTCTTCCTGATGTACACGTCCGGCACCACGGCCCGGCCGAAGGGGATCATCCACACGACCGCCGGCTACCTCGTGGGCGTCGCGACCACCCACCACTACATCTTCGACATCAAGCCGGACACCGTGTACTGGTGCGCGGCGGACGTGGGTTGGATCACCGGCCACAGCTACATCGTCTACGGACCCCTCGCCAACGGCACCACCAGCGTCATGTACGAGGGCACGCCGGACTTCCCGGACAAGGACCGCTGGTGGGCGATCGTGGAGCGCTACAAGGTCAGCGTGCTCTACACGGCCCCCACGGCCATCCGCACGCATATGAAGTGGGGACCGGAGCACGCGGCCAAGCACGACCTCAGCTCCCTCCGCCTCCTGGGCACCGTCGGCGAACCCATCAACCCGGAGGCGTGGGTCTGGTACCGGGAGCACGTCGGGGGCGACCGGACGCCGGTCGTGGACACGTGGTGGCAGACGGAGACGGGCATGATCCTGATCACGCCGCTGCCCGGGCTGACGACGCTCAAGCCGGGGTCGGCGACGCAGGCCTTCCCGACGGTGAAGGCGGCTGTCTATTCTCCCTCCGGCGAGGAGGTGAAGCCGGGGGGAGGCGGCTATCTCGTCATCAAGGAGCCATGGCCGGCGATGCTGCGCGGTATCTACGGCGATCCGGAGCGGTACCAGGAGACCTACTGGTCGAAGTATCCGGACACGTATTTCGTCGGTGACGGGGCGCGCGTCGACTCCGACGGGGACTTCTGGCTCATGGGCCGGATCGACGACGTCATGAACGTCAGCGGGCACCGCATCTCGACCATCGAGGTCGAGTCTGCGCTCGTCGATCACCCCGAGGTGGCCGAGGCCGCCGTCGCGGGTCGCGCCGATGCCCAGACGGGCCAGGCGATCGTGGCCTACGTGACGCTGAAGGGAGGCGGCGAGGGGAGCCCGGAGAAGCTTCAGGAGCTGCGGGCTCACGTGGGGGCGAAGATCGGCAAGTTCGCGGCGCCCGCGAACATCGTCTTCACGCCGGAGCTGCCCAAGACGAGGTCCGGCAAGATCATGCGCCGGCTGCTCCGGGACGTCGCTGAGCACCGGGAGCTGGGCGACACGACGACCCTGGCCGACCCGGCTGTGGTCCAGGAGCTCGCGCGGAGGGGGACGGAGGAAGCCGCCAAGGAGGAGCAGGCCTAAGGCGGCCGGGGGCTTTGTCCGGGCGCGCCGCCCGCTGAGGGGACGGGTGGCGCTTGCCCCATACTCACTGGCCGTGACCGCGGCAGCCGGAATCCACCGATCCTCGACGGCGCCTGGGCGCCCATGCACACCATCTGGCGGCCCAGCTACTCCCACCCCACGAAATCCTCGATTTCGCGTGGACCCCGGGTCTGCGGTCCTCGTTCGGGCAGCTCGACTGCGCTCACTCCGGTCCTCGGCGCCGGACCACCAACTCCCACCCCACGAAATCTTCGATTTCGCGGGGACCCTGGATCTGGCCCACCTGGACCCTAATTCGCTCGCCGAGAATCGGTGAATTCCGACTTCGCGGGCCTGGTCGAGGACCTGACCGCGCGCAAGCGCCGGAACCTGGACATGGGCGGCCCCGAGCGGGTTGCCCGCCAGCACGCTCGGGGCAAGCTCACCGTGCGCGAGCGCCTGGACCTGCTGTTCGATCCCGGCTCCTTCGTCGAGCTCGGCCTCCTCGCGCACCAGCAGAGCGTCCGCGGGGCTGAGGTGGGGCCGCCGGACGAGACGCCCGCGGACGGGGTCGTGACCGGCCACGGAGAGGTTGACGGGCGCCAGGTCTGGGCGATCGCCTACGACTTCACGGTGATGGCCGGCTCCATGGGGGCCGTGGGCGAGCAGTTCAAAGCGGCCCGCGTGCGCGAGATGGCGCTCCGCTACCGGAAGCCCCTCGTCTGGCTGCTCGACTCGGCCGGCGCCCGCATCCAGGAGGCCGCCGGCTCGACCTTCGCCGGCTCCGGCCACCTCTTCCACGACCAGGTGACGATGTCCGGGGTGATCCCGCAGGTGGCGGCGATGCTGGGCCCGTGCGCGGCAGGCACGGCCTACATCCCCGGCCTGGCCGACTTCGTGCCGATGGTCGCCGGCACCAGCTCCATGTCGTTGGGCGGAGCGCGCCTGGTCAAGGCCGCGACCGGCGAGGACGTGACCGACCACGACATGGGCGGCTCCCAGGTCCACTGCCACGTGTCGGGGGTCGGGGACAACGAGGTCCAGAGCGACGCCGACTGCATCGTCGCCGTCCGCCGCTTCCTCTCGTACTTGCCGGCCCATAACCAGGAGAAGCCGCCGAGAGCGGCCTGCGACGACCCGGTGGAGCGCCGCGCGCCCGAGCTGGGACGGCTGGTCCCGGTCAGTCCCCGCGCCGCATACGACGTGCGCAAGGTCATCGTCTCGATCGTCGACCGGGACTCATGGTTCGAGATCAAGCCCACGTGGGCGAAGAACATCGTCGTCGGACTCGCCCGCATTGGCGGCGGCTCGATCGGCGTGGTGGCCAACCAGCCTCTGCACAAGGGCGGGATCCTGGACGTGGACGCGGCCGACAAGGCGGCTCGATTCATCCGCCTCTGCGACGCGTTCAACGTTCCCCTCGTGTACCTGGTCGACGTGCCCGGATTCCTGGTCGGGTCGCAGGTGGAGCGGCAGGGCATCATCCGCCACGGCGCGAAGATGCTCTACGCCACCTCGGAGGCGACGGTGGCCAAGATCACGGTGGTGATGCGGAAGGCTTACGGCGCGGGCTACTTCGTGATGTGCGGTCGCGGTTACGGTCCGGATTCTTTGGTGGCCTGGCCCACCGCCGAGATTTCGGTCATGGGGCCGGAGGGCGCCGTCAACATCCTCCATGCCCGGCGATTGGAGGCCGCCGAGGACCCGGAGGCGACCCGCCGCGCCCTCCTGGACCAGGTGCGCGCCACCATCAGCCCCTACATCGCCGCGGGCTGGGCCATGATCGACGACATCATCGATCCGGCCGACACGCGCGGCGTCATCGCGGCTGCGTTGCGGCAGGCGGCCGACAAACGCGTCGAAAGGCCCTGGCGCAAGCACGGCAACATGCCCGTATAGGCGCGACGAGACCAGGGCGACGGGCATCCCATCCCCATCGCTTGTCCCCGCCGGATGCGATAGGTCTAGCGCAGGTGGAGGACATTTCCGGTGATCAGCCGGGCCTGATCGGTGGCGAGGAAGGCGATCACCTCGGCGACGTCGTCAGGTCGGGCGATGCGCAGCAGTTCCGTGCTGGCCCTCACCGCCTCCCGGACTGACTCGGTGACCCAGCCGGTGTCGGTGACCGGCGGATAGACCACGTTGGCCGTGATCCCATGGTCCGCGAGCTCGAAGGCGGCGGACATGGTGTAGTTCTCGAGGGCGGCCTTGGCGGCGCCGTAGGAGACTTCCTCGGGAAAGCCGAGGGGGCCACCCGACGTGAGGCTGACGATCCTGCCCCAGGATGCACCGCGGGCGACGTGGCGGCGGCCGAACTCGGCGATGAGCAGGGCGGGGGCGCGGGCATCGACGGCGAACTGGCTGTCGATCGTGGCGGCCGAGACGGATTGGAGGCGTCGCCCGAGCCGGTCGATCGCGGTTGGCTTGAAGGTGTCGGCCAGCCATCCGCTGGCGTTGTTGATGAGGATGTTGACCGGGCCGAAGGCGTGCTCGGCAGCCTCGAATAGAAGCGGCACGCTGACCGGATCGGCCAGGTCGGCCTCGACGGCTGCGGCGTGGCCGCCCTCGGCCCGGATGCCTTCGGCGATGGCTTCGGCGCCGGCGGCCCGGTTGCGCCTGTAGTCGTCCGGCGTGCCCGGATCGGCTGCCGCGACCAATCTCAGGTAAGTCAGGACGACATCGACCCCTTGCGAGGCGAGAGCGCGGGCGGTGGCCGCGCCGATGCCGTGGTTGGCCCCGGTGACGAGGGCAACCCTGTCAGCGTCTGCGGCTCGGGACTGCCTCAGAATGGCGGAGCCGAGCTTACTCAATGCATCGTGCGTGTTGTGGGTGTGCGCCTGGTGAGGTTGCGGCTGCGGACCGCACGGGCTTTCGCTGCCATGTTCGATTGTTGCTGGCGGACCCGGCGTTGGATTCGAATTTGAGCGGAGGGACGGATGACCGAGGTCAAGGCAGAGCTGGTCGGCAACGTGTGGAAGGTGGAGGCGGCGGCCGGTCAGGCCGTGGCCGAGGACGACGTGCTCCTGATCCTGGAGTCCATGAAGATGGAGATCCCGGTCCTGGCCCCGGTCGCGGGCACCGTGCGCTCGATCCTGGTCAAAGAGCAGGAGGTGGTGAAGGAGGGCCAGGTCCTGGTCGTGATCGATTAGCGGCTGTCTCAGGCGGCTCCGGCCGCCCAGCCGCCACGGCCGGGACCGGGTCAAGTAGAGTCCGTCTGGCCCCGATGAACGTGCCCGAGATCGCCCTTTACCACCAGCGCCTGGCGC
>JALYZG010000306.1 GCA_030948965.1 Candidatus Dormiibacterota bacterium | reverse complement strand
CTGCGGTGCTCGGCGCCGCGTTGGATCTGGCCGACCTATGCACCGAATGACTCGCCGCCCCTCCTCGTCACCCTGCTGGCAGGGTAGTCGGCAGGCAGTGAAGGCGGCCCTCGACCGGCCGGAGATGGACCCGGAGCGCTTCCAGGAGGTCGCGGCGGCGATCGAGAACGAGCTGGCCAAGCTGATCGTGGGCCAGAAGGACCTGGTCCGCTCGACGCTGGTGGCCCTGATCGCCGGCGGCCACGTCCTCCTCGAGGGCCAGCCCGGGCTGGGCAAGACCGTGCTCGTGCGCTCGCTGGCCGACACCCTCGACCTGCAGTTCAGCCGCGTCCAGTTCACGCCCGACCTGATGCCGGCCGACGTCACCGGCACCCACATCGTCACCGAGGACGACGCGGGCCGGCGACGCTTCGAGTTCCAGCCGGGACCGCTGTTCACCAACCTGCTCCTGGCGGACGAGATCAACCGGGCCACGCCCAAGACGCAGAGCGCCCTGCTCGAGGCCATGCAGGAGCGGCAGGTCACCGTCGGGGACCGGACCCGGGCGCTGCCTTCGCCTTTCTTCGTGCTGGCGACCCAGAACCCGATCGAACTGGAGGGCACCTACCCGCTGCCCGAGGCGCAGCTCGACCGTTTCTTCTTCAAGCTGCTGGTCCCGTTCCCGGAGCCGGAGGACCTGGCCGAGATCGCGCGCCGCACGACCGGCGCCGTCCAGCCTCGGCTGGAGGCGGTGGCGGACGGCGAAGACCTGGAGGCGATGGCCCGGCTGGCGCGCGAGGTGCCGTTGGCGGAGCCGGTCATGGACCGCGCGGTGGCGATCGTCATGGCCACGCACCCGGAGCGCGCGGAGGCGCCCGAGGACGTCCGTCGCTACGTCCGTTGGGGGGCCAGCCCGCGGGCGCTGCAGACCCTGGTCCTGGGCGGCCGCATCCTGGCCCTGCTGGCCGGGCGCTACAACGTGGCCCTGCAGGACCTGCAGCAGGTGGCGGCGTCGACGCTTCGCCACCGCCTGTTCCTCAACTTCGAGGCCGACGCCGCCGGCGTGGACACCGACCAAGTGGTGGCGGCCGCGCTGCGAGCGGCCCTGGGCCCCGATGCTCGCGCCGGCTGAGCTCCGGCTCCTGGGTCGCCTCGACCTCGCCTACCGCCGCCCCCAGCACGGCCTCTACGCGGGCGAGCGGCGCTCGCCCCATTCCGCCCGTTCGCCTGAGTTCGCGGATTTTCGCGCCTACGTCCCGGGCGACGACTACCGGCAGATCGATTGGAAGGCGTACGCCCGGCTGGAGAAGCTCACGCTGCGCCAGTACGTGGCCGAGGAGGAGGCCTGCCTCAACCTCGTGCTCGACGACAGCCGCTCGATGACGCTGGGCCAGCCCGACAAGTGGACGGCGGCGCGCCGCGTGGCGGCGGCGCTGGCCTTCATCGGCCTGCGAGCCATGGACAGGGTCCTGGTCGGCACTCTCGGGGGCCGCCGCCAAGCCCCCTGCCGGGGGCGAGAGGCTGTGCCCCGCACCTGGTCGTTCCTCCTCAGCCTGGAGGCGACCGCTGCTTCGGGGCCAGCGGAAATCACCCGCCTCGGCTGGCTGCGGCCGGGCCTGACAGTCGTGATCTCCGACTGTCTGCACGAAGGTGGAGACTGGGCCGCTCCGCTGGCCGGGCTTCGGGCTCGCCGCCAAGAGCCGGTGCTGTGGCAAGTCCTGGCCGCGGAGGAGGAGACCCCGGCTCTGCTGGGCGACGTGAAATTGGTGGACGTCGAGTCCGATCGGGGCCGCGAGCTGACCGTGACGCAAGCCCTGCTGGACGACTACGGCCGGGCGCTGGATCGCCACCGGGAGGCGCTGACTCGGGCCGGCCGCGCCGCCGGCGGCCGCTTCCTGCACACGACCAGCGGCGACGATCTTGACACCGCGATGGCGAGCGGGCTCAGAGCCGGCGTCCTGCGCCGGGGCTGATGTCTCTTCTAGTCCCGGCGGCTGCGGTTGCGCTCCTGGCCCTACCGGCGATCGTCTTCCTGTACTTCCTGAAGGTGCGCCGGCCCGAGGTCCGGGTGGCCACGCTTCTGCTCTGGCGCCCCTTCCTGGCCGACCGCCAGGCCAACGCCCCCTGGCAGCGCCTCCGCACCAGCCTCCTGCTGCTCCTCCAGCTGCTCATCGCGGGTTTGCTCGCGATCGGCCTCATGCGGCCGGGCCTCCTCGGGCAGGCGGGTGTCGCGAAGACGACCGTGGTGATGCTCGACGCTTCGCCGAGCATGGCGGCCCAGGACGTCAGCCCCAGCCGTTTCCAGGTGGCGCTGCGGCGCACGGCCGACCTGGCGGGCCAGCTCGGCCCGGGGCAGCAGATGGCGGTGGTCCTGGCCGCTCCCCACGCCCGCCTCCTCGTGGCGCCCACAAGCGACGCCGCAGTCGTTCGCAGCGCCCTGGCGCAGGCCCGCACGGCCGGCACCGCGGGCGACTTCGGCGAGGCCCTCTCGCTGGCTGACTCGCTGCTCGAGGGCCGGCCCGGCGGCTCGATAGTCCTCCTCAGCGACGGCCACCTCGTGCCTCCGGCCAGCCCGCCCCGGACCGTGGCTCCGCTGCTCTATGAGTCGGTCGGTGAGACGGGCGAGAACGTCGCGGTTCAGTCCCTGAGCCGTTCCCCGGGAGGCTCCGTCTTCGTGCGCCTCGCCAACTTCGGGCGCGTGGCTAGATCGGTGCGGATCGAGATGCGGGCCGACGGCAGGCTGGTCGACGTGCTCCCGGCCCACCTCGACGGCAACTCCACCACCGACCTGACGTGGAACCGCCTGCCGGCCGGCACCCAGCGCCTGGAAGCGGCGCTGAGCCCGGACGACGCGTTCCCGCTCGACGACCGGGCCTGGCTCGTGACGGCCGCGCCGCCCCGGCACCCGGTGCTGCTCGTGACCGCCGGCAACACGTTCTTGGCGCAGGCGCTGAAGCTCCGTCCCGGCCTCGACGTGACCGTCGTCAGCCCGGATCGGTACCGGCCGGGCAACCACGATCTGACGATATTCGACGGCTTCGTCCCGGCCGGGCCGCTGCCCCAGCCGTCGATCCTGGTCAACCCCCCGGCAGGGAAGGGTCCACTGCCGCTGGGGGCGCCGGTCGACCCGGGCGCGGTCCAGCCCGGCAACCCCCGCGACCCGCTCCTGCGGGACGTGTCGGTGAGCGACGTCCACGTTCTCAGCGCGTCACGGGTGCCTGCGCTGGGCGATTGGCGGCCCCTGCTGAGCGCGGCGGCGGGGCCCCTGGTCCTCGTCCACGACTCGGAGCCGCGGAGCGTCGTCTTCACCTTCGACCTTCACCACTCGGACCTGCCCCTGCGGGCCGCCTTCCCGATCCTGACCCTCAACCTGCTCGGTTTCGTCCTCCCCAGCTCCTTCGAGAACCAGAGCTTCCAGCCCTCGACCGCCGTCAACCTGCAGCCCGAGCCCGGCGCCAGGTCGGTGACGGTCACCGCGCCCGACGGGCGCGGGTCGACGTTCGGGCCGCCTTTCGCACCCTTCACCGACACGGCCCAGCAGGGCGTCTACACCGTCGATCAGCGCCTTGCCTCGGGCGCCCGGCAGAGCTTCTTCGTGGTCCAGCTCCAAGACCCGGCGGTGTCTCGCATCGCTCCCGGCGCGGCGCCGCTGGTGCAGGAGCAGCCCGCGCCGGGCGGCCCGTTGCCGCGCGGGACGCTGGAGGTCTGGCCCTGGCTGGCGGCCGCCGCCCTGGCCCTGCTGGCGCTGGAGTGGCTCGTCTACCTGGGCGCCTTCGACCGGCTGCGGCGGAGGCGTTGGGCGTGATCGGAGCCTTGGCCGAGCGGCCCCTGTTCCTGCTCCTGCTGTTGCTCCTGCCGGCCGGCTTCCTGGCCTGGCGACGGTGGCCGCCGCCGCTGGGCCGCGGGCGCAGCCGCTTCGCCCTGGTTTTTCGGGCGCTGCTCGTCCTGCTCCTGGTCCTAGCCCTCGCCGGCGTGCACCTTACGACGCAACCGACGCAGCGCGCGCTGGTCGCGGTCGTGGACCTGTCGGCCAGCGTCAAGGCGGGCGGCGGCCTGGCGGCCGAAGACCTGGCAGTGCGGCGGTTGGAGGCCGGGCGCGGCCCGGACGACCTCTTCGGCGTGGTCACCTTCGGTCACGACGCGGCGGTGGAGATGCCCCTCACTCGCAGCCCCGACTTCCAGGGCTTTCAGACCCAGCCAGATCCCTCTTACAGCAACCTTGCCGCCGGCCTGCGCCTGGCCGCCGGCCTCATCCCCGACGGCTACGCGCGCCAGCTGGTGCTGATCTCCGACGGGCGCGAGAACCTCGACGACGCCGCCTCCAGCGTGGCGGCCCTGCGCGCCGAGGGCGTTCGAGTTGATGCCGTGGGCGTGGGCGGGCCGCCAGCCGCCGAGGCCCTGGTGGCCTCCGTCCAGGTGGCCAACGAGATCAGGGCCGGGCAGACGGCGGTCGTCACCGTCCACCTTCAATCCACTGGACACGCCCAGGGCAAGCTGACCCTGATCGCCGACCAGCACGAGGTCGCGAACGTGGACGTAACCCTGCCCGCCGGCGCGTCCGCCCAGACCTTCTCGGTGCCCGACCTGGCCCAGGGCCTTCACGTGCTCCGGGCCGAGCTCACGGTGACGCCGGACACGTATCCGGAGAACAACGAAGGCCAGGCCGCGGTCCGGGTGCTGGGCCGGCCGCTGGTGCTGGTGCTGGAGGGCAAGGTGGGCGAGGGCGTGAACGTGGCGCGGGCCCTGGAGGCCGAGGGCATGACGGTGGATCGCCGGCTCGCCGCCGCGGCCCCCACCGATACGGCCGAGCTCGGGCGCTACGACGGGACGGTGATCGTGGACGCCGCCGCCGACCGATTCGCCCCCGCCGCCCTCACCGCCCTGGCCGCATCGGTGCACGACCTGGGGCGCGGCCTCTTCACGGTGGGCGGGCCCGAGGCGTACGGTCCGGGGGGCTGGCAGGGGACGCCACTGGAGGCGGCCTCGCCCGTGCAGATGGACATCCCCAAGCGCAAGGACAAGCCCCGCGTGGCCGTCGTCCTCGTCATGGAGTCGATGGAGGACCCGCGCGCCGACCAGGTCGTGCTGGGCGCGGCCGAGGCCGTGATCGACCAGCTCGATCCGGCCGACCAGGTGGCCGTGACCGACGGCCAGAATGGGTTCCTGGTGCCGATGACGCCGGTCAGCGACAAGAAGGCCATCTTCGCCAAGCTCGAGGGCGCCAGCCTCGGCGACCCGCCGAGCTACCAGCCGTTCCTGCAGCAGGCCTCGGCGGCGCTGCTCAAGACCGACGCGCCGCTCAAGCACATGGTCCTCCTGGGCGACGGGGATGCCGACTCCGGTTCGGGCCAGCAGGCGCCGGTGCAGACCCTGCTGCAGCAGACCGTCGGCCAGGGAATCACGACCTCGGCCGTGGCCGTGGACGTGCACGGACAGCCGCAGTACATGGCCTATATGCAGGACATGGCCCGGTGGGGAGGAGGTCGGTTCTACCTTTCCAACGACCCCTCCCAGGTGCCGCAGCTCTTCTTGAAGGAAAGCGTGACGGCGCTCCGCCCATGGTTCGAGCAGACCCCGTTCTTTCCGCGCATCGGGGCGGTCGGCGGGCTCCTCGATGGGCTCGACACCGGCGCCTTCCCCCAGCTCGGCGGGTACGTCGTGACGACTGCCAAGCCGGCGGCCGAGCAGTACCTGATCAGCCCCAAGCAAGACCCGGTCCTGGCGGCGTGGAGCTACGGCCTGGGCCGCTCGGCGGCCTGGACCAGCGACTCCACGGGCATCTGGACCGGAGGCCTCCTGCGTTTGCCGCTGGCGGCGCAGCTCTTCGCTCGGGCGGTGGCTTGGACCCTACCCGGTGAGGGCGGCGCGCTGAGCATCGACGCCCAGCCCAGTGGCGATGGGCTCCAGGTCAGCGTCACAGGTCCGATCACGGGCGGCAACGTGGGCCTGGGCATCGTCCGGCCCGACCTGTCGAGCGGCAGCGAGGCCCTCGTGGCGACCGCACCCGGCCAGTGGCAGGGGCGCATCCCCAACACTCCGGTCGGCCTCTACCTGCTGCACGCCTCGCTGCAGGCGGGCGGCCGCGCCGCGGGCCAGGCCGATACCGCGGTGGCGGTGCCCTACTCGCCCGAGTACCTGGAGCTGGGCCGGGACCCGGCGCTCCTGCGCGCGGTCGCCAAGGCTGGCGGCGGTGGCGTGCTGAGCGCCGTGGGCACGGCCTGGCGCCTGCCGCTGCCACCGGTGCCGGTGAGCTCAGCGGTCTTTTGGCTGCTGCTGCTGGCGGCGGCTGTGCTCTGGCCTGTGGACGTGGCCGCGCGCCGCATCCCGATCAGCCCTCGTCGCTTGCTGGCGAACTTCGCTCTGTACGCGCGAGAGCGGCGCATGGCCGACCTCGAAGTGGCGGCGCCGTCGGAGCTGGCGCGCCTACGCTCGCGGATCGAGCACATTCGGGCGCGCTCGCTGCAGCCGCGGGCGCGCGGCGCCGGCCCGCCGTCCGAGGTCACGCCGGAGACGCCGATCGCTGGGGCTGAGGGCTCCCCGCCCCCGGCGGCGGAGGCGGCAGCGGCGGAGCAG
>JALYZG010000298.1 GCA_030948965.1 Candidatus Dormiibacterota bacterium | reverse complement strand
CGGCTACGCCTCGCTTGGCAGGGGAACCAAGGTTCCCCCACCGACCCCCTCCCGCGGGAGTCACGTGTTGCGTCGGGATAGAGACTCAGACGACCCGGCAAAGCCGGGCCTCCCAAGGGACGTTTTCAATTTGTCTGAGAGAGATTGATGGGGGCGCTCGGGTGGGTGGCGCTGGCTATTTTGGTTTTGCCCGCGGTCGGGGCTCTTTTTTTGGGGTTGGCCGCGCTGCGGGTGCCTCGGTGGGTGGTCTGGGCGGTCGGGCCCGGCGTCGTTTGGCTGGCCTTCGTCTGCGTGGTGGTCCTGCTCATCGACTCGCTGGCCCACAACCAGGCGCACGACTTCACCTATTGGACCTGGATTCGGATGGGCTCCTTCTCGGTCCCGTTCGACCTGCTCGTCGACCGCCTGTCCATCTATATGGGGCTCGTCATCACCGGCGTCGGCGGGTTGATCGTCACCTATGCGGTCGGCTACATGGAGCACGAGGACGACGTCAGCTACGCCCGCTTCTTCTGCTTCATGGACCTGTTCGTGCTGTCGATGCTCATCCTGGTCCTGGCCGGCAACTTCATCTTCCTGATCGTCGGCTGGGCCGGCGTGGGGCTCAGCTCTTATCTCCTGATCGGCTTCTACTACTGGCGGCACACCGCGGTGGTCGCCGCTCGCAAGGCGTTCGTCATGAACGTCATCGGGGACATAGGCATGATCCTGGCCGCGTTCGTGGTCTTCGTCGCCTTCCACGGCACCACCTTCAGCCAGGTTTTCGCGCACCTGCCGTCCGGCGACGGCCCGGTCGTGGAGTTGGCGGCCTATCTGTTTCTAGTGGGCGCCATCGCCAAGTCTGCCCAGCTGCCGCTGCACACCTGGCTGCCTGATGCCATGGAGGGCCCGACGCCGGTGTCGGCCTTGATACACGCCGCCACCATGGTCACCGCCGGCGTGTACCTCGTGACGCGCATGCACCCGATCTACGACCTCGCCATCTGGGCCCACGGCACCGTGGCCCTGATCGGCACGCTCAGCGCGCTCTTCGCAGCGACGATCGCTCTGGTTCAGACGGACATCAAGCGCGTGCTGGCCTACTCGACCATGAGCCAGATCGGCTACATGTTCTTGGGCGTCGGGGTCGGCGCCTACGCGGCGGGCATGTTCCATCTGCTGGCCCACGCCTTCTTCAAGGCGCTGCTCTTCATGGGCGCGGGCAACGTCATCCACCGGATGGATGACGAGCAGGACATGCGCCGATTCGGTGGCCTCTGGGGCCAGATGCGGCTGACGTCGATCGCGTTCCTGGTTGGCTCCCTGGCCCTGGCCGGAATCTTTCCGCTAGTCGGCTTCTTCTCCAAGGAGCTGGTCCTGGGTGACGCGTTCAGCAAGCCTGGCTCCGGCAGTTTTCCGCAGATCATGTGGGTGGTCGGGGCGGCCACGGCGGTGCTGACCGCCTTCTACACGTTCCGCATGTGGTACGTCGCCTTCTGGGGTTCGCCCGCGGCGGACCGGCCCGTCGAGCATCCCCAGGAAGCGTCGCCGGTGATGCTCTGGCCCGTCCTCGCCCTGGGCGTCCTGACCGTCATCGGCGGCTTCGTGCAGTTGACCGCGCTCCACATCCCGGTTGCCGGCATCGAGTCCTTCCTCGAGCCTGTCGTCGGCCGGCTGGGCTGGGAGGGCGCCGGCCTGGAGCTGGTCGCGACGCTGGTCGTGCTGGCGCTGAGCGGGGCGGCGATCTACGCGGCGTTCATGGTCTATGGCCGGCGCCTCTGGCCTGTCTGGTCGGCGCGCCTGCCGGGCGTGCAGCGCCTCCTGGAGCACAAGTATTACTTCGACGACCTCTACGACGCGGTTTTCGTGCGCGGCCTCGACGGGCTGGCCGCCGGCTCCGAGCGTTTCGTCGAGGAACCGATCCTGGACGGTCTGCCGGCAGACCTGGGCTCCGCCGCCCAGGTCACCGCCGGCGGCCTCTCGCTCGTCCAGAGCGGCTTCTTCCGCACCTATGCCCTGGTCTTCTTGGGCGGCGCGGTCATAGCCGGCGCGATCCTCCTGCTCTGGGTGTACGGCTAATGCTGACCGCGATCTGGCTGCTGCCGGCCGTGGGCGCCCTGGTGGTGGCGCTGGTCCCGCGGCGCCTGGCCCGGCCAGTGGCGCTGGTCTTTGCCGGCGTCGCCCTGGCCGTGGCGCTGGCCATCGCCGTCCAGTTCCAGGGCGGCCACGCCGGCTACCAATTCGATGAGCGATTCGCCTGGGTGCCCAGCTACCACATCTACTACCACCTGGGCGTCGACGGCATCAGCCTCTGGCTGGTGGTCCTGAACGCGCTGCTGACTGTCATCGCCGTGCTCGCGACTGGCGACAAGCTGCGCCGCCTGAACGTGTTCCTGGCCATGATCCTGCTCCTCGAGGCCACGATGGCCGGCGTGTTCTTGGCCGCCGACCTGCTCCTCTTCTACATCTTCTGGGAGGCGCAGCTGATCCCGGCGTACATCCTCCTCTGGCAATGGGGCGAAGGCCGGGATGCCAACCGACCGGCGCTCAAATTCATCCTCTACACGCTGGTCGGTTCACTCCTGGCGCTGGTCGCAGTCATCGGCGAGTACGTGTACTCAGGCAACACCTTCGACCTGGCGACGCTGGCCGCCCACCGGCCGAGCGAGAACATCCAGTTCGGCCTCTTCCTCCTCTTCGGGCTGGCGTTCGCCATCAAGGTCCCGCTCTTCCCCTTCCACGGCTGGCTGCCGGACGCGTACCGGGCCGCGCCGACGGCGTTCCTGGTCACATTCGCCGGGGTCATGGGCAAGACGGGCACCTACGCCATGCTCCGGATCCTCATCCCGCTGCTGCCACATCCGGTCCTCTGGTGGGACTGGAACGCGGTGATGCCGGTGCTGGCCGTGATCGCCATCGCCTGGGGGGCGCTGATGGCGCTCAACCAACGCGACCTGAAGATGGTGGTGGCCTACTCCAGCGTCAGCCACATGGGCTTCATCGTGCTCGGCATATTCGCCCTCAACCAGCAGGGCCAGGAAGGCGCGCTGCTGCAGATGCTCAACCACGGCGTGATCGTCCCCGCGCTGTTCCTGCTCGTCGCGCATATCGAGGCCCGGACCGGCACCCGCGACCGCACAGTGCTCAAGAACCTGGCCCCCCGCATGCCGGTGCTGGCCGGCGTCCTCCTGATCGTGACCATGGCCTCGCTGGGCCTGCCCGGCCTCAACAGCTTCGTGGGTGAATTCATGACCATGCTCGGGGCCTGGCAGCTGCAGCCCTGGCTGGCCGTGGCGGCCTGTATCGGCCTCATCCTCTCCCCCATCTACATGCTCCGCTTCTTCCAGGGGCCGATGTACGCCGGTCGGGGCGAGCAGGGGCCGGCACGCGGCGCGGCCCACGGGACGCACGGGGGCGGCAGGCCTAAGGCGATGGCGGTCGCCCGCATCGACATCGCGCGCGGCGAGGCGTTGGTGCTCCTGCCCCTCGTCCTGCTGATGTTCGTCCTCGGCCTCTACCCGTTCCTGGTGACCCAGCTGATGACGGCGCTCGCCTACCAGATGCCGGTGCCGTGGCGGTGATCCTGACACCAATCCTGGCCGCGGCCCCGGCAGTCCAATACGGCTGGGCCCAAGCCAGCCACGATCTAGCGCAGATCCTGCCCATCGTGGCCGTCGTGGTCACCCTTCTCGTGGCGATGATCGTCGACATGGCGTTTCGGCCGCCGCCCGGCGTGCCTCTGATCGCCGGGATCGCCGGACTCGGGCTGGCCGTCTCGGTGGTCCTGGCCAGCGTCAGATGGGCGCAGGGCGGGGGCGACCCCGCCTTCTACGGCTACGCCAGCGGCGACCGCTTCGCCCTCTTCTTCCAGCTCTTGCTGGGCATCCTCGGGATTCTCACCGTGGTCATATCGGAGGTCCACCTGCGACGTCGGGGGTACGCGGGGTCGGAGCTGCACGTGCTGGTGCTGGCGGCAACCGCGGGCATGATGGCGCTGTCGGCCGCGACCTCGCTGGTGACCGTCTTCATCGGCCTGGAGACGCTGTCGCTGGCGCTCTACGTGGCCTGCGGCTACGCTCGCGGCGAGACCACTTCCCAGGAGGCCGCGGCCAAGTACCTGCTGATCGGTGGGTTCGCCAGCGCGTTCGTCCTCTACGGCATGGCGCTCGTGTACGGCGCCTCGGGCTCGACCGTGCTGACGGTCATCGGCCAGACCCTCACCGCGTCGGACGCCACCAACCCGCTGCTCGTGGCCGGGATCCTCCTCCTCGCGGTGGGATTCGCGTTCAAGGTCTCCGGCGCCCCCTTCCACCAGTGGACGCCCGACGTCTACCAGGGCGCGCCGATGCCGGTGACGGCGTTCATGTCGGTCGGCACCAAGGCCGCCGCCTTCGCCATGATCATGCGTGTCTTCGGCACGGGCCTCCATTCGCTGCATGGCGAGTGGGCGCTGGTGCTGGCCTTCGTCGCCGCCTGCAGCATGATCGTCGGCAACTTCGCCGCCATCGCCCAGACCAGCGTCAAGCGGCTGCTGGCTTATTCCGGCGTGGCCCAGGCCGGCTACATCCTGGTCGGCGTCGTCGCTGGCGGCAGCGCGGGTTACGGGGGGGCCATGTTCTATCTCTTCGCCTACCTGTTCATGAACTTCGGGGCCTTCGCCGTCCTCTCCACGCTGACCACTGCCGATCGCGAGCACGAACGGCTGGGGGATCTGGACGGACTCGGCCAGCGCAACCCCCTGCTTGGAGTCCTGATGACGTTTTTCATGCTGTCCTTGGCCGGGTTCCCGCCCACGCTCGGCTTTTTCGGCAAGCTCTACCTGTTCAGCCCGGGCGTGGCGACCGGTTGGACCTGGCTGGTCGTGATCGCGGTGCTGACTTCAGTGGTGTCGGTGGCGTATTACCTGCGAGTCGTTTTCCACGTCTGGTCGCCGGTGGCGGAGCCGCGGCCGGAGATACGATCCCAGGCCTCGCTGGCGGCCGTCACTGTGACTGGGATCGCAGCGGTGGCCATGAGCCTGGGATCATTCGTCGTCATCGGCGCCGGCATCACCGCCGGCGCCGTGCTGCACTAGGCACGCTCCGTCAGCCGCCTCGAGAGGCTGGGTCCAGCCGTGCCTCCAGAGCCCGACGTCCCTTCGCGGTCGCCGCCGCTTCGAGCGTGGCCTGGACCGCCAGCCGCGCCCGCCGGAAGAACTCCGGGTTACCGTAGAGGTGGTAGTACCAGTTAGAGGAGAGCATGGCGGCCTCGAGCTCGAAGCCGAGCTGGGCGGGATCGGTCCGGGCCTGCAGTTCACCAGTCTCGATCGCCTCCCGGGCCGTCTGCTCCAGCACGTCGAGCCACTGGCGCTGCGCCTCAGCGATGCGGTCGCGAACCGGGCCCGGGCGATCGTCGAAGTCCGCCATGGCGGCGGCGAAGAAGCAGCCACCGGGAAACACCGCGCGCTCCATGAGGGCGACGTACTCGTCGCACAGACCGTACAGTCTCGGGATCCCACGCGAGTGGTCGAGGCCGGGCAAGATCACCTGCTCGACGTACATACGCCGCGCATGTTCGATCGTGGCCAGCTGCAGCTCTTCCTTGGAGCCGAAGTGAGCGAAGAGACCGCTCTTGCTCATGGAGAGCTTGGTCGCGAGCCTGCCCAGGGTCAGGCCGCTCAGGCCTTCCACGCTGGCGATGCTGGCCGCCACGGCCAGGATGCCCTGCCGGGTCTCGAACCCCCTGGCCGTCTTCGTCGTCACCAAGACTTGTTCTGCCCGCGCCGGACCGTCCTCGACAAGCTCCTCGTGGACGCGGCGGCCGAGGCCGGAGCGGAAGTACTGGAGGGCACACCGGTGCGGTCACTCCGGTGGTCCGACGGCCGCGTGGCGGGAGTTGAGCTCAAGGTTTCCCACCTCGGCGCCCGCCTGGTGGTCGGCGCCGACGGCCGGAAGTCGATGGTGGCGGAGGCGGTGGGCGCCGAGGCGTTCAGCTGGTCGCCGCCCCTCACCTGTGTGTACTACTCCTACTGGAGCGGCTTGGAGCTTCGGGCGCCAGCCTACTACATGCGGCGCGGCCGCCTGATCCTGCGCTGGCCGACCAACGACGGTCTGACCTGCCTCTACGTCGGTTGCCCACGGTCTGAGTTCCTCGAGTTTCGCCAGGACATCGAAGGCAATTTCGAGCGTTCCCTCGAGCTCGTCCCGAGGCTTCGCGAGGAGGTCGCGGCCGGGCGGCGGGAAGAGCGGTTCCGGGGTGCCGCGGACCTTCCGAACTACTACCGGGCGTCCTTCGGAGACGGTTGGGCGCTGGCCGGTGACGCCGGCCAGCACAAGGACCCCGCGACCGGATTCGGCATGTCCGACGCGTTCGTCGGCGCCGACTTGCTGGCCGAGGCGGTTGACGAAGCACTCGGGGGCGCCCGTTCCTGGCCCGAGGCGCTGGCCCGGTACCAGAGGCGGCGCGACGAGTCGACGGCGAGCTCCTTTCAGCTCACGCTGGCTTCAGCGTCGCTGGCGCCGCTGTCACCACCACTGGAACGGTATTTCGAGGCTGCGAGCCAGAGCTCCGCCGAGGTCACGCGGATCCTGGGCGTGCTGGGAGGAGTCGTGCCCAGCCGGGAGGTGTTCTCGCGTGCGCACATCGAGGCCTTCATGGGGGGCACCGCCGAAACGTCGCCCCCGGGTCGGTCAGATATTGCTGCGGGACTGGCCGCCGTCCACCGCCAAGCAGACACCGGTGACCAGGGCAGCCCTGTCTGAGCAGATGAACGCCACCGCCGACGCCACCTCCTCGGGCGTCCCGAAGCGGCCGAGCGGCAGCTCCCGGGCCACGAATGCGGCGATCCCCTCCGGATCGGCCTCGCGCCGCCGCCACCATGAGCCCCCATCGAACAGGATCGAGCCCGGGGCGACGGCGTTGACCGTGATCCCCGAGGCGGCCGTGTCACGGGCCAGTGAGGTGACGAAGCTGTTCTCCGCGGCTTTGGCGGCGTTGTACGCCGGCGCGCCGCCGGCCTCGCGGCCGAACAGGGAGGAGATGACGACGATCCGACCCCAGCCGGCCCTCCGCATCGCGGGCAGCGCCAGACGGCTGAGGCGGACGGCGGGATAGAGGTTGCCGGCCATGGCCGCCGCCATCTCCGCCACGTCGGTGTCGGCCCACGAGCTGCCGGCCCGCAACCCGAGGTTGTTGACGAGCACGGATGGCTCGCCCGCCGCCACCCACACCGACTCGCAGCCGTCAGGGGTGGTCAGATCGCCGGGCGCGGCGATTCCGCCCAGGTCCGCCGCCACGGTCTCCACGTCTGCTGCCGTGCGGGCGCTCACCGCCACGCGACAGCCCTCGGCCGCAAGGAGTCGGGCGATAGCCAGGCCGATACCGCGGGTGGCGCCGGTGACAAGCGCGGTGCGACCGCCCAGGCCGAGGTCCACGACCCGACATGCTAGGCGCAGCGGGCCCCGAGCCGGCCCACTGCCAACACTAGACTCGCGCGGTGGGCATCCCTCCCGGGCTCGCGGGCATGCTGCAGCACGGGCCGCCGGTCGAGGCGCGAAGGGCGTCCTCGGTGCTGCTGATCGATCACCGCTCGCAGCCGTGGACGCTCCTGATGATGCGCCGGCCGGGAGGTGCCGACTTCGCGCCGAGCGCCTACGTCTTTCCCGGCGGCGCCGAGCAGCCCGGGGACGGCGCGCTGGGTGACGGCGCCCGGGTCGCGGCCGTTCGCGAGCTGTTCGAAGAGATGGGCATGTTGCTGGCGCGGCGAGCGGACGGCCGATTCGCCACCGATCGCGACGCGCGTGTCCTCGGCGAGGCGATTCAGGTTGCGGGCGGCTTTGCGGCCGGCCTCCGGGCGAGCGGGCTGACGCCGGCACTCGATCGCCTGGCGCCGCTCACACGCTGGATCACGCCGGAGGCGATCCGGCGCCGCTTCGACACCCGCTTCTTCGTCGCCCGGCGTCCGTCCGGCCAGACGGTGAGGGCGCAGGCCGACGAGGTCGACGACTGGCTCTGGATCAGCCCCGGTGAGGCCCTGGCAGCGGGCGGGCCGACGCTGGTCCATGCCACTCGCCGCATCCTCGAAGCCATCGTCGCCGAGCCCGAACCCGCCCGGCTTATCGCCCGCGCCCGCCGCCGCCGGGAAAGGCCGCCCGTGATCCCGGTGGTGGCGCCGCTGGCGGATGGGCCAGGCTTCAGCGTCAGCGACGAGTCGATGCCGCTGTAGGTCCGGAGCGATCCGGCCTCGAGTCAGGCCTGCCTCAAGGTGCACACGCTGGCGGATCGACCTGCTCGGCGACGTTTGACGTGCTCTCGCCGCTCGGTAGATCGACGTTCTGATGAGCGTCGACCGTTCAGCGCCAGAGCTCGCGCCAGAGGTTGTACGGCATGGCCTCGACGCCGGCCAGTCGCAGCGTCTCCACGCCGGCCGGATCGCGGTAGGCCGTGCGGTAGTACACGCGCCGCACGTTGGAGTTGATGATCATCTTGGCGCACATGACGCAGGGCGACACGGTGACGAACATGACCTTGCCCTCGGTCTGGGCGCCCGCCTTGATGAGCGCGTTGGCCTCCGAGTGGAGGCAGCCGCAGCGCCCCGGCTCGGTGCCGTCGCACGCGTTCGGGAGGCCACGCGCGTTGCCGTTGTAGCCGATGCCCAAGACCTGGGTCAGATCCGATGTGGCGATCACCGATCCCACCTGGTTGCGGGCGCAGGTGGAGCGCTTGGCCAGCTCCTCGGCCATGCGCATATAGACCTCCTCCAACGGAATCCGCTCGGGAGCTCGGCCGGCTGATCGGTCGGGGGCTGGGTCGGGGGGCGCCTGCGGCAGTCGCATTCCGTCTCTCATGTTAACCGCGCCTCCTTCTTGCCCCTTTCCATCCGACCGGATAGACTGCCCACATGTCGTTTCCCGAACTGTTGTTCGCGCTGCTGCTGGTATGCCTCCTGGTGGTCGTCGCGATCGTCGGCTACATGGTGGCGACCATCAACCGCCGGGCCGAGGCTCAGGGGGCGGAGCTGGCCCAGGTTCGCGCCGCCCTCGCGCTCGGGGGCCGCGCCCAGGATTCAGCCGCGCGCGAGCTTCGCGACCGCCTGGCGCAGACCGCGGCCCAACTGGAGAACGTACGCGCCGCCGTGTCCTCGCGCCAGCAGGTGGAGGACGACGCGCGCCAGAGCCTGCGCCGCCTCGAAGCCGTGATCGCGGGCAGCTCGACTCGCGGTGCCGCCGGCGAGAACATACTCGAGGAGGCGCTTCGCCATCTCCCGCCGGAGATGCTGCACCGCAACCTCTGGGTGAACGGCAAGGTCTGCGAGTTCGGCCTGCGCCTGCCCGACGGCCGCCTGCTGGCGCTCGACTCCAAATGGGCCGCGGGCGCCGCCCTGGCCGAGATCGTGTTGCCCGACCTCGAGCTTGGCCGGCGCGAGCGGCTCGCAGCCACGATCGAGAAGGAGGTGGAGAAGCGCGCGCGGGAGGTGGCGCAGTATATCGACCCGGCCATCACCGCCCCCTTCGCCCTGGCCGCGGTTCCGGACGGCGCCTTCGCGCTGTGTCGCGGCGCGTTCGCCGAGGCCCACCGCCGCAACGTCATCATCGTCGGCTACTCCATGGCACTGCCGTACGTCCTCACCCTCTTCCAGATGCACCTGCAGTTCGCTCGGGGCGTGGACACAGAGAACCTCCAGGCCTGCCTCCTGGACGTGGAGCGCCAGCTCGACGTGCTCGAGGGTTCCTTGGAGAACCGGCTGCAGCGGGCGGTGACCATGCTCGGCAACAGCTATCAGGAGAGCCGGCAGGCGGTGGCTCGCATCCGCGCCTCGGTGCGGGCCATCCAGGCCTCCGAGCGGATCGGCGACCAGAGCCCCGCCGGCGTCCTGACCGGTGGCAGCGGCGGCGCAGAGGCGGCCCGTGACATTCCGCCCAGAGTGGGCGTTGACGCCGACGTGGCCCTCGGCGCCGGTGCCGGCCGTTGAGGTCGATTTGTCCGTCCCGCGTCCGCGGACGGGCCCGAGAATGCGGCCGTGGACAGAGCCCGGGAGCTGGACCCGCCGCTCCCGCCGGTCGGCCTGGTGCGCCAGGTGAAGCGCCTCAAGGCGATCTTGGACGAGCTGGTCGAGGTCACGGACGCCGAGGATATCTGGGGCATCCGCTCCCTCCGCAGCCACGTCGCCCTGGCATTGGAGAGTCCCAGCACATTGACCAGCGCCCGCAATCAGGTGGACTTCGTGATCGAGCTCCTGGCAGCGGTCTGGGAAGGGTGCGAGGCAGGCTTCGGCGGACTCCGGGCGGGCCCCAACTGGGCCGAGACGGGGCGCCGCCAGGAGCGCCTGGAAGAGCTCCGCGAGGAGCTGTTGGGGCTGGCCGACGGCTTGGGCGAAGCGGTCGAGACCTGGCGCCGGAGCTACCTCCGCTGAGATGCTGCGAGGGCCAGGGATCCCCATTGGAGGCACAGCGCAGAGCCGATTGTCCAGAGCCTGTCCACAGGTAGAAAGCCCAGATGTTGGGCTTGATGTCCCCTCGGGGCCAAAGATATTGTGCTCAGAGGCTTGACCTGATCACTTCAGACTGGTATCCTTAGGGGGTTCGGATCGAGGCCCTGGGGCATCAATGGCGGAGTGCTCTGGGGCCTTTTCCATCCCCGGTGGAATCGCCTCCGGCATGGTGCGATGGAGGTTGATCGTGAGGAGATTTGAGAGGT
The DNA here is from genome assembly GCA_030948965.1 of Candidatus Dormiibacterota bacterium. Classification (GTDB taxonomy): domain Bacteria; phylum Chloroflexota; class Dormibacteria; order Dormibacterales; family Dormibacteraceae; genus JALYZG01. Next base: position 19,714 of record JALYZG010000298.1, on the reverse strand, counting down.
AGGAGATGGCCAGGAACGCAGCCGACGTCGCAGAATCGACCGAGCCCGAAGGCACCCCGCGCAGCGGAGGCGGCCTGAGGTTCGAGCGCCACTTCACCCCGGCCGGGAGCACCGCTTACGACCTCATCGAGTGGGAGCGGCGGACCGCCGCCATCACGAACGAGAAGGGCGCCACGATCTTCGAGCAGCGGGAGGTCGAAGTGCCCCGCTCGTGGTCGCAGTTGGCGATCAACGTCGTGGCGCAGAAGTACTTTCGAGGCCATCTCGGCGCGCCCGACCGCGAGTCGAGCGTCAAGCAGCTGATCGACCGCGTCGTCGACACCCTCGGGCGGTGGGGGCGCGAGGGAGGCTACTTCGCCACCGAGGACGATGCCGTCACCTGGGCGGAGGAGCTGCGTTGGCTGCTCGCCACGCAGCACGCCTCGTTCAACAGCCCGGTGTGGTTCAACCTCGGTGTTCCGGACCGGGCGCAGCAGGGTTCGGCGTGCTTCATCAACTCGGTCGAGGACACCATGGAGTCGATCCTCGAGCTGACCAAGACCGAGGGCATGCTATTCAAGTTCGGCTCCGGAACCGGCACGAACCTGTCGGTGCTGCGCTCCTCGAAGGAGCGCCTGGCGGGCGGCGGGACGGCCTCCGGGCCGGTTTCGTTCATGCGCGGCTACGACAGCTTTGCGGGCTCGATCAAGTCCGGCGGCACGACTCGGCGGGCGGCCAAAATGGTCATCCTCAATGCCGACCATCCCGACATCGCCGACTTCGTGCGCTGCAAGGCGGACGAGGAGCAGAAGGCGTGGGCCCTGATCGAAGCCGGCTATGACGCCGGCTTCAACGTTGCCGGCGGCGCATACGACTCAGTGCAGTTTCAGAACGCCAACCACTCGGTCCGCGTCACCGACGAGTTCATGCGCGCGGTCGAGGCCGACGGCGAGTGGCAGACGAAGGCGGTGACCGACGGGCGCACGATGGGAACCCTCCGCGCCCGTGACCTATGGCGGCAGATCGCCGACGCGGCCTGGATCTGTGGCGACCCCGGCCTTCAGTTCGACACCACCATCCAGGGGTGGAACTGCGTGCCCAACAGCGGCCGGATCAACGCGACCAACCCGTGCTCGGAGTTCGTCTTCCTCGACGACACGGCCTGCAACCTGCTCTCGCTCAACCTGCTCAAGTTCCAGCGCCCGGATGGCGGCGGCGTCGAGGTCGAACGAATGCAGCGGGCGATCGACGTCTGCTTCACCGGCCAGGAGATCATCGTCTCCAACGCCTCGTACCCCACGCCTGCCATCGCCCGCAACTCAGAGCGGCTGCGCCCGCTCGGCCTGGGCTACGCCAACCTCGGCGCCCTGCTGATGTCGATGGGGCTGGCCTACGATTCGGATGAGGGCAGGAGCTTTGCCGGGGCGATCACCGCCATCATGACCGGCCGGGCCTACGCCCAGTCGGCGCGGATGGCGGCGGTCAAGGGCCCGTTCGAGGATTTCGAGGCCAACCGCGAACCGATGCTGAAGGTGATGCGCCGCCACCTCGACGAAGCCGAGAGGTTGGTTGCCGCCGAGGGCGCGACCGAGGTGGTGGAAGCGGCGGCCACGGCTTGGGCGGACGCGGTCGCGTTGGGTGAGCGCCACGGCTACCGCAATGCCCAGGCGACGGTGCTGGCGCCGACCGGGACGATCGGCCTGATGATGGATTGCGACACCACCGGCATCGAGCCGGACCTCGCGCTGGTGAAGTACAAGAAGCTGGTCGGCGGGGGCCTGCTCAAGATCGTCAACGGCACCGTGCCGCAGGCCCTACAACGTCTCGGCTATGGCGTGGAGCAGGCTCGGGACATCGTCGAATACATCGACGAGCACGACACCATCGAGGGCGCCCCGCACCTGCAGGACCATCACCTCAAGGTCTTCGACTGCGCCTTTAAGCCGGTCAGCGGCAGCCGCTCGATCGCGCCCATGGGCCACGTTCGCATGATGGCCGGGGTCCAGCCCTTCATCTCCGGCTCGCAGTCGAAGACGGTGAACCTGCCCCACGAGGCGACGGTCGAGGAGATCGCCGACACGTACCTGCAGTCGTGGAAGCTGGGCCTCAAGTGCATCGCCATCTACCGCGACGGCTGCAAGCGCTCGCAGCCTCTCTCCACGTCACTCAAGGAGCCGGAGAAGAAGACCGCCCAGGCGCCGGCCGAGGTGCGGCCGGTGCGGCGGCGGCTGCCGGACGAGAGGCCCGCTCTGACCCACAAGTTCGACGTGGCCGGCCACGAGGGCTACATCACGGTCGGGCTCTACGAGGACGGGACCCCGGGCGAGATCTTCCTGACCATGGCCAAGGAGGGCTCGACCATCTCAGGCCTGATGGACGCCTTCGCCACCCAGACCTCGCTGGCGCTGCAGTACGGGGTGCCACTGCGCGTCATGGTCAACAAGTTCAGCCACATGCGCTTTGAGCCGAACGGCTTCACCCGCAGCCCCGAGATCCCGATCGCCAAGTCGATCATCGACTACATCTTCCGCTGGCTGGCCAGCCGGTTCATGGACGCAGAGGACCAGGATGCCGTGGGGATCGTCCGCCGCGAGCCGCCTGCAGCGACAACCGAAGGCGCGACGGCGCAGAGCGCCGCAGGGAATCCGACAACGGCTGGTGCTGGGCCGGCGGCGTCTTCGAACACCGCTCCGCCGGGCAACGGCCACACGACCGCCGCCGGCCCGCAAAAGCTGACGTTCGTGGTCAACGCCGACGCCCCCGCGTGCGCCGACTGCGGCTCGATCACCGTGCGCAGCGGCAGCTGCTACAAGTGCCTCAACTGCGGGGCGACGACCGGCTGCTCCTAACGTGACCGCCGGCCAGAGCTGACCACCGCTGGGCCCGGGTGTCGGCGATGGCTGTGCTCTTGAGTAGGTCGCCTGCCGCATGAGATTCCGGGCCAAGGTCGAACTCAACGGCAAAACCGCCACCGGTATCCATCAGCACGCTGAGCCTGGGCCGAATCTGACGGCCAGGGACGCCCGGGCCGCGCCAAAGAAGAGAGCGGGACGGCTCGCCAGCGCCGGGATGATCATGGAGGCGGCAACCAGCCGACCCACAAGCCGTCAGGCCGCGGGCGGGGTCAGGTGGTCGCGGAGCAGCTCGGCTCGGCCGTCCTGGCGCAGGCACTCGAGGGCGCCGCGCTCCAGCCGCCGCACCTCCTCGCGGCTCACACCCATCCGCTTGGCCACCTCCTCGATGGTGCGCGGCTGGTCGTCGCCCAGGCCGAACCGGAGCTGAAGAACCCGGCGCTGCCGGGGCACGAGTGTTTCCAGGACGGCCTGGATGTCGCCCTTGCGCGCGTTCTCGGCCGCCGCCACGGCAGGCGACACCGCTCGGGAGTCGGCCAGCAGGTCACCGAGTTCGGTCTCACCCTCCTCGCCGATGGGGGTCTCCAGCGACACGGGCTCCTGCGCGATCTCGAACAGCCACTCCACCTTCGTCGGATCCAGGCCCATCTCCATGCCCAGCTCCACGGCCGACGGCTGGCGGCCCAGCTCCTGGCGCATCCGATCCTGGACGCGGACCAGCTTGCCGATCAGCTCGGCGTTGTGGGTCGGGATCCGAATCGTGCGGGCGTCATCGAAGACCGCCCTCTGGATGGCCTGGCGAATCCACCAGGTCGCGTAGGTCGAGAACTTGAATCCGCGGCGGTAGTCGAACTTCTCCACCGCACGCATCAGGCCCAGGTTGCCCTCCTGGATGAGGTCGAGCAGGGGCAGGCCGCGGCCCACGTACTTCTTGGCCACGGACACCACCAGACGCAGATTGGCCTGGATCATGCGCTGACGAGCCTCAGACGAGCCGGCCTCGATCATCTTGGCCAGCTCCACCTCGTCGGCGGCAGTCAGCAGCCGGACTCGGCCGATCTCCTGAAAATAGGCGCGAACGGCATCGTCCAGCGAGGCGCTATCGTGCTCCTCAGTGTTGGTTTCGGTGCGCTTTGCGTCCAGGCCGCTCGTCAGCGCGCCAAGCTGGGCGCGCGAGAGTTCAGCCGCGGTCTCTTCGATCATCTGCTGCAAGGGATCCACCATCGAACATACGTACCAACCGCGCCAATGGTGCCTTCGATTCCGCAGTCGGCGCGTGGATGTGCGGGGGGCGTAAAAGCACAGGCCAGCGGACCTGCCGGATCAGGGTAGCAGGTGGACCATGGCCAAGGCAACTACGCGCAAGCCGCGCCTCAGGGCGCCAGCCTTTCCACTCTCCAGCCGCCGCCGTCGCGCTCATTTCGGCGCTCATAGCGGAGCCGGTCGTGGAGCCGGTCCCGGCGGCCCTGCCAGAATTCAAACGACTGCGGCCGGAGCCGGTACCCACCCCAGTAGGCGGGTAGGGGCGGGGACTCAGGATGAAGCCTTTCCAGCCGAGTCACCTCGCGCTCCAGGAGCCCACGATCGACGATCACGCGGCTCTGGGGCGAGGCCGACGCCGAGATCCTGCTACCGTAGGGCCGGCTCGCCCAATAAGCCTCCGACTCCTCCCGCGCGACCCTCGCCACCGGCCCCCTCAGGCGCACCTGGCGATGCAGCGGCTCCCACCAGAGCGCCACCGCTACGCGCGGGTCGCGCTCCAGGTCGGCACCCTTGGCGCTGGCGTAGTTGGTGAAGAAGGTGAGGCCGCGTTCGTCCAGCCCATGAAGGAGCACGAATCGAACGCTGGGGGCGCCGTCCGCCCCGGTGGTCGCCAGCGCCATCCCGTTGGGCTGAGCTATGCCGGCGGCCTCGGCCAGGGCGTACCAACGCTGGAACTCCAAGAGGGGATCCGGATCGACATCGGCCTCGTCCAGGGGGCGGTCGGTGTCGATCACGGTCGTCCCTCCCCCCGGTGACCGGAGCGGCGAACCTGAAGCATGTCCACCGCACCACTATTCCAGAGGGCGCCGCCTTCGGCGCGGCGCTAGTCTTGGGCTATGGACCTCAGCTCTCTGCCCCCGCAGTTCCGGCCCGTAATGGATCGGATCTCACGAGCCCTGCGCAGCCGGGAGCCGGCCATCCGGGAGCGAGTCGAGGCGCTGCGTGACGCAAACCCCGGACGGCCGCCCGAGGCCCTGGCCAAGAGCCTGATCAGCGAGACGCGTCGCCGCGTCGCCACCACCGGGGGGCTGAGCGGTGCGGCCGCGGTCGTGCCCGGCCTCGGCACCGCGCTCTCGATCGGGGCGGTGACCGGCCAGGCCCTCTACGCTCTGGAACAGGAGACGGAGATGGTGATGGCCATCGCCATGGTCTACGGCCACGAGCTGGAGACATCGGACGACCGGATCGTAGAGGCGCTGGTCGTGGTCGGAATCGCGGGCGGAGCCGTCAAGCTGCGCGATAGCGTCCTCGTGGCAGGGAGCGAAGCCATCACTGTCGCCGGCTTCAGACGCCTGCCGGGGACCCTTCTGAACCCCACCAGCGCGCATCTGCTGGTCCGGGTGCTGGCCCGTCTGGGGGTCGCCCGAGCGGCGTCATCCATTGCCCGCCTGGCCCCATTCGCGGTCGGCGTGGTTGCCGGGGCCACGTTCGACTTCGTGACCGCCACGGCTCTCGGGCGCGCCGCGATGCGCTATTACGGTCCTGGCGGTCCCGGCGCCCGGAGGCCGGTGTCGCTGCCTGCCACGCTGATCGACGTCCCGCCCGTGGGCCACGCCGAGCCGGGCAGCTGAGCCCATGCGCCTGCCGGTGATGCCGCCGGTCAGCCCCATGCTGGCCAAGTCAGTCCGCGCCATCCCGCCGGGCATGCACTACGAACCGAAATGGGACGGTTTTCGCTCCATCGCCTTCCGCGACGGCAAGGAGGTTGAGCTCGGCAGCCGCAACGAGCGGCCAATGACGCGCTACTTCCCGGAAGTGGTGGAGAGTCTAGGTTCCGCCCTGCCCCAGCGCTGCGTCGTCGACGGGGAGATAGTCATCGCCACCAGCGATCGCCTCGACTTTGGGGCGCTTCAGGGCCGCATCCATCCCGCCGCCTCACGGGTGAAGATGTTGGCCCGGGAGACACCGGCGTCGTTCGTCGCGTTCGATCTTCTGGCTCTGGGCGACGAGTCACTCCTCGACCAGCCCTTCAGCGAGCGTCGCCGGCGGCTGGAGCTGGCCCTGGCCGACGTGGCGCCGCCGGTGTACGTGACGCCGGCCACAACGTCCCCGGCGACGGCCCAGACCTGGTTTTCCCAATTCGAGGGCGCGGGGCTGGACGGAATCGTGGCCAAGCCGCTCGACGTCCTCTATCGCCCCGACCAGCGGGTGATGTTCAAGATCAAGCACGAGCGGACGGCGGACTGCGTCGTGGGCGGGTTTCGCTGGTACAAGGGCGAGCGGACGGTCGGTTCCCTGCTCCTCGGCATCTTTGCCGGGGACGGCTCGCTCCAGCACGTGGGTGTGGCGGCCTCGTTCGCCGCTGGGCGCCGCCAGGAGCTCGTCTCCGAGCTGCAGCCGTTCCTGGCCGACGACGTATCGGGCCACCCTTGGGGGGCGTGGATCGAGGCCGAAGCCCACGCGGCTGGGCGCATGCCCGGCGCCGTCAGCCGTTGGAACGCCAAGAAGGACCTCTCCTGGACGCCGCTGCGGCCCGAGTTGGTGTGTGAGGTGGCCTACGACCACATGGAAGGCAACCGCTTCCGCCACGTCGCCCACTTTCAGCGGTGGCGACCGGACCGTGTCCCCGCCAGCTGCACCTACGACCAGCTCGACGAGCCTGTGCGCTACGACCTGACCGAGCTTCTGCCGCCGCCGACCCGCCCGAGCTGAGTCCCAGCCTCGAACCGATCGTTTGTGATCATGGGCCGTCAGGGCCTCCAGATGTTGTGCATTGGCGCGGAGTCTGCTACCATATCGGCAAGCCTGCGGATCACGCTCAATTTCTGACATCGTCCCCACCCCAGCCCGGGAAGCCCGTCCCCAAACGGGCTTCCCACTTTTTTCAGGAGGCGTGGCTCAAAGTTCGCCGAAGCGGATCAGCAGGCGGGCGATGTGTCGCGCGGCGTCCACGAGGTCGCGAACGCGGATGCTCTCGTCGGGACTGTGGGCGCGATTGCTGGAGCCGTAGCCGACTCCAGGAGCCACCACCGGCACGCCCTGCTCGGTGACGAGGTACATGGGTGTCGTGCCGCCGGACATGGGCACCAGGAGCGCGGGCTTTCCGTAGACCTCTTGCCCGGTCTCCACCGCCAGGCGAACGAGGGGCGAATCCGGGTCCACCAGAGCCGCACGCTCGCCCCCGATCAATTCCACCTCGACCTCTCCGAAGCCCTGGCGTTCCAGGTGGGAGTTGAGCAGCGCCAGGATCTCGAGTGGATCCTGTCCCGGCAGGAGACGGAAGTCGACCTTGGCCGAGGCGCTCGCCGGGATGACCGTCTTCGCGCCGGCGCCCTGGTAGCCCCCCGTGATGCCAGCCACGTTGCAGGTCGGCTCGAAGCGGGCGCCGCGGACGTCCGCGCCGTGGCGATCGAGGAGGAGCCGATCCAGGCCGTACGAGGCACGGATCGAGGCCTCCTCGTCCGGCAGCCGCTCCAGCATCTCCCGCTGCCGCTCCGACACCGGCGGGACCCGTTCGTAGAAGCCTGGAATCAACACGCGCTCGTTCTGGTCCTTGAGCGTGGCCAGGGCCCAGATCAGTCGCCAGGCCGCATTGGGCACGAGATTGGCCTCGCCCGAGTGACCATCGCGGGCGGACGAGCGCACGCGCAACTCCACGTAGAGCAGGCCCCGGACACCGAGAGTCACCAAGGGCCGGCCCTCGGCGTCGATGCCGCCCTCCTCCCAGATCGAGCCGTCGCAGCGGAGACGCTCGGCGTGACGCTCGCAGAACGCCGGCAGGTTAGGGCTGCCCACCTCCTCTTCCCCCTCGACCAGCCAGGTCACCGTGCACGGCAACCGACCGAGGAGGGACTGGAGGGCGTCGATGGCGGCCAGCCGCGCGACCAGCTCCCCCTTGTCGTCCTTGGCTCCGCGGGCGTAAACGCGATCCTCACGCTGGGTGAGCTCAAAGGGCGGGCTGGTCCAGAGCCCGAGGGGCTCGGGCGGCTGTACGTCGTAATGGTTGTAGAGGAGCATCACCGGCGGCGCGCTGCCGCCCCGGGCCAAGACCACCGGGTGTCCGTCGGAGGGCACCACCTCGGCCTCGAACCCACGCCTCGCCAGAACTTCCCGAACCAGCTGAGCGCAGTCCTCGATGCCCTCGTGGCGGGCCGAGACGCTGGGCACGCGGCACAGGTCCGCCAGCTCGCCCAGCCAGCGCTCGACGTTCGCCTCCAGGTAGCGGTCGATCTCCGGGAGCCGGTCCGCCATCCCTCGAAAGATCGTAGCGGCTCTCACCCGGCGGCCTGGTCGGGCGGGTGGGATTCGAACCCACGACTTCCTGCTCCCAAAGCAGGCGCGCTGCCGAGCTGCGCCACCGCCCGCCGTTTCGATCTTACTTATCGCGCCTGCTACGAAATCGGCGCTATCGCAGACTGCTTGCTATCGGTTCGTCCGTTCCGGCTTTTCGAAGGATACCGCCGCCGTCCAGCCAGGCCGCGCCGGGACTTGCGCCCGGTAGTCGGCCGGGAAGAGGACCTTGCGCGGGAAGACACGGAACCCGATGATTCGGACGTGGCCCAAGGACCGCCGACGGATCCCCCACCACCTGCGGGACCCCGCCCCGATGAGTTCCCCCCGCCCCCTGACGCATACCCGGCGCCCGAGCAGCCGCAGGCCGCTCCACCGCCGCCAGCCGCCTCCAACCCAACTCAAACTGGTGCCCCGAGCAGCTACTACCAACCCCAGCCGATGTTCGTCCAGCAACAGGTGTTCGTGGGCAGCAGTAGCACAGCAACGTGGAGCCTGATCGTCGGCATCCTCGGCTGGTTCATCTGCCCAATCATCGGAGGAATCGTCGCGGTTGTCCTCGGCCACTCCGCGCTAAAGGAGATCCGCCGCAACCCCGCAATCGGAGGTAGCGGTCAGGCCATCGCAGGATTGATATTGGGGTACGCGCATCTGGCGGTCTACGGCGGATTTGTACTGCTCGTGCTACTCGGCCTGTGCAGCACTGCGCTCATCACCCACCGCTAGCAACAGCAATCCTGAGCCGTAGCCGCAGAATCCGCCCGTTGTCGGGAACAAGCCAGCACGACAGGCGCACCTAGGCGACGATCCTGGAGCCCTACGCGGGGCGTACGGCAGCCTGGCGTGGCCGGCGCGGCGGTGGGCTCGGTCAGCTTCGCCGGCGACCGCCGTGGTACCAGGCCCAGAAGTCCTCGCGGCTGACATCAAGGTCTTTCAGCACTCCGGACAACGCTTCCCCCCAAAGCCCCTTCGATGGATGGCAGTGAATGATCGCGATGCGACCTGTGCCCGTCCGCGCCTTGAGCTGCGGCGAGTTCTCGCCCTGTACCTCGGCGCAGAAGAAGCTGAGGAGGTTGATCAGCTCCCGATACTTGAGATCGGGCAGCGAGGGCAACTAGGCAGGGACCAACTCCAGATTGGGCGTCTTCCCGGCTTTTGCGATGACCGGTTCTAGAACCTCCGGATACCCCTCCACCAGTGCCTTGAGATTTGCGACCGCCTCAGCCTGGGTATCCCCCTGGGCGGTCGCCGAAATCTCAGGCAGGCGTGCTATCCAGCCCTTGCCAGGCGCTTCCACCATCTCAACCGCCAGACGGATCGTGATCACTGCGGACATCCTTCCTTCTCCCTACCAGGTTCCGGCGCCGCCGTCCATGGGCATTCTGACACCTAAGAGAACGCGCCGGACCACCTGAGCGTTCCCACGCCCACCTCTGGCCGTTGAGGGGCGGCGGCCAAGGTGACCAACCCCCGGCCGCCCACCGCCCCCCTCAGGGGTTTGGCGGCCCGAGACATGGCCCCCGGGCGGTCCGGGGGCCTCAGCCGCCCGGAGTGATGATCTGGCCGTCGCGGTTCCATATTTCAGTCACCTCCGTCGGGGAGACGAACCCCGAAAGAGAAGGCCCTAGCCGCGGCGGCGGTGGCAGTCCCAGATCGTTCCTGAGCTGGACAAAGGTCGCGGCCGCGAGGCTGCTGTCGATGTTGAACCGCGACAGGGCCGCCTTCGCCTCGTCCAGCGATGTGGCCGACGCGATCCCTTGCAGGTTTGCCACCTCCTGAGACAGGGCGTGGCGCGCGGCCTCGAAGTCTGGCCGCAACGACGACGACGCCCTCGCCTCCATCTTCAACAGCCCCGAGTTGAAGGCGGAGTCAGCCTGAATCAACGCTTGGGCGTCCGCCTTGATGGTGGTGAGGTCCGGACTCGGGGTCGAGAAGGCAGCCAGTAGCTTGTCGGCTGCGGCGTTAGTAGGCGTCGCCAAGCGTAGATACTCAACGCCGAGACTCGGGGACGGAGAGGGCTTCGGCGAGGTACTGGTTTGATTGGCGCAGGCACACACAATCGCAAGTACCAAGACGACCATTACCCGCCCGATGCCCGGCGAAGTGACCCACACCAGCCTAGGGGTCGTACGCAGTGAACGGCTGCGGCTTGATCGGCCGTACTGGCGGCTGTGGGGCCGGCATCGGTGGCGGCGGGGGCGGTATCGGGTTGGCGTCGTCGCCCATCAGGCGAATTTCGCCCTCCACGCTATCGCTCGGGCAATCTCGTTCGGGTCAGCGTTCGTGGTGACGTAAACGTTGATGGTCTGCCCGGTCATGCCGCGAGCCTGGTTGTTAGGAATGATCGTGCCCGAGGTGTTGGGTACGAACAGTTCAGGACCACGCTCGCCTACCCAGCCGAGCTGTCCGGCGCTAACCGGGCCGCCAGCCGCATGGCCAACTCCGAGGGAGCCGAGGATGCCGGTAGGAATCTGCGGAATAGCTGCAACGGCAGCGCTTGCCGCAGCGGCCGCACCACTAGCCACCGCTGCCAGACCCGGTATGGCTCCCAGGGCGCCGGCCAACCGCTGCGCAGCGCCAACCGCATTGTTGATGGCACCGATGATCCCGCCCATGGCGCCGGCGACCGCGGCCTCCAGGCTGTAGACGACCGCCCGCCCAGCGCCGAAGGCGGCAGCCATGGCGCTCATCAGCGCGTTCACCTGACCGCCCAGCCAACTGAACTGCGACCCGACCGAGTTAACCACCGCGGACACCGTCGAGCCCAGGTTGCTGAAGGTGGCGCCCATCTGGTTGAAGTCGCTGACGGCCGAGGTGTACAGCGCCCGCACCGCCATCGACATCGCCCCGAAGGCCAGGGTGCACGCGTAGATGATCGCTATCACCGCCACCACTCCCGCCACCAGGGTGCCCAGCGCCACCGTCAGCACCATCAGCGCGCCGCGGAAGTCAAGCCCCTCGGCCTTCGCCAGGCTGGTGACGGCGGCAAAGACGCCGGTCTTGCTGGTGAGCTGATCGAACATCGGCGCCACCACCGCGATCCCCTGCGCAATCGCATCCCAGGTCGCCTTGGCCGCACTGGATATGCCAGGCCAGTTCGCCACGAACCAACTCACGACCGCCGCCGCAATCGGCCCCAGGGCCTGAATCGCCGTCCCAATCCCGCCCATGATCTGCATCACGATCGGACCCATGGTCGGCATTCGCACCAAGAACCACTCCGAGAGTGCCAGGAGGTTCGTGAGTAGTCCCTGGACCGCCGGCACGCCCAGCGTCAGCATGGTTTGGAACATCGGCAGCAGCGACGGTGCCATCTGGAGCACCCGGTCAAGGAAGGCTCCAATCACCGGGCCTAGCTTCTGAAACTCGACCGTCAGCAGGTTCGCCGCCGTAGTCGCCAGCGCCAGCAGGGCCGGCAGCCGAGGCCCGAACCAGTCCAGGATGTGGGCGCCCAGCTGCTGTATCACCGGGATGAACCCGATCGCCCATTGAGCCATCTGCTGCGCCATCGGAAGCGCCTGAGCACCCAGCGTGGTCGCCATGTTGCCGAGCGCCGAGGTGAGCTGGCCGAAGGCAACCTGGCCCTGATTGGTCCGTTCAGCCAGGGTCACAATGCCTATCGCCAGCGCGCCCAGCGCGCCGAAGGCAAGCCCAAAGGTCAGCCCGAGCACTGCCACGCCAGCCGCGAACGCGGCCATGATGACTACGGCCGAAACCATGGTGGCTATGAACACGCCCAGCACCGCCACCAGCGCCGCCGCGGCTGCGGCCAGCCCGACCAGCGCGGCAATCCCCAGCGGTCCAGCCCCGGCCAGGGCTGATATGGCTCCCGTCGTCGCCGCCCAGGCGGCACCCCACCCACCGGTAGCTGCGGTCGCGCTCGTGGTTGCCGCGCTCACCGCGGCCGTGCTCACCCGGGCCGCATCCTGAGCAGCCGCCATCATCAAGGCGGCGTTGCGAAGGTCGTTGATCGCATCCCTGGCCTCGCGGAAGGCGTCCATGCCCTCGGCGTGGGCTCGTACCGCGACCTCCAGGGCCGCTTCCTCAGCCATCGTGCTTCCAGCCGCGCATCAGTTCCAATTCGGCCGCCTCGGTGCGCTCCAGTACGTCGAGAAACACTGAAAACTGCCGAACCAGCTCCTTGTCACCGCGCCGCCGCTGAATCACTCCACCAAAGACCTTCAGTGCCTGGTTGCGCTCGGCGATCAGCGCGGCGTACTCCTCGCCGGCAGTCATGCTGCAAGGACTCGCAACACCCGAGTCTGCCGGTTCCTGGGCGGCGGCGATCCGCGCCAGGTCCAGGTTGCGGCTCGGCAAAAGCTGACATCGACCAGGCGCTCGACTCTGGAGATGTGGCGGACGCCGCCCTTGTCTGTGAAGTCACCCCAGATGCAGCCCACCGACAGCCCCCAATCCTCGGGGCTGTCCATGAGGTATCGGCCCAGATCCTCGCCTAGGGAGCCTTCCAAGCTGATACGGCAGAGCACCGTATCGTGCTCCGCGTCCGCCCAAAGGCCGACCACCGTTCCAACCCGCCGCATGGGATCGTGGTCGATCAGCGCCGGGAGATCACGCCACCGCTCAGGCTTCACCGCCTCGGTAAAGGCGCCTCGGAGGTAGCGCCGATCGTCCAGCGTGAACTCAGTGGTCGCGCAAATCGCCTCGACCAGGAGGCTGGACGCGATCAGGACGCCCAGTCCTCAGACTCCCAGTCTTCGGGGTGTAGTCGCTGCAGCTCAGCCAACGTCTCCTCGTAGATCGCAGCCCCTTCCTCGACGCCGTAGCGGTCCATGAAGATTTGCCGCTGGGTCCAGCCCGGCTCGCCCGTGTCCGGGTGATCGAAAGACTCCTCCTCGATGTCGTAATAGCTCGGCATCTTCGCCAGCAGGGCGTTGACCTTGGCCCGCTTGCGCTCCTTCTTGCTCGGCTTGCCCGGCGCGCCTTCGTCGTCCCGGAAGGCGTCCGCTCGCTGCCTGGCCGTCATGCCCTTCGCGATCATCGCCCGGTCCATGGCTTCGGCCGCAGACAGCGACCGGCGACTCTCGCGCTTCAGCCGCTCGACCGCCTGCCTTGCCTCCTGCTCGTCCGTCTGCACCTGTTTCGTTTGCATCATTGCCTCCGTCGGATTCTTGTATTGCCGAAGTCGCGGGCCTCACGCAGCGCCTTCGCTTCATAGAGCCGGTAGGCGGCGCTGTGGTCGCCAGACGCCGCCCGCCGGGCCAGGCGAGCTTCTTCATTAAGGGCTTCGTGGCGCTCCAGCCAGGTCATGAGGCGCGCCCGCAGGCTCATTCCTCGGGGCGCCCTGCGAAGAAGTGCGGCTTACCGTCGCCATCAACCCACGGCTGGGCACCCAGCGGCGGATCGCTGTGGGTGCCACTCAACCGCCCTAGGCCGCCAGGAAGAATCGTTGCTGGCGAGGGCCAAGTCTGGTCGTCGTTCATGGCGAAGCGCTCAACCTCGGCGCGGCTGCGCTGCTTGCGGAAGGCTAGAAAGTCTGCCAGTAGTCCCATTTTTATTCTCCTAGCCTCTCCCAGCCAGGGGCCGGGCGGCCGCAATCCATACACGTCTCATCGTCCGCGCTCAGCGGCTCCCCGCACTTTTTGCACAGAAGCTCCTCGGCGTCCGGGTCGCCACCACGCCTCTCACGGCGTCGCTGCAAGGCTTCCTCCAGGCGAGTCGACCAGTTCTCACTCACGACCGCCCCCAGGACTCCAGGGTCACCTTCGGCCGCCGCACCCGGCCCACAGGCTCAGCAGGCGCCTCGCGGTAAGCCTGCGCCTCGATCGGCTCATAAGCCTCCCAGACGTTGACCAAGCCCTGGGTGCTCAACCGGCTACCTAGCAACTCATCAGCCAGAGCCGCGACCACCGATGCCCGGTCGTCGTGCCCCGCGCTTGCGGCTCCAATCCAGGTAGAGCCTGCACGCGACTCCCTGGCCTCCAACCCAATCAACTCGGCCGTCAACGGCTCATCGTTGGGTAGCTCGCAGGCGCGCGTATTGATGCCCACCTTCAGCCCGACATAGGCTTCGTACTTGTTGGCGTTGGTCCAGGGCTTCTTCTCACAGCCCATCCGGCGGCGAGACAGCTCGGACTCGATCATCTCAGCGCTGTGCTGGTCGGTCCGCAGCGATGCCACGCCGTAGGCGTTAGTGATCGCCACCACCCCATCCAACGTCGCGTTGACCCCTGCCCGATGCCAGACCCAAACCCCGTCAACGATCAGCCGCTCGCCCTCTAGGTGCCCGATCCCGAGGGCAAAGTTGTCCTTGGCGTACGCCGGGTCGATGCACCCTACGTAGCTGAACTCCCGCCGCGGTGGCAGAATGTTTGCCTCGCGCCGGCAGGCCAGCACGTCAACGCTATTCAGGAAGGCCCCGGCGCCATCAATCCAGAGAGCCTGGAATTCCCGCTGGTAGCTCGTCGGGTCCTCGCGCTCGCGGGCGGCAAGCCACGAGGCAGGGATCGTAGGGTTGACTTCGCCGGTCGCAGCGTGGCTGCTGTGCATGTAAGCGAACTTGCCCGACTCAGCGCGGGTCACGAGCTTGTAGAAGGCACCGTCTTTCCATAGCGGCGTGCAGATGGCGATCAGCCACCCCTCCTCGCCAAACTGAGCCAGCGACGGCGCCGCCGCCTCCAGCACCCGGTCGCCAGTCGCGTTCCCATCCTCAGCCGACATGAAGTGGCCGAGCTCGTCAAGGATCAGGCTTGACCAGGCGCCACCTCGGATGCCTCTTGCCGAGCACGGAAAGGCCCTGATCGCGCTCCCGTTGCTGAACGTGATCTCATCAGCAACCTCCCGCACAACCAGGTGGCGAAGCCGCTTGCTGCCGCGAATCAACCCGGCAATGCCAGCGATCCGCTGCTCGGCCTGAGAGTAGGTGGTACTGACAATCGCCGCGATCCGCGGCTCCCCAGGCAGCATCTTGGCGCGCAAGTGGTCGCGGGTGACCGCATCGAAGATGGCAAGCACTTCGGCCGTCCTGCTCTTGCCAGACCTTCGCCCCCAACGCCAGACCGCCTGCTGGTAGCCGCCCGCCTCAAACTCCGTGACCGCCCGCTCCTGAGCCGGATACAAGGCCAGGCCCAACTCGTCGCGGGCGAAGGCAGCGATGCTCACCCGGCCTCCTGCCCGCGGCCGTAAAGCTGGCGTATCTCACTGTGGGCTTCGATCGCAGTCATCCGCCGCTGATCCGGCCGCGACGTTCGCTTCGTGGCCGGGGTCATGCCCAGCTCCCGTTCCACCGCGACCTGCATCCGCGTCACCGACAAGTAGTCATCGAGCATGTGGCGGTTGCGGCCGGTCTGCAAGCCGGCAAACAGATCGGTCCGCCTTACCTCCAACTCCGCCCACTTCGCCGCCAATGGCAACTCCAACGGTTCCAGCGGTCGGCCAGCCTCAGCAAAAGCCACCAGTAATCGCTTCATCAACCCGCCCGAACGTCGGCCGCGGCGCCGCAGGTCAGCCTTGCTAACCACGCGCAATCCGTGAGTCCGAGCGGCCGTGTTGCCAGCCACAAAGTGGCCGTGCTCATCTCTTTGCCGCGGGACGGTTCCGCCGTCCGGCGCCGTTGTTGCCATGCACCCCAATTGTACTACTGACACCCCGTTAGGTCTGTCCAGGCGCGGCTACGGAGCTATCTCAAATGCTCGCGGTTTTCCTATCCGCTGGCACGCGCTAGGAGTCCCATACCTATCTGCTCGACGCCAAACTTTTCCCCACATCCAGCGCGCAGCACGCCGCACAGAGCACCCGTTACCCCGGTTGCTGCGAGCGCGTACAGGCCAGCTTGCAACGCCGGAGAGTACCCTTCAAACAGGCACCCGGCGGCTTGGCCGAGCGCCCTAGGCAAGACAGCTCGGGACGCCTTTCCTAGGCGGGGTGTGAGTGAATGTGGTCACGTTCAGGCCCAGCCATCCAAGGCGGGGGCCGGTGCATGGTTGCGGAGCCAAATGACGCGGGTGGCCAGGCGCTTGGGATCGTTGAGGTACTGGCGAAGCTTCAGGTTCTCCTCGCGGAGACGTTCGATCTCCTCTACGAGGTGCGCATGGGGAAGTTCATCTAGGTCGAGCGAAGCTTCCGTCGTGGCTGTATTCACCTTCATCATCAGTTCTCCTCCATACGAAACGGCTTGCGGGCGCGGCCCATGGCGATTACGTCACCAGGGGCTACGTGCCTCAGATAGCGGTCGGTCACACTCAGGTTGGCGTGGCCGAGCTGCTGCTGAATCAGATTGACCGGCACCCCATCAGCCACCAGGTCGGCGGCGTGGGAGTGCCGCAGGCCATGGGGATGTACCCGCTTCTCTATACCCGCCTTGCCGGCTATCCGCCTCATGAGCGTCCTGACGTAGCTGGGCAGCACGTGGGTACCAGCCAGGGTGCAGAACAGGGGACCGTTCCGCAGTTGGAGGGTGCGCCTGTGGTCCATCCATCGCTGAATGATCGCCATAGCGCCATCGTCCAGCCCCACCACGCGGGAGCGGTCCCCCTTGCCGTGGAGTACCCGCACGGTCCCGCGCTCGGGGTCCACGTCCCCCGGCTTCAGCGCCAGGGCTTCACTCACCCGCAGGCCGCCTCGGTACATGGCGACCAGTAGCGCCCGGTTGCGAATCCCGGTCGGCGCGCGGCCGGAACACGCCTTCAAGAGGCCGCGGAACTCAACTTCGGTCAACACCTCGGGCGCGAAGTGCTGACCCTTGGTGGTCTTCGGTGTCGCAGTGTCACTAATGCTCATTAGCGACATTATATCACACATGGCGCTGAACTCACAGCGAACTTACGGGCCGTTCCGTCAGAAGTGACACTCAAATCAACCTTCCGGATGACCCGCCCAAAGCCGGCCGCCACCCGCACGCCCGCACGCGGCACGCCTCAACTCAATCCAACCGCCACCACCACGCAGCCGCCAACCCACCCGCACCCAGCGCCGCAGCGCCGCTGTCTGGCCTCGATCCGGCCGGCCGGCCGGGATGTGGACCGGCGGCTGGCGGCCCGGCTGGTGCGCCGCGAAGGGTTTGAGCCACTAAGTCCGAGGGAAATTCACGCGCCCTCGTCCTCGGAAATACCGCGTACCTCAGTACCTCGTCGCACCTTGCCGCTACCCACGAAGACAGTCTGCTGGCGGCGATGCCGCCGTACGTCCTCGATGATGCGGTAGCGGATGGCGGCGAAGACGCTGGTCCCGGGCTCGATGGTCTCGGGGTCGCAGAGATGGTTGAGGCTGTCGGGACCGCTGCGGCTGGGATGCCTTTGTCATCGCTGGGCCTCGCGCACGCGCGCGGAACTCGGTTCGCTTGAACCGTGGAACTCCGGAACTCTGGAACTCTGCGCCCAGCGCCCGTAGCCCAGCTTGCAGACTTGGCCCGCGTCGAGGAGCGCCTGTAGGTCGCCGTGCAACCGAGTCTTGGAACGCCCGCTCTGTGCCATCAACTCAGCCGTACCCAGGCCGCCCTCACCCGCAGCCGCCAGGACAGCCAAAACCCTGTCATGCGGCCTGGGAGTCGCATTTCGGGCTTCCGTGGCTCCTAGAGGCTCTACTAGCTCCGGAGCGGCATCCTCGATCCACTCAGCCGCCGCCTGCGAGGGTTCGTCCAGGTGCGTCGGGGTCGCCTGGGACCACACCGCCGCCAGGTCGCCGTCCGTGATGTGGAAGCCACGCGCCGGGCGGGGCGACGGGTGCGCATCATCGAGGAGGTAGAAACTGCCGGGCGGTCCCAAGCGTTCGGCCCGCCATCCGTCACCCAGCCGGCCTGGCCCCAGGATGAGGTTCACGTCGCCGGACTCGGCCACCTTCAGGCACACCCTGATGGCAAGCTGGGTCCGCAGTCCGACGCCACCCAGCGCCTGGCCGCTGGGCCGCTGGGTGCAGCAGATCAAGCGGATGCCCGGGGCCCGGCCTAGGCGCGCCAGCCTGTCCACCAGCTCCAAGCACTCGGGTGGCAACTCGGCCAACTCGTCCACGACCACGAACAGCAACGGCTGCCCAGGTGACGGCTGCCACAGGCGCGAGCCCCGCGCCCCGAGACTCTGAGCGCGAGCATCGAGTACGCAGTTGGCCGCCCGCAGCAGGTCCACCATCGCGGGGAGCGTGGTCGCTACGCGATCCACGGCCGGCGCCCAACCGCCAAGTTCCATGCCCTGCTTGGGATCGCAGAGCCACAGCGCCGCATCCTGGCACCGAACCAGACTCGACAGGATGACCTGCAGGATGGAACTCTTGCCCGCGTTCGTCTGGCCGCCCACCAGAGCGTGGCCGGCAGTCAGGCGTAACTCAACCGGCGACAGGTCCTCATAGAGCCCCAACGTCACCGCGTCAGTCACCATGGCGACCGTAGAGCCCGGCCAGGGGATGGGCTCAGCCAGCCGGTCGCGGGTGATTACGGTCAGGAAGCAGCGCCCGGCGTTGCTCTCATCAGGTCGAATCCGCGACGCGCCCGAGGGAACGCGCAGCGCGCCATCGATGTTGGGCAGCCTCAAGACCGCGTTCTCGGTCGTGTGCTTGCCGCCAGCAAAGGACAACCGGAACTCCAGCATGTCGGTGGATGCCGCCAGGACCGTCAACTTGGACCCCGGCAGCCCGACCGCCTCCGCGGTTGGGGCCTCGTCCTGGGACCAGCGCTTGGCGATGCTCCGGGCGCGAGCCCGTGGCGGCTGTACCCGCTCAAAGAGCCGCGCCAGCCGTTGCCGCAGCCACGGCCGCAGCTTCTCCCGCCAGTGCCACTTGGCAACCATCCCCAGCAGCCCCAGAGCCACCAGGACGCCGGCCGCGATGTAGAACGGCGTCGTACCCCATTGCAGCCAGACCAGCCAGGCCGCAACCCCGGCCATGCCCAACAGCCACAGCCGCCAGTGGCGACGCTTGGGTATGACCTTCTTGGCGGTCATCCGGTCACCCTGAGATGCCAGCTCGCGCAGCCGTTCACCACGAACAGTCGCCGGTTGCCGGATGCCGGCCAGGGCACGGTCCCGACCGCACTCCCAACCACTGAGCGGTCAACCACCGCCGTGGCGTTGTCAGCCAGGAAGGGAGTCTCGCTCACGTCCCCCAGCGTCACCCGAAAGCGGCAGCCGTTGGGGTCGCTTGACGTAACCGTGTAGTCCAGGCGCCAAGGCTGGGATGTGGCAAAGGGATCGGTCTCGCTCCCGTCCCCGGCTCCCGTCATGTCCAGAAGCACCGTGGCCGCTGGTAGGGCCAGCGGGGTCGTGCTGGGCGCCGCGATGGGGTCTGCGGCCTGGGCGCCAGGCTGGGGGCTGCTGTGTTGGCTGGCGATGGCACCGCAGACCCCGAGGATGGTCGCGGCGATCAGGCCGAGCCCGCCTAGGAGCAGGAGCTTCTTGCTCGCCGGCCCTGGGGTGACGTTCTTGAGATTCGGGGGCATTACCTACCTC
>JALYZG010000281.1 GCA_030948965.1 Candidatus Dormiibacterota bacterium | reverse complement strand
CGCCGACTCCCAACCCCACCGAGCAGCCCGGTCCCAGCGCGTCGCCCTCCGCCAGCACGCCGATCAGCCCCGAGCAGCAGCACCAGGAGTACCGCGCCTACGTCGCCGCCGCCGTGGCGAACACGGCGGCTGTGGTCGCCGCCCTGAGCGGCGTTCAGCCCTGCTTCAACGAGGACCGCCCGGGCTGCCTGCAGGCGATCGGCCACGCGAGCGACCAGGTGGACAGCTTCGAGAGCGACCTGTCGGCGAACCCGGCGCCACCTTGCCTCACGACCGCTGACGAACGGCTGCGCGACGCGCTGACCTTCTGGCGCCGCGGGCTGGGCACGGCGCACGACGCGGTGCAGTCAGAAAATCGAGTCCAGCTCGCCCAGGCGGCGCTGCTCACGACTGCCGGCACCTGGCGGGCCGGCCAGGCGGTCGTCTCGGCTCGGGAATCAGCCTGCTGAGGGTCTGCCCGCTCTTTCCGCCTAGAGCTGAGCCGCAGGCGCCCTGGGACCGCCGCTCCGAACGCCGCCGGGATGACTCCGGAGCCAGAACGCCGCGACGATCGCAAACATGCCGGCGATGAGCGCCCAGATCGCCACCACATAGACCAGGACCAACGTCGCCAGGATTGTGTTGAACAGCAGCACCCCGCCGAGCAGGATGCTTATCACGCCCAATATGGCCGCCGGCCAGCCCTCACCGGTGAAAGCGCGAAGCAGATTGGCGACTCCGATGACGATGCCCATGAAGCCAAGCACCCAGACCAGGGTGGCGGGGACCAGGATGGCCGCCCAGAGCGGGTGTCGAGTGAGGACGAGCCCAGCCAGGATGCCGACCACGCCCGACAGGGCTCTCCAGGCGCGGAGCCTCGAGTCTACGAACACCATGACCAGGTCGATGATCCCGGTCGCGAACCAGTAGGCGCCCACGAACACGATGAGTGTGAACAACGTGGCGTGCGTCTGGGTCAGCAGCAGGAAACCGATCACCACGCCGGCGATACCCTCCAGGAGCAGGAGCCACCATGGGGGTGGTACTGTCGCCGCCGTGGACTCGCTTGGGCCCAGCATCAAACTCTCCTTCACGCAGTTGTAGCTCGGGTGTCGGGGCGGCGCCTAAGCCACACGCCGATCCCGCCCGCCAGCATTCTATCTGGCCGTATGATCGTCCCCGGGGTCTGGCACCGCCCGTCGGGACTGGGCGATGATCGAACGTCTGGCCACGTGCGCGCGGCCTGAACCCGAACGTTCCACGTACCGGCGCCCGCCCGGGGCGACAACAGAATCGCAGCACAGGAGGCTGAAAGAGTGTCGGATCTCATCGCCATCGGTTATCCAGACGAGACCACCGCCCACGAGGCTGCGAAGGAGGCCTCGCGGCTGGCCCGCGACCTGATCCTCCAGGCCGATCAGATGGCCGTGATCGTCCGGGACAGTGAGGGCAAGTACCACGTCACGACCAATCATCAGCCAGTCGCCGGCGGGGCCACGTGGGGCATGTTCTGGGGCCTTCTCTTCGGCGTCCTCTTCTTCGTGCCGGTGTTGGGGATGGCGGTCGGGGCCGGCCTCGGCGCGCTCATGGGCAAGGTCACGAAGACGGGCATCGACAGGCACTTCCAGGACCAGGTCAAGGACATGGTGAAGCCCGGAACGTCCGCGCTTTTCATGATCGTGGACAAGGTCACCCCCGACAAGGCCGTCGAAGCCATGAGCAAGTTCGGTGGCACCGTCCTCAAATCCTCGCTGTCGAGAGAAACCGAGGAGGAGCTGCAGAAGGAGCTCGGGGGCGACTCCACGGCCTGATCGATTACGGAAGCGGGTGGGCGGAGCCCCACGTTTCGGTGCCCGCCGCCCGCTCGTTTTCAGCTTCCATAAGCAGGCTGGACGAAAGTGTCGTTCAGGCCTCTCCGGTGCACCCAGCCTCCGAAGCCCAAGACGCCCTCGAATTCGTCCTGCAGCTCGGTTCGGTGCTCATCGCCGCGGACGAGCCCGTCCAGCTCGTGGAAGAATCCATCCAGACCGTCGCTGCTCAGAGCCTGATCGGGGTGACCCGGAACTATGCCGGCGCGAACGCTTCCACGGACTTTCTGACCGCGCTGTTCTCGATCGTTTCGATCGCGCTGGGTGTTGTGATCGGAGCCGCGATCGACCCCGCCACCGGCCGGTGGTTGGCGAGACTCTGAGGTGTTACGCGACCGCTCGGAACCAGGTGTCCACCGGGTAGAATGGCGAAGCTCAGGCCGGGGGCTGGCGCAGTTCGGCAGCGCGCACGGTTCGGGACCGTGAGGCCCCGGGTTCAAATCCCGGGCCCCCGACCAAATTCGTATTCAAATGTCCGCCTGAGAAACGCTTTGGCGTCCCTCGGCGGGCCCGCGGCGCCCGGACGGGTCAAGGAAGGATGATGTGACCACGCCGAAAAGGCTGCTATTGACCCTGCACGGCATCGTGCCGGACCGGGTGGCGCCGCTGGTCCTGCACGAGATCGCCGCCGCGAATTCAGGCAGTACGGTCGAGGCTGACCCTGCCGGCCGCACGGTCTCGGTTCAGGCTGGTTGGTGGTATCGGGGCGAGACCACCGTGACCACACACGAGCTGGGCAGTCTGGTCACCCAACAGGTGTTCGACATTGCCGAGCGGGCGCCCTGGGCCGTGCGGCTCGTCTCCGGCGGTTCGTTGGGGGCGGCACCCCGGACTCTGGCTGCGACACTGGAGAAGATCGGCCGGCAGCTCGATTGCCCGGCCTACCCGCAGGCCTGATCACGATGAGATTCGAGCGCCTGATCACGGCGGTCGACGCGCATGCCGGCGGCCTCCCGGGACGCGTCATCACGGGCGGAGTGATCGATGTCGCGGGCGCCACGATGTTCGAGAAGATGCTCCACCTGCGGGAGCATGGGGATGATCTCCGCCGGCTGATGCTGCGCGAGCCGCGCGGCTATCCGGCCAGCTGCTGCAGCTTGATCCTGCCCGCCACGCGCCCAGAGGCCGTGGCCGGCTACGTGATCATGGAACAGACCGAGTACCCGCCCATGTCTGGGACCAACACGATCTGCGTCGCCACAGTCCTCATCGAGACCGGGATGGTGCCGGTCAGCGAACCGATCACCGCGTTCCTCCTGGAGAGTCCGGCGGGCCTCATCGCCATCTCCGCTCGAGTCGAGGCCGGCAAGGCGACCGCGATCACCTTCCGCAACGTGCCCGCATTCGCTATGCGGCTCGACGCCCACCTCGAGATCCCTGCTCTGGGCACGGTCAGTGCGGACATCGCATACGGCGGAATGTTCTACGTCATCGCCGAGGCGGCTGCGTTCGGTCTCCAGCTGACCCCGGACGAGGGCCGCGACATCGTCCGGGTGGGCGAGATGCTGAGGCTGGCGGCGAGTGAGCAGTGCCCGGTACGGCATCCGGAGAACGCCGCGATCACCGGGCCCAGCATCTCCCAGCTGTCAGGAGTGGCCCTCGGCGCTGGGGCCGACCGCCGCAACGCCGTCACCATGCCCACCGGTCAGCCGAGATGGGACCGGGCCGACTCCTTCGTCGGAGCCATCGACCGCTCGCCGTGCGGGACCGGGACCTGCGCCAAGATGGCAACGCTGCACGCTCGAGGTCAACTGGGCCTGGGCCAGAACTTCCGACATGAGGGCGTGCTGGGAACCGTGTTCACCGGCCGGCTGCTCGAGGCGACCAGCGTCGGCGAGTACCCGGCGGTCGTGCCGACGATCACCGGCCAGGCCTGGATCACCGGCTTCGCGCAGTACGTCGTGGACCCCACGGACCCGTTTCCGGCGGGCTACACCGTCACCGACATCTGGGGGCAGTAGCAGCACTGACCCCGGTTGCGCCGGTGCGTCAGTGGCTCAGGCCGCCGAATGTAGGGGTGGGTGGTCGCACCCACCGAGCGCCACCTGCACATGTTGGAACGGCTGGCGGTCGATGGCCAGGCGCGAGGCCCCCTGACAATGGATGCCCATCTGGCGGCGCTCGCGAAGGAGCACGAAGCCACCCTGGCAACTGTGGATCGAGACTTCGCGCGGTTTCCAGGACTCAGGTTCATGAACCCAGTGGCGGATTGACCGGATGAGCCACTTCCAGCGGTGCGCCGCTCGCTCATGGCACGATCTGCACTGTGAGCGCTCCAGCCTCGAGCCGGCGCCGGCAACGCTGGCTGAGATGAGCTCGACCGGCATCGTCCTCGCGGCGGGATCGTCGAAGCGGATGGGCAGCCCCAAGCAGCTGCTGCAGGTTGCCGGCCGGCCGCTCCTGGAGTGCGTGGTCGCGGCGGCGTGCGGCTCGCGACTGGACCGGGTGCTGGTGGTGCTGGGAGCGAGCGCGGATCGAATCCAGGCGGAGGCCGACCTGGCCTGCGCGGTTGTGGTCCTCAACCCTGACTACGCCTCGGGCATGGCCTCGTCGCTGCGAGCTGGACTGCGGGCTCTGTCGCCGGAGACGGACCGGGCGGTGGTGATCTTGGGCGACCAGCCCGCCGTCTCATCGACGCTGCTGGACGAGCTGCTGGAGCTACAGGCGGCGTCCGGGCTGCCGGCCGCGGCTCTGCGCTTCGGCTCGATCTCGCACCCGCCCGTAGTACTCGCACGCGAACTCTGGGGCGGCCTGATGTCGCTCGAGGGCGACGTCGGCTGCCGCGCGGTGGTCCGGGCCCGATCAGAGCTAGTGGCCACGATGCCGGCGCCTGAAGACGGGGATCACCCCCTCGACGTGGACACGCCCGAGGACTACGCGCGTCTTTTGAGCGGCGGTCATGGCCCATGATTTCGATGCACCTCTGCGCGAAGTCGATAGTTCTTCCGGCCAGGGAGATCGCAACACGTGACGAGATGACCAGGCGATGAGCGTGTCCACGATGCCCGCCTGAAGAGTCGCTGGCGGCCCTCAGCGAGCTCCCGAACGGTGGGTCTGCAACGCGGCCAAGGCGGCGCCCAGGTCGGGTCGCTCGCCGGCGCTGCGGTTGGCGTGCTCGTATGCGACGTGACCGCCCTTCTCTACGGCCAGCAAGCCGCCCTGCTGCCAGGCATCGCCCTGGACGCTCGTCTGGAGGTAGCCCCGGCGGGTTGAGCGCCAACCGGCAACCTGCGAGCGGACGCCGATCGTGGCCAGCACCCCGCGCTTCATGCCCAGCGCCTCGTACGTCTTCCGGGAGGGGTCGGTGAAGACCCGCAACTCCGGCGCTCTGTCGTGCTGGAATGCGCTGGCGAACTTGACCGATCCGTTGCCGACCAGGACGAGCTCGGCGCCCGCAGTGCGGATCTCCTCCAGCCTGTCACGCAACTGCGCGACCGTCTCCTGACAGTGGGTTCAACCGAAGTGACGCAGGAAGGCGATCAAGATCGGTCCCTCCGCCGCGAGGTCC
Organism: Candidatus Dormiibacterota bacterium; assembly: GCA_030948965.1. GTDB lineage: Bacteria > Chloroflexota > Dormibacteria > Dormibacterales > Dormibacteraceae > JALYZG01. The sequence goes on along the minus strand of JALYZG010000281.1, from coordinate 7,763 downwards.
GCCAGCCGCACGCTCTCGCCCTCTGTGTCGAGGACAGTCAGGTCCGGGCTGATAGTGTCAGGCATCGCGGCCCTCACGATACCCGCCACGTGGCGCCGCCCGGCAGCGCTCGGGCTGGGGGTCGTCTACACTCACGGCCGTGCCGCCAACCGATGTCGACGCTGAGGTCCGTGCCGCCGCATTCGACTTCCTGCGCCGACAATTGGCACTCTTCTCCAACTGCCGCCCAGCCACCGCAGCCTCGAGGTGAGCTCGATGCCGGCCGGACCGATGCCCAAGGCCGGAGAGGCGGCCCAAGCCGTCTTCCGAGCGCTCCTGCCGGAGCACCCGGCGCTGGCCGTCAGGCCCATGTTCGGCAACCTGGCCGCGTTCGTGAACGGCAACATGCTCGCCGGCCTCTTCGGGCAGGCGCTGTTCGTTCGCGTCTCCGAGGGAGACCGAGAGCGGTTGCTGCAGGCGGGCGGGGAGGACTTCGCGCCCATGGAGGGCCGGCCGATGCGCGGCTACATCACCCTGCCGGCCGGCTGGGCCGAACGTCAGGAGACGACCCGACAGTGGATAGAGGTCGCCCTCGCCCACGTGCTGGCACTTCCGGCCAAGCCGCCGAAGCCGCCGAAGCCGCCGAAGCCGCCGAAGGTGGCGAGACCGCCGAAACCGGACCGAGCGTAAACGGTCAGCGCCCGGCCAGGCGTTCGACCACGGGCAACATCGGCTCCACGAGGGCGTCGTTGACGCTCCAGTACGACACGCCGAGCGACTCCCGGCGCTGCCGGAGCTGGTCGCACATCTGGTCCACCGAGCCGCTGAGGACGGTCGGCCGGCCCTGACGAGCCAGGTCCTCTACGTCGATGCCCCCCATCCAGCGAGCCATCTCCGGGTGGATGACGCGGCCCACGGCGGTGAGGCTGAGATTGAGCTCCACGTTCGGTGCTCGCTCGCCAGCTGCCGTGCGCACGGCCGCGACCTTCTCGCGCACAGCATCCTCGGCCTCGGCCGCCGACGCGCCGACCGCCACGATGTCCGCAGCCCGGCCCGCCAGCGCGAGCATCCGGGGACCGGATGCAGCGACCAGAAGTGGTGGCCGCGGCTTCTGCACCGCCGCCGGGTACGCGGCCGCGCCGGCCATGTGATAGTGGCGACCGTCGAAGTCGGCCCGCTCACCCCGCAGGAGCCGATCCAGGATCTGCAGCGATTCGGCACGGCGCTCGAAGCGAACCCCGGGTGACTCTCGCTGCAGGCCCAGGGCCGTGTAGTCGGCTTCCGACCCGGGCCGGCCGGCGCCCAGCCCGAGCTCGAAGCGGCCGCCCGAGAGGAGGTCCAGCGCGGCCGCGTCGCGCGCGACCTGCAGCGGGTGGCGGTAGTCGTTGGCGAGAACGTACGTGCCGATTCGGAGCCGCTCGGTCACCGCCGCCGCGGCGGCCAGAGCCGGCACTGGCGATACCGTCCCGCCCATCGTGTCGGGCAGGAGGAGGGTGGAGAAGCCGAGGTTCTCGAGGCGGCGAGCCCGCTCGGCCCATTGCGTTGGGCTCTCGGGCCGGCCGGTCACCACCCCGAAACGGAATGGGTGTGGATCGGACGCTGTCACGGGGCTGGCAGGACCAGGGCGAGCGCCAGGCCGTCGTAGCCCTTGGCGCCCACTGTCTGGATGACCGTCGCCTCCACCCGCGGTTCGGCCGCGATGAGCTCCAGGAAACCGCGAACGCCCTGGACGTCGGCGTCAGACCGGGTGGTATCCACCACCGCGCCGCCCCGGATTACGTTGTCGGCGACGATCAAGCTCCCGGCCCGAGTCATGCGCAGCGCCCACCTGAAGTACTCGGGGTAGCCGGTCTTGTCAGCGTCGATGAAGACCATGTCGAACGGCGACCGCCCCGAGGCGGCGATCTCCGCCAGCGTGTCCTGGGCCCGCCCCTCGACCACCGACACTATGCCCTCGAGTCCCGCCTGCACGAGATTGGCGCGGGCTACCGCCGCGTGCCTCGGGTCCGCCTCGAGCGTTACCAGCTCCCCGCCCGAAGGGAGGGCGCGGGCCATCCAGATCGTGCTGTACGCGCCGAGCGTGCCGATCTCGAGGATGGCGCGAGCGCCGCTGAGGCGGGCCAGGATCTGAAGCAGCCGACCCTGTGAGGGCGAGACCTGGATCGGCGGGAGCCCGGCGGCCGCAGTGGCGGCCAGCACCGCCTCCAGCGTCCGATCCGAGGGCACGACCAAGCGGTTGACATACGCGTCGACCTCGCTCCAGATCTCGGTATCCATCCGCCCCCAGCCTATCGCTTACGCTCGCCAGACCCGGGCGCCGGCGGGTTCGCCTCAACTGAAGCCGGACGGTGATGGGACGGGTGGCCCACTCCCGCCTGGGTAGAGACGGCAACGGTCTGGGCAGAGGTCGCTCATTTGTTCCCGCTTTGACGATTGAGATGGCGAACTGGGTCCGCCACGCTCCAAGGTGGGAATGCAGATCACGACGACGTTGGCCGCTGCGGCGGTCTTGACGGCTGGGTTGACGGCGCTGGCGATGGGCGCCTATCTCGTTCTTCTGGCGGCCGCTGCCGGCCGCCGTCAGACGCCGGCCGCGCCCGCCGATCGCGGCCGTACCGTGGCCGTGCTGATCCCGGCCCACAACGAGGAGCAATTGGTCGGCCGGGCTGCAGCTTCGCTGCTGAACCAGGACCTGGCCGCCGCTCGCCGCCGCGTCATCGTCATCGCCGACAATTGCCACGATCGGACGGCCCATGTGGCCACGGCCGCCGGGGCCGAGGTCTGGGTGCGCGAGGACGGGGCCACCCGCGGCAAGGGGCGGTCGCTGCGCTGGGCCATGGACCGCCTCTTGGCGGAGCTGCAGCCACCGGGTGCCGTGGCTGTGGTCGACGCCGACTCGGTGGCCGCGCCGGACCTGCTCCGCCGCCTGGTGGGCGCGCTCGATGCCGGCCACGACGCCGTCCAGGCCGACTACCGCGTCCTGGAGGAGACCGGCTCCGAGCGGGAGCGACTGGTCGCGGCCGCGTTCCTCTTGTTTCATCGTGTTCGCCTCGGCGGCCGGGCCCGCCTCGGGCTGCCGGCGGCTCTGGTTGGAAACGGGATGGCTTTTTCCACCGGCCTGCTCCGCCGTCGCCGCTGGGAATCCTTCTCTGGCGTCGAAGACCTGGAGGAGACGGTGGCGCTGCGCCTGGCTGGGGTGCGGGTCGCCTTTGTCGAAGGCGCGATCGTGCGTGGCCCGGTCGCTAGCGGTGCCGGCGCCCAGGGCCAGCGCCTGCGCTGGGAGGGCGGCCGCTGGCACGTGGTGAGGCGGGCCGTGCCGAAGCTCTTGGCCTCGGCGGTAAGGCGCCGAGACGTCGGGCTCCTGGACGCGGCCTTCGACCTGGCGGTGCCGCCGCTCGGACTCCTCCTGGCGACGGCGATGCTGGGCGCGGCCCTGGCTGCCGGCCTGGCCGCCACCGGCGTCGTGCCCCTCACGGTCGCTCTGCCCTGGCTCCTGGCCGTGGTGGCGGTCGCGGCCTACGTGCCGCTCGGCCTGATCTCCGCCGGCGCGCCTCCGGAGAGCTACGTCGCGCTGCTGCGCGCACCCGCCTTCCTGGCCGCCAAGCTGCCCGTGTACGCCCGGGCCGCCCTGGCCTTCGACCCCGCCCGTTTCGACCGCACCCTGCGCGCCGGCGAGCCTCTCACGGACACTCGGGTGATGATCGGCGGAGTGCCGATCGACGCCGTCGACGAGGCCGGCGCCCTGCGCCGCATCGACAGAGCGTTTGAAGCCGGATCCCTGCTGCAGGTGGCTACGGTCAACCTGGACTTCCTCGTCCAGGCCGGCGCGGATGCAACCAACCGCCGGCTGCTGCGGGCTTGCGAGCTCAACGTGGCCGATGGCTGGCCTGTCGTGTGGCTCGGCCGCCTGCTCGGCGCCAAGCTGTCCGGCCGCGTCACCGGGCACGACCTGGTCCCGGGCGCGGTCCGAGTCGCGGCCGCTAGGGGCGCAGGCGTCTTCCTGCTCGGCGCCCAAGACGGGGTGGCTGAGACGGCCGCCGCGGAGCTGGCCGCGCGCAACCCGGGCCTCCAGGCCCACTTCTACGAGCCGCCCGGGGTGGCCCTGGAGAAGATGGACGACGAGGCCATCCTGAGTCGCATCGACGCGTCCGGCGCGAAGTTGCTGCTGGTCGCCTTCGGCCACCCCAAGCAAGAGCGCTGGATCGCCCGCAACCGCGAGCGCCTGCCGGTAGCGGTCGCGATCGGCGTCGGCTGCACACTCGACGTAATCGCCGGCCGGGTTGGCCGCGCGCCTCGTTGGATGCAGCGGCTGGGGTTGGAATGGTTGTTCCGCCTGCAGCAGGAGCCGGGGCGGCTGTTCCGGCGCTACCTCGCGGACGCCCTTTGGCTCTTCCGGGTAGTCCCGGCCACGGTGCTGGCGGCGCGCGTCGGCGCCGAAAGGCAGACCGGCTGATGCGTGCCTCGACCGAGACCCGCGTTGACCCAGCCCCCGTTGGCGCCGACCCGGCCCACGAGCGCCTGTTCACGTCGGGCGAGTACGTCGGCCAGTTTCAGCCCGACATTGCGGCCAACCCCTTCGCCGCCACCTACGCGGCCAAGCGCGATGCCATCCTGGACCTGGTCCCCGGGGAGGGCCTGCGCGTCGTCGACGTGGGCGGTGGCCCCGGCCGCATGTCCCGGCCACTGGCGCGGCGCCACGACGTGACGCTGTGCGACCTTTCTCGGGACATGCTCGAGCTGGCGCGCGGCGCCTCGGCGGGTGATCTCCGGAAGTTTGTTGTCGCCGACGCTCGCGCCCTGCCTTTGGCCGCCGCGTCTTTCGACGTGGCGATCTGCATCGACGTGGTGCCGCACTTGGCCGACCCGGGACCGGCGCTGCGCGAGCTGCACCGCGTGCTCGCCCCTGGCGGGACGCTGATCGTCGACTCCACGAACTCCATCCCGGCATGGACGCTCGCGTACCCCCGCTACATTGGCCGGCGCCCCGGCCGCTGGTGGGCTACATGGCGAGCGGGCGGCGTCCTGCCCGAGTGGCGCAACCGAGTCTGGCACCGGCGCCGCGCGGCCTTCCTCGCTCACGTCGCCGCAGCCGGCTTCACGCTGCGGGCGAGCTACGACTTCGGCCCCCGCCTCTGCCCCAAGTGGCACCTGGCCGTGGTGGCGAGATGACGGCCGAGGCCGCCCTCGGCGGGCGGGTGCTGGTCATCGTCTACGGTCACGTCGCCGACACGATGGCGGCGATCCCAGGCCTGCGTTCGCTCCGCCGGGCCCGTCCCGAGGCGCGCCTCGAGGTGCTCTGCCTGCGCTCGGTGGCGCCGCTGCTGGCGGACTGCCCCTACATCGACGAGCTGGTCGTCTGGGATGACTTCAAGCGCAAGTCGGGGCGAGCGGCGAAGGCTGAGAAGGCGGCCGTGCTGGCGGTCCTCACTGCGCGCCTGCGGTCGCGCCGCTACGACGCCGCGCTCGTTTTCCACCGCAGCTTCGGCGCCCTGCGTGTCCTGGCGCGGGCGACCGGAGCGGCCACAGTTGCCGGTGTCTCCTACGGTGGTCGTGACGGCTACACGCATCCGGCGGCCGCGGCCGCCGGCGTGGAGTCCTCTCGGGACGAGAACCGCCGGGTGCTCGAGGCGGTCGGCGTACAGGAGGACGGGCTCGGGGTCGAGCTCTGGACGACGGTCTCGGAGAGCGAGAGGGCCCGGACTCTCATCGCATCCCAAGGGTCGGGGCCCGGCCCCGTCATCGGGCTCCACGCCGGCTCGGACTGGTCCTGCCAGCAGTGGCTGCCGGAGCGGTTCGCCGACGTGGCGAGCGGCCTGCGGGCCATGACCGGGGCGACCTTGGTCAGCACCGGCTCAGCGGCCGAGGTCGCGCTTGAGGCTGAGATCGCAGAACGATTGGACTTCGAGCTGGTGCGCTGTGCAGGCCAGACCAGCCTGCGCGAGCTCGTGGCCGTGATCCGCCGACTCGACCTCTTGGTCTGCGTCAACAGCGCGGCCGCCGCCATCGCCCAGGCCGTCGGCACACCGGCCGTCGTCCTCCTCGGTCCGGAGGACGCCCGCCTGACTGGCCTCGAGAGCTCGCGCACTGTTCGCGTGGTGCAGTCGGAGCCGGTCGCGCCGGGAAGCTGGTGCGAGTTCGGCCGCTGGGGACTCCTGTCGGGCTGCGAGTCCCCGATGTGCCGGGGTATCGGGGGCCTGGACAGCGTGCCGGCCGCCCGCGTAGTGTCCCTGGCCCTAGAGCTGATCGAATCTGAATCGAGGATCCCTTCGGGGCTCCCACACAACTTGAGCGCCTGAGCGGAGAGGAGAGAGAAAAGAACCGATGACTGCCAATCCCGTCCCGACCAGACGCCGCTGGGCGTCCATGGGCGCCGTACTGGCCATCCTCGCCCTGCTGGCCGCAGCGGGCGTGGCGGCGGCCCGGCCGGCCGCCGGCTCCGGGGGCAGTGTGCTCTTCAGCGACAACTTCTCCCAGGACGTCGTCGGCCAGGCGCCCGCCGGTTGGTCGTTCCCCTCGGGCGCCTGGGTCACCGCTGTCGACTCAGGTGCCAACGTCATGAGGCAGACGTCGACCAACAGCGCGCAGCTCGATCTCGCGTCCGTGGGTAGCTCGCAGTGGACGGACTACTCCGCGACGGCTCAGATCAAGCCCGGCTCGGCCGCACCCGGCCTCTCTTACGTGCTCACGATCCGCTACCAGGACCCGAACAACTCGTATGGACTGATCTTCAAGGATGGGACATCGTGGTTCTTCGGCAAGAAGGTGGGCGGGGTCTGGACAACCTTCGCGTCCGGGCTCATCAACTACAACTCGTCGACCTGGTACACGCTCGAGCTGGACGCGTCCGGGACGAGCCTCTCGGCTCTCATCAACGGGGTCAAGCGGGGCACCGCGACGGACTCCTCGTTCGCCAGCGGGGGCATGACGATCATGACCCGCTTCGTCCTCGAGGTCGCCTCCGTGACGGTTACGTCGCTGGCCCCGACGCCGACGCCGACGCCGACGCCGACGCCGACGCCGACACCGACGCCGACGCCGACACCGACGCCGACGCCGACACCGACGCCGACGCCGACGCCCACGCCCACGCCCACGCCGACGCCGACGCCCACACCCACACCCACGCCCACGCCCACGCCGACGCCCACGCCGACCCCTGCGCCGACGCCTGCATCGCTGCCCTTCAGTGACAACTTCTCACAGGACGTGGTGGGCCAGCCTCCGGCCGGCTGGACCTTCTCTTCCGGGACGTGGGTCACCGCCGTCGACACGGGCTCCAACGTGATGCAGCAGACTTCGACGAACACGTCCCAGGTCTACGCCGCCGCCGTGGGCGGCTCGCAGTGGACGGACTACTCGGTCGTGGCCCAGATCAAGCCCGGTGCAGCCTCCAACGGGCTGTCCTACGTGCTCTCGACGCGCGAGCAGGACGCCAGCAACCACTACTCGTTGCTCCTCAAGGACGGCACCACCTGGTACCTCGGCAAGAAGGTGGGGGGGAGCTGGACCACGTTCGCGTCCGGGCCCTTCAACTACAACTCGTCGACCTGGTACACGCTGGAGGTGGACGCCTCGGGCTCCAGCCTCAGCGCGCTGATCAACGGCGTCCAGGTGGCGACCGCGACGGACTCCACGTTCGCCAGCGGCGCGATCTCGATCTCCACTCGGTACGTGGTCGAGGTGGCCTCGGTCAACGTGACCGCCCTGTCGGGCCCAACCCCGACACCCACCCCAACTCCGACGCCCACGCCCACGCCAACCCCGACTCCTACGCCAACCCCGAC
>JALYZG010000252.1 GCA_030948965.1 Candidatus Dormiibacterota bacterium | reverse complement strand
TCACTGTACCGACGCTGCTCCTAACGGGTGAGAAGAGCCCACCGCTACTGCGGGGGTTGACCGCCCGCCTTCATGAACTGCTCCCCAACGCACAGCGAGTGGACATCGCCGGCGCATCGCACCTCATGCACTACGAGAACGCCGCTGAAACCAACCGGGCAGTTCTGGACTTTATCGTGCGGCATTCAGCGCGCCCGGCGCCGCCTAGGACGCACCGCACGCCTCCAGAATCGCCAGAGCGATAAAGGAGTATTGAGATGGTTGTCACAGTCACTCGCAGCGTATTGGAACCGCATCAGAGAGAACTGGTCGACCGGTTTCTCCGCGAGTTTCTCCCCCGGCTGAAACGCGACCTGCCGGGCATGCTTGACGGGTTTCATTTTGACAACGCGGCCACTGGCGAAAGTACGACACTGATACTCTGGCGCGACGACGACGCGCGGACGGACTATCGCAATGGCGAGCTGATCAAAGAGGCAATGGCGATGGAGCAGAAACTCGGAATCACCAGTTCGCGCGATGCCTATCCAATCTCGATCTCAACCAAGGAAGAATCGTGACCGAGCAAGTACATGATTACGACGCGACCGCCAGGGTCGTGCAGCTTTACGTCGACGGCAGTTCTCTTCAGTAACGTCACGGTGGCACGGGCAAGGCAAAGCGCGTCTCACGCGGGGGCGACACCATGGGTCGGGCGAGTGGAAGCGAGATCCAAGGAAGAGACGCTCCATGACCGGACTTGCAGCCACTGCCGACGAAATGGAGCCGGATACGATAAAGGTGGCTGCCCGATGGCTAGCATGCCGCCATGACCGAGTTCGACCCCGGTGCGTTCAGCAGGTTCGAGTTCGCCGGTTGGCAGCGCAAGGCTGCGGGCTACCATGCGATGTACTCTCCGCTCTCGGGAAGGGTGGTTGAACGCCTGCTCGATGCTGTAACCGCACGAGACGGGGCGAGATTGCTTGACATTGGCTCGGGGCCCGGGTACGTGGTCGCCGCAGCTCAGCGGCGGGGACTAGAGACGGTCGGACTTGATTTTGCGCCGGCGATGGTGGAACTCGCCCGAAGGCTCCACCCTGGCTGCCGGTTCGAGATCGGTGACGCCCAGGCGCTGCCATTTGGCCCTGCCACCTTCGACTGTGTCACCGGCAATTTCATCCTCCATCACATGCCTCGCCCGGAGCGCGCATTGCAGGAGGCGCGTCGTGTCCTGATGCCCGGGGGTCGGATCGGCTTGACGGCGTGGGGCACTCCCGACCGCAATCGTTTCCTCGGTCTGTTCGATGACGCGGTCAGAGAATCGGCAGCAGCGCTTCCACTCGAGCTGCCGGCCGGACCACCGATGGCCGCTCAAGATGCTGCCTACCGCACCCAGCTCGAAGAAACGGGCTTTGAGGCGATGGCCATTCAACACATTAGGTGGAACCAGTCGTTCGCAAGTTCGGCGGATCTGTGGGACGGTCTCCTGGCGGCGAGCGTGCGGACGGCAGCCTTGATCGAGCTTCAACCAACAGAGCTCCAGGCCGCGATTCGCCAGGAATTCGACGCGCTGGCTCGGACTTACAGTGCTGACGGCGGCTTCGAAGTTCCGGTCGAGGTGACGTTGTTCAGTGGACGAGTGCCGGGCAAATGAGTCGGTACGGGCGTCACGATCGCGGACTGCCTCGCAGGTCACCTCGACAGCCGGCCTTCGAAGGCGCTCATTGGACCACCTACCGGAGTAACACCAACGAGCTCCAAGCCTGCCTCCGCGAATAGCCTCCCATACTCAGTCGCCGTGCGATCGCGACCGCCGTAGACCACCATCGAGTGCGAGTCCAGGAGCGCAGTCGGTCGCTGGGCGCGGCCGGAAGGAACTTCCTGCTCTACCGCCACCAGCCGCGCATCACGGCTCATGGCTGTCCGTATGTTCTTCAGGATCCGCACGCAGTCATAATCGTCGAAGCACCGGAGGACGGTGCATGTGAAGTAAGCATCGGCGCCGGCCGGTATCTCCAGGAAGATATCGCCGCCGACTATCGTTACCCGGTCGGCGATTCCCTCAGCCTCCAGGCGTCGTCGGCTGCCGGCGACGACGTCTGGATCGTCCAACAGGATGCCGCGCATGTCGGGGTGGCGAGACAGGAGGCAACCCAGGAAGGCGCCCTGGCCGCCGCCAACATCGACGATCGTTCTCGCCGCCGAAAAGTCGTAGGCGTCGCAGATCTCGCCGAAGGCCTCGACCGTCGATTCCATCGCCGCCTGGTAGACTGCCGCAGCGCGAGGGTGCGAGGCGAGGTACCGATAGAACGGCAGGGCGTAGACGTGATCGAAGGCGGTTTCTCCGGTCTTCACGGCCTGCAGCAAGGCGCCGAAGGCACCATATGCCTCCGGCAGCATGCGCCAACCCATGATCATCAGCCTCGCCTCGCTGTCACCGACCAACTGGGCGCTGAACCTGGTTTGGCTGAACGCGCCCCGGCCATCCTCCTCGAAGACACCCTCGGCCGCCAGGGCCCGCATTACGCGACGCAGCCGGTCGGGGTGTGTGCCGGTCGCCGCGGCAAGCTCAGCGGCGATCATGCCTCCGCGCTGGAGGAGGTCGGGGATCTTGAGCGCGGCCACAACATATAGCGCCTGCGACAACCTGTATCCCTGCACCATCACCGGCAGCGCCTCGGGGTCCAGTTCGGCGATCTTGTCCATCCAGAAGATCAGACCATACCGCTCAGAACTTGGACGTCCGGGCGGATTCTGGACATCCGCCTTCTTGACCCACTCACCCGCAAGCAAGCGTCATCATTGGGCTTTGTAAGGTCCTGTTCAGACGGCTGGCGGGGGGTTGGCCGCTGCCCCGGCGCGCTGAGCCGGTCCGGCGCTTTCCGGGCCGCCGAAAATCGGCTGACGGGAGTCGAAGCCGTCCAAACGGGGCTGAAGCGGGGTACCCGCGCAGGATTCCTGCAATTGGGGCATCGACGCTGAGGCCAAAAGGCCTTTATCGGGTTGAGGAGGGAAACGCCGAGTGCTAAGGCACAGCACCACCCCTTCGCCGTTCTCAAGGCAAGGGTCCAGCACGACGCCCCAGGGGTCGACACTTCTGTCGCTCGACACGTCCCCGGATCGCCCAGACTCGCAGTTGGAGCGCGATCGTGCCATCTGCGCCGGCCGGGAGGCGCTGGCGGAGCGCATCGCCGAGCGCCGCCTGAGTAGCGTCGGGTAGGGAGACCACAAACGACGGAGCTGCTCCCTGACCTGCTAGGAATGGTCCCCAGTAGTCGTCGAAGTCGGAGAATTGGGCGGTCTCATCCAGCGCTTTGAACTCGATGTCAACCAGACCCGCCGCGGAGAACAGCTCTCGAAGCGGTTCCGGTCGGCACGCAGCGAAGCGGCGGACCTCGTCGAGTTCGCGGGCGTCGGGCAGCAGATCGAAGACGGTCTCCCAAAAGTGCCTGGCAAGCCACATCTCGCCGGTGTAGTCCCACACGTAGCCGGCCACCGTTCCTCCGGAACGGCACACCCGTGCCATCTCCCGTAGGCCGGCCACCGGGTCGGTAAGGAAGTTGAGGACCAGGCCTGACACGACTAGGCCGAACTCGCCAGAGTCGAAGGGCAGGCCCTCGGCCGACGCAACCCGGAACCGAGCCCGAGGGTCGGCGGTCAGGGCCTGAGCGGTCTTGACGAAGCCCGATGACGGATCGACGCCGTTAACCGTCAGCTCACTGTTAGTGTCGGAGTCGAGGATCGCACGGCCCAGCGCGCCCGAGCCGCAGCCCACGTCGAGCCAGGCCGCGCCCGAAGGCGCGTCGAGCCAGCGGACAAAATTGGGCGCAACACGGGCACTCCATCGCCCCATGTAGCGCTCGTAGGCGTCACCCTTGGCCCAGCGACCCACGCCAACTATGGATCCCGGGTCGCTTGAGCTCGTCATGGAGCGGAGATTAGTGCCCTTCTGGACCCCAGACCCTCCCTGCGCGGTCACGCAGTCGGAGACCTCGCGCTGCCTCAGCGTTTCAGGGCCCAGGCACTTCCAGCCTCTCGGTCAAGTCGGCGGCTGGCGATGCCAGAAGAGTTCGAAAAGTGTCCATGATGCCCCGCCACTGTCCTGGCGCAAGACATTGTGCACAGGCCAGCGGCCTCCGAGAGGCGTCGACGACCGTCCGCCAAAGGCCGCGCCGGAGAGCCATGGCCGTCTCCGAGCTGGGCGTGCAAACGTCAACCCTTCGATGGCCGTGTACCATGGTGTAAAGATGCGCACCAATGTGGAACTCGACGATCGTCTCGTGGGTGAAGTCATGCGCAGGTATCGCCTGAAGACCAAGAGGGAGGCCGTCGATCTCGCCCTTAGGAGTCTGGTCGACGAACCTCTCGATTCTGCTCAGGCCCTCGCCCTCGAAGGATCGGGCTGGGATGCCGACCTCGCGGAGGTGCGGCAGTCGCGACGCGCAGCGAGCTGATCCTGGTCGATACTTCGGCCTGGGTCGAATTCCTGCGCGGCACCGGCAGCCAGGTGAACACCCAGGTGCATACCCTGCTCGAAAGTCATGCCTTACTGGCGACCACCGAGCCGATCGTGATGGAGGTGCTCGCAGGAGCTCGGGATGATGGCCAGCTGAAAATGCTCCGTCGACTTGTGCTCGGGTGCCAGATGGTCCCGGTTCGCGGCCTGACGGACTATGAAGAAGCCGCCGCCATCTACCGAGGGTGCCGGCGGGCGGGACTCACTGTCAGTCGGCTCGTGGACTGCCTGATCGCGACCGTCGCGATCAACGCTGACGCGCCATTGCTCCACGCCGACTCCGACTTCGACCTCATCGCGCAGAGGACCGCGCTCCGAATCGCAACTCCGGCTGAGTAATGCGCTTGAGGCGCGTGGTTTCCGACACAACGCTCTTGGCCCGGTGCCGGCTCAGAGCTCAGTGCTCGTCGATCAGCGCTGCCTATGGGATCGCCCAAGGAGAGGTCGCCTAGTCCGGTCGAGGGCGACCACGGGGACAGCGCACGGGTCTTGAGCCTGTGTGCGCGGCCCGACCAACACTGGACGGCAACTCGACCGCATCGGTGCCGATCACGCTTCGAGCGACCGCGCGGGTGCGATAACCGCGGTCAGCGCGGGATTACGATGCGATCGCGCGCGAACTTGAGCCATGCCACCTGGGCATATCGTGGAGCCGGTCAGAGAGCTTCGATCAGCGCCGCCAGGCCGAAGTCCTTGTCGGTCAGCCCGCCGGCGCTGTGCGTCATCAAGGTCACGACCACGCGGCCCCAGCCCACTTCGAGGTCCGGGTGATGGCGCTGCGTCTCGGCCACTCGCGCGATCTGGTTCACGAAGTCGACGGCGCCCATGAAGTCACCAAACCCAAATCGCTTGGTCAGCCGACCGCCATCGATCTGCCACCCGGACAGGCGGGTGAGCCGCTCGCTCGCTTCAAGATCGGTCAGCGGCTCCAAACGGGCCATCGCCACGTCAGCTTAAGTCCGGGAGGGCCGAAGGCCGCGCTGCGGGCTGCTAGCCTCAGGAGCGTGGATGGACGCGCATTGAGAGAGGACGAGATCAGCTCGCTGTACGAGCTCGACCGCACGCATTGGCTGCACCCCCAGGGCGACCTGCACGCGCCGGCCGGGACCTTGCCGCAGCTGATGTTCGACCACGGCGATGGGGCCACTCTGACGGGCCTCGACGGCCGGACCTACATCGACGCCTTCGCCTCGCTCTGGAACGTGAACGCCGGCTACGGGCGCACCTCGCTGGCCGAGGCGGCCGCAGAGCAGATGGCCAAGCTCGCGTTCAGCTCGGCCTACGGCGGCTTCGGCCACGAGCCGGGCGCGCGCCTCGCCGCCAGGCTGGCCGAACTGGCCCCGGGGGACCTCGAAGTGACGTTCTTCGCCTCCGGCGGTGGCGAGGCCAACGACAGCGCCTACAAGCTGGCCCGGCTCTATTGGAAGCTGCGCGGCGAGAAGGCCAAGGTCAATATCGTCTCCCGCATCCGCGACTATCACGGCCTAACGTACGGCGCCACGAGCGCCACCGGCCTGGCCAACTTCTGGAAGGACATGGAGCCGCTGGCCCCCGGCTTCCTTCACGCGCCAGCTCCCGACCCCTACCGGCATGAGCCCGGCCCCGAGGGCGAGAGCGCCGGCAAGGCCTACGCCCGCGCCCTGGAACAGGTGATCCTCGACGCCGGGCCCGAGACGGTCGCGGCGGTCGTGGCGGAGCCGGTGCAGGGAGCCGGGGGCGTGATCGTGCCGCCGGCCGACTACTGGCCTGCCGTCCGCGACATCTGCGACCGCCACGGCGTGCTGTTGATCGCGGACGAGGTCATCACGGGCTTCGGCCGCACGGGGCGCTGGTTCGGGCTCCAGCACTGGAACGTGCAGGCCGACCTCATGATCTTCGCCAAGGGCGTGACCAGCGGCTACCTGCCGCTTTCCGGCGTGATGCTGACGAGCGCGGTCCACGGCACTCTCCAACGCCTGGGCAGCTTCTTGCCGCACGCGTTCACGTACAGCGCGCACCCGGTCGCCTGCGCCGTGGCCCTTCGCAACCTGCGCCTCATCGAGGAGGAGGGCCTGGTGGAGCGCGCCCGGGAGCGCGGAGCGCGGCTCCTGGCGGGGCTCGAAGGGCTGCGCCGGCACGAGTTGGTGGGCGACGTGCGCGGCCTCGGGCTGATGGCTGGCGTGGAGCTCGTCCGCGACCCGGCCACCAAGGCTCTCTTCGAGCCCGCAGCAGGCGCGAGCCGGCGCGTCTGGCTCAAGGCGCTGGGCGAGGGCGTGATCGTCCGGCCCGCGGCCGGGGACGTGGTCGCCATGTCGCCGCCGCTGGTCATCACCGAGGAGCAGGTGGATCGGGTCGTCGCGGTCCTGGACAATGCCCTCGCCGAGGTCCAGGCGGAGCTGGCCCCTCGCCTCGTTTGACCGCCGCTCGGCCAGGGAATCAAACGGGTTCTGCGGCCGGTAGCCGCAGTTACTGAATGGATCCCATGCACATGGTCTGGCTGCGAGGCGCGAGGCGCCTGGGACGCGGTAGCAGCGCCCAGAGTGGTCTCACCGGCCCCGCGGACATCCCCGAGCCGGAGCCGCCGAGCGGGCCCAAGGACCTCCGCAGCCGCTTACGCTCCCTCCGGGCGGCGGCGGCGGGCACCCTGGTCGCTCTGCCTCGCGTCGCCCGCCTGGTCTGGCAGGCCAGTCCCCGGCTGACCATCGGCCTGGGCCTGGCCACGGTACTCAACGGCGTCATACCGGCCATGACCGCATACACGGCCAAGCTCCTCATCAACGCGGTCGTGACCGCGATCAAGATCCACACTTTCCACCTGCCCGACGTCAGCCACCTGGACCTCGGGCCACTCAGGCTGCCCCAGACGTCGAGCTTCGGGGTCATCGTCCAGCTGGCGATCCTGCAGTTTCTGATCTACGCGCTCACCTCGGCCATGAGCACCGTTCGCAACATCACCCAGCAGCTGCTCCAGGAGAGGGTCTCGCTCACCACCCAGCAGGCGGTTATGGAGCACGCGGCCAACCTCGACCTCCAGTTCTTCGAGGACTCGGCCTCCTACGACCTGCTCCGGCAGGCGCAGCAGGAGGCCGCGATGCGGCCGGTGACGATGATCTCGACCGGCTTTGGCCTGGCCCAGACGGCCATCACCTTCGCCAGCATGATCGCGCTGCTGGTGGCGGTCAGTCCGCTGCTGGCGCTGATCGCCCTGGTCTCGCCGATCCCCGCCTTCATCTCCGACACGCGCTACGGGTGGCGCGGATACAACATCGCCCGTTGGGCGTCGCCGCTGCGCCGGCGCATGCAGTACCTGACCACGCTCGTCACCACCGACACCTACGCGAAGGAGGTGAAGCTGTTCGGGCTGGGGGACTACTTCGCCGAGCGATTCAAGCTGCTGGCCACCACCTACTACGACCGCCAGCGCGGCCTCGTCACCACGCGGTACCTGGTCGGGGCGCTCTGGGGCCTCATCACGACACTGGCCGGCTCCGCGACATATCTCTACGTCGCCTTCAAGGCCGTGACCGGGCCGCTTACCCTCGGCGACCTGACTCTGTACACGCAGGCCGCGTCCTCCGTCCAGACCTCGATCCAGGGGCTGCTCAGCGGCTTCTCCACCATGTACGAGAACAACCTCTATCTCAGCAACCTGTACCGCCTGCTCGAGACCCAGGGCCAGATCCAGCGCCCGGAGAACCCGGTCTCCCTGCCACGGCCGCTGCGCGGCGAGATCGCCTTCGAGCATGTCTCCTTCCGCTATCCGGGCGCCGAGGCGCAGGCCTTGGACGACGTCACCTTCCGCATCGCGGCCGGCGAGACCGTGGCCATCGTGGGCCGCAACGGCGCCGGCAAGTCGACCCTGATCAAGCTCCTCTGCCGCCTCTACGACCCGACCGCCGGCCGCATCTTGCTCGACGGCGTGGACATCCGCCAGGTCGACCCGGACGAGCTGCGGCGAGCGATCGGCGGCATGTTCCAGGACTACGTGACCTACCAGGCCACGGCCTCGGAGAACATCGGCCTCGGCGACCTGCCCGGGATCGAGGACCGGCCTCGCATCGAGGGCGCCGCCGCCAAGGCCGGTGCCGCCGACATGATCGAGCGCCTGGCCGACGGCTACGACATGCCGCTGGGGAAGTGGTTCGATGACGGCGCCAACCTCTCCGGGGGCGAGTGGCAGAAGGTGGCCATGGCCCGCGCCTTCATGCGCGACGTGCCCATCCTGGTTCTGGACGAGCCCACTTCCGCCCTCGACGCGCAGGCCGAGTACGAGCTTTTCGCCCGCCTCCGCCGGCTGGCCACCGGCCGCACGGCGGTCTACATCTCGCACCGATTTTCGACCGTCCGCCAGGCCGACCGCATCCTCTTCTTCGAATATGGCCGGCTCGTGGAGGAGGGCACCCACCAGGAGCTGATGGCGCTCGGGGGCCGCTATGCCCGACTCTTCACGATGCAGGCCTCGGCCTACACCGGGGAGCCCGTCGAGCTGGCGGAGCTGGACCCCGAGGGCGTTGCCCGTTGAGAGGCGCGGCTGCCACCGTCTACGAGCTGGCCGGCGGCGAGGCCGTATTCACAGCCATCGTCGATCACTTCTACGCCGCCGTCGCCACCGACCCGGTGCTCCGCCCGCTCTACCCGGCCGATCCCGAGCAGCTGGCCCAGGCGCAGGAGCACCTCCGCCTCTTCCTCATCCAGTACTGGGGCGGACCCGGCTGGTACAGCGAGCGTCGGGGCCATCCCCGACTGCGCATGCGCCACGCGCCGTTCCCGATCGGGCACCGGGAAAGGATCGCCTGGCTCAAGCTGATGCGCGAAGCGGTCTACTCGGTGGAGCTGCCGGAGCCGGTACGGGAGTCGTTCCTGGAGTACTTCGAGTCGGCCGCGCTGGCGATGATGAACCGCGCCGACCCCTTCGCCGAGCCCCCGCCCAGCTGACCGCCGCCCGATCCGTAGAATTGGCTCCGCTGTGGCCTACATCATCACCCAACCCTGCATCGGGGTGAAGGACGCCTCCTGTGTAGAGGTCTGCCCCGTCGACTGCATACACACCGACGATGCCGCGGACATGTACTACATCGACCCGGACGAGTGCATCGACTGCGGGGCCTGCGTCGACCCCTGTCCGGTGGACGCCATCTTCCCGGAGGACGAGACCCCGGCCGAGTGGACCTCGTTCATAAAGGTCAACGCCGACTACTTCCAGAAGTAGGCGGGCAATGGTAGACGGGCGGCTGGCTCGGCACTCCGTCACCCTCATCCCCGGTGACGGCGTCGGGCCGGAGATCTGCGATGCCACCGTTCGTGTGCTGGAGGCGACCGGGGTCCAATTCGACTGGGACGTCCGGCAGGCGGGCCAGAACGTCATGGCCCAGGAGGGCACCCCGTTGCCCACCTCCGTGCTGGACTCCATCCGCAGCCACGGGGTGGCCCTTAAGGGACCAATCACGACGCCGGTCGGGACCGGGTTTCGCAGCGTCAACGTGGCCCTGCGCCAGGAGCTGGAGCTATACGCCTGCGTGCGGCCGATCAAGGCCTACCGAGGGGCTCGCAACCTGCGCGACGATCTCGACTTCGTGATCATCCGCGAGAACTCTGAAGACCTGTACATGGGCGTCGAGTTCGAGAAGGGCTCTCCCGAGTGCATCGAGCTGCTGGCCGAGATCTCGCAATTGGCGCACAAGCCGATCCGGCCCGACAGCGGGCTCTCGATCAAGCCGATCTCCGTCTCAGGCTCGGAGCGGATCGTGCAGTACGCGTTCGACTACGCGCGTGCCAACCGACGCCGCAAGGTCACTTTGGTGCACAAGGCGAACATCATGAAGCACACCGACGGCCTCTTCCTCGCCGTCGGTCGTGAGGTCGCGGCGCGCAATCCAGACATTGAGTTCGAGGACCGGATCGTCGACAACATGTGTATGCAGCTGGTGCTGCGCCCGGCCGAATACGACGTCCTCTGCTGCCCCAATCTCTATGGCGACATCATCTCGGACCTCGGCGCCGGCATGATCGGCGGCCTGGGGCTGGCGCCGGGCGCCAACATCGGCGCCAAGGGGGCGGTTTTCGAGGCCACCCATGGCAGCGCCCCCCGCTATGCGGGCCAGAACAAGGTCAACCCGATGGCCGTGATGCTTTCCGGCGTCCTCCTGCTCAGGCACCTGAAGGAGACGGCCGCCGCGGATGGCCTCGAGGCGGCGATCGCGGCCGTCATCGCCGAGGGCCGGTCGCTGACTTATGACATGAAGCCCACCCGTGACGATCCCACCGCGGTGGGCACAAGCCAGGTTGCGGACGCGATCGTGGAGGTGGTGCGAGCCGGCCGGTGACGGCCGAGTCGGACGCGGCGCGGCGCCTTCGGAGTCTTTGGTGGGAGCATCGCCATGCCCCGTTTCCGGGCGCTCGCCTCGATCAGCCGCAGCTCCAGGAGGTAGCCCTGTACGCCACCTGGCTCGGCGGGGTGGTGGAGGCAGCCCTGGCCCACGGCGGCCGTCTGAGCCCGGCTCTGCGACTGATGCTTGACGTGCGCAAGGCGGAGGGCAACGCGCCCCTGTGGGCCGCCGCGGCCGAGATGGGGGAGCCGGTAAGAGCCTACGTCGCCAGGCTGCTCGCGGTCCAGGCTGCGGTTGAGGCGCTGCCGCCGGCGACGGACCAAAGTCAGAGCCTCCGATAGAATTCCGGCAGCCATCGCCCTCCTGGACCAGACCCCGGATCTTCCACCCCACGAAATCTGCGATTTCGCGGGGACCCCGGTCCTCTCCGCCCCGAGCTCGGTCCCCGCCCGCGGCCGGCGGCGGGGGCGGCGGGTTGGTGTCGCTCTACTGGCCTTGCTGTGCGTGGCGGCCGCGTTTGGAGGGTTCGCCGACTACCGTTACGGGGACGGTCGCGCTCGGCTGAGCGCGCTGGAGAACGCCCTGCCGCAGTCCGTGCCGCGCCTCTCCACGATGAGGCCTGGCGCCGACCAGGGCGCCTCGGCGCCGGAGGGGTCGCTGGCCCCGCTGAACCCGGTCTCCGCCTCCCGCGACTTCGCCACCCCCGAACCGACGCCGCCGCCACCGCCGCCGCCGCCCCTGCCTGCGGCGGGCCACACCCACATCTCCAGCACCTGGCTCGAGCGCCACGGCCAACCACTCATGCCGGACGTGAAGGGGCTCTCCGCCGTGCTGGTGGATGTGGGCACGGGCCAAGTGCTGTGGGCCCGGGATTCCGAGCGGCAGCGAGCGCCGGCCAGCCTGGCCAAGCTCGTCACGGCCATGGTCGCGGCCGACAACGTTGCTTCGCTCGACCGGCCGGTCGTCGTGGCCCCCGGAGCGGACGTCAAGGCGATCGAGCAGGTGGAGCCGGCCTCCACCGTGATGGGCCTCACTGCCGGGGAGGTGCTCACGGTCCGCGAGCTTCTGACGGGCCTTTTCCTGCGCTCTGGCAATGACGCCGCGGAAGCCCTGGCGCAGGGCATCATCCCTCGCGACCGATTCATCGCCGAGATGAACGCCAAGGCGCGCGCGGTGGGCATGCTCAGCAGTCACTTCACGACTCCGATCGGCCTCGACGACCCGCAGATGTACAGCTCGGCCGAGGACTTGGCCGAGGCCGCCTTCACCATCGACACCCGTTACCCGGCGCTGGCCGCCATCGCCGACCAGCCCGAGATGCACCTGCCGCAGACGCCCACCCACAAGGCCTACGACGGCATCAATTGGCTGCACACCTACTTCCTCAAGTTCCCGGGCGCGACCGGGATGAAGACCGGTTACACGGATGACGCGGGCAGCTGCGTGGTGGCCACCGCCACCCGGGGCAACCGGCGCCTGATCGCGGTCGTGCTGAACTCGCCCGTGATGGTCGGGGACGCTGAAAAACTCCTCGATTACGGCTTCGCTTTGCCCGCCGTAGCCTAAGTGCTCGACTGGACGCCAGCGCCTCGGCGCCGCGCGTCCTTAGACTTGGGCCCGTGGTCCCGATCGAAAGCGTCAGCGCGCTCGAGGTGCTCGACTCTCGCGGCAATCCCACCCTCCAGGTGACTGTTGGCACCGCCTTCGGCTCGGGCACCGCAACCGTCCCATCGGGGGCTTCGACCGGTGCGCACGAGGCTGTCGAGCTGCGCGACGACGACGTCGACCGCTATGGCGGCAAGGGCGTGATGCGGGCCATCGAGAACATCGAGGGCGAGATCGCGCAGGTGATCGAGGGCCTGGACGCGATGGCCCAGGGCGAGCTCGACCGCACGCTCATCGAGCTGGACGGCACCCCCAACAAGGGCCGCCTCGGGGCCAACGCCATCCTCGGCGTCTCCCTGGCCGCCGCACACGCCGCCGCCGCGGCCACCGAGCTGCCGCTCTTCCGCTACCTGGGCGGGGCCCAAGCGTCGGTGCTGCCGCTGCCGATGGCCAATATCCTCAACGGTGGGGTCCACGCCGACAACAACGTCGACCTCCAAGAGTTCATGGTCTGCCCCGTCGGCTTCGACGACTTCCACGAGGCCCTTCGCGCCACAGTCGAGGTCTATCAGAGCCTGAAGCGCGTGCTGCACGGCCGCGAGCTCGCGACCGCGGTCGGCGACGAGGGCGGCTTCGCGCCCCAGCTGGCGTCGAACGAGGAGGCGCTGGAGGTCATCGTCGCGGCCATCGAGAGGGCCGGCTACCGGCCCGGCGAGGAGGTCGCCATCGCCCTCGACTCCGCTGCTTCCGAACTCTACGAGGAGGGGGCGTACAAGTTGGCGGGCGAGGACCGCAAGCTCGACGCCGAGGGCCTCGTGGCCTTGTATGAGGACTGGATGGAGCGCTTTCCGCTGGTCTCGATCGAGGATGGGATGGGAGAGGACGACTGGGACGGTTGGGCCCTGCTCACGGAGCGACTGGGCGGCCGGGTGCAGCTGGTCGGCGACGACCTTTTCGTCACGAGCCCCGCCCGGCTGCGCCAAGGCATCGAGCGCGGGGTGGCGAGCTCGCTCCTGGTCAAGGTCAATCAGATCGGGACCCTGACCGAGACCCTGGAGGCGATCGAGATCGCGCGGGCCAACGGCTACAGCGCCATCATCTCCCACCGCTCGGGCGAGACCGAGGACACGACCATAGCCGACCTGGCAGTGGCCACCGGGGTGGGCATGATCAAGACCGGGGCGACTGCCCGCTCTGAACGGGTGGCCAAATACAACCGGCTGCTCCAGATCGAGGCCGAGTTGGGTCCGTCGGCGCGCTACGCCGGCGGCAGCCGCCTGGCTGTCCGCCGCTGAGCGGTCTGAGCCCGCTCGAGCGCCCGCGCCAGGGCCTGAGGCCGGACTCGCTCGCCGTCCACGCCGGCCGCCGGCTGCGGCCGCGGGACCCGCTCTCGCCGCCCATCTCGCAGACGTCCGTCTACGTATACGACGACCTCGAGGACTACGACGAGGTCGCGGCGGGCAGGCGGCCAGGGCGCTACTACGCCCGCAACGGGACCGAGAACTCAGAGCTGCTGGAGGCCGCCGTGGCGGCCCTCGAGGGGGCCGAGGCAGGCGTGGCGACGGCCTCCGGCACCGCCGCCCTGCTGGCGTCTGTGCTGGCTTTTGCCGGCCGGCCCGCGCCGCTGGTGATCGACCGGGACGCCTACGGCGGCACCCTGGCCCTGGCCCGCACCGACCTGGCGCCGCTCGGCTATGAGATCCGCGAGGTGGACATGTGCGACCTGGAGCGGGTGGCCCGCGCTCTGCCTGGAGCCGCCCTCCTGGTCTGCGAGACGATCACCAACCCGCTGTCCAAGGTCGAGGACATCGGGGCCATCAGCCGCCTGGGCGCCGCCGCGGGGGTGCCGGTGCTGGTCGACAACACGTATGCCTCGCCGGTTCTCTGCCGGCCCCTGGAATGGGGCGTGACGGCCGTGATGCACAGCGCGACCAAGTACCTGGGCGGCCACTCTGACCTGGTCGCCGGGGTGGTCGTCGGGGACCGCGCGCGGATGGCCGAGGTCCGGGCGCGCTCGACTCGAACGGGGGGATCGCTGGGCGCCTTCGACGCCTGGCTGGCGCTCCGCGGGCTGCGCACGCTGGCGCTGCGGATGCGCCGCCACAGCGACAACGCCGCGGCTCTCGCCCGGGAGCTGGGCGCCCTGCCCGGCGTCGTCCGAGTCCATCATCCCTGCCTACCGGGTTCGCCTGGGCACGAGGTCGCGCGCCGCCTGCTGCCGGCGGGCACCGGGGGCATGCTGGGGTTCGAGCTGGAGGGCGGCCGGCCCGCCGTCCAGAGGCTGGTGACAGGCTTACGCTTGGTGCGATTCGCGGCCAGCTTCGGCGGGCTGGAGACTACGATCTCGCATCCCCAGCTGGCCTCGCACCGGTCCCTCTCGGAGGCGGATCGCGAAGCCCTGGGCATCACGCCCGGCACGGTTCGCGTCTCGGCCGGGATCGAGGACCCGGCCGACATCCTGGACGACTTCGCCCAGGCACTCAGGATGTGACCGGGAACAGAGGCGGCGGCCCATGAGGTAGGGAGGGGGGTGGAGGTGCGAACGCCGACGCGGGTGGCGGCGGGCATTACGGACCTGGTGGGCAACACCCCGCTGGTGCGGGTGCGCCTCTTCGAGCCGCGCCGGCCGGAGCTCGAGGTCCAGGCCAAGGCGGAGTGGTTCAATCCCGGCGGCTCGGTCAAGGACAGGGCGGCGCTGGCCATGATCGAGGACGGCGAGCGGCGCGGGCTCCTGGCCTCGGGGCGAACAATCATCGACAGCACCTCGGGCAACACCGGTGTCGCCTACGCCCTGGTCGGCGCCGCCCGCGGCCACCGCGTCCTCCTGGTCATGCCCGCCAACGTGAGCGAGGAGCGCAAGCAGCTGGTCACGGCCTACGGGGCGGAGATCGTCTATTCCGACCCCATGGAGGGTTCGGACGGCGCCATCCGTCTGTGCCGGCAGATGGTGGCCGAGGACCCGGCGCGATTCTTCTACCCCGACCAGTACAACAACCCGGCCAACTCGCTCGCCCATTACCGGACCACGGCCGGGGAGATCCTGGAGCAGACCCACGGCCGGATCACGCACTTCGTGGCCGGGCTGGGAACTACCGGCACGTTCACAGGCACCGCGCGGCGCTTGAAGGAGCACGACCCCACCATCCGCACCATCGCCGTCCAGCCCGAGGACGCCTTCCATGGGCTGGAGGGCCTGAAGCACCTACCCTCGTCCATCGTGCCCGGGATCTGGGACTCGGGCTTGGCGGACGAGGTCTGGGGCGCGCCCACCGAGGCCGCCTACGAGCTGGCTCGCGAGATGGCCAAGCGTGAGGGACTGCTGGTCGGCCACTCCAGCGGGGCCGTCCTCTGGGCGATCCGCCGCCTGGCGGAGCAGGTCGAGACCGGGGTGGTGGTCACCGTGTTCCCGGACGGCGGCGACCGCTACCTGTCCACCGGGCTGTACCGGAGGCCGGCGTGAGGATCGGTCGCGGCGCCCTGGAGCAGGTGCACGGCCACGCCGCCGAGGGCTACCCGAACGAGGTCTGCGGGATCCTGATCGGACGGCGCGGCTCGAGCGACGTGACCGAGACGCGAAAGGTCCGCAACATCGTGGTCGAGCGGTCCCGGGACCGGTACGAGATGGACCCCCGCGACCAGATTCGGATCCAGCGGGAGTGCGACGAGAGCGGGCTCGAGATCCTCGGCTACTACCACAGCCACCCCGACCACCCCGCTCGCGCGTCGATCACCGACGCCCAGGCCGCCTGGGCGGGGCCGGTCTATCTGATCGTCAGCTGCGAGCGGGGTCAGGTGGTGGACGGCAACGCGTTCGTGGCCGAGAAGGACGGCGGCCCTATGCGGGAGGAACCGCTGCCGGTCTTCTAGCCCCGTCCGGCGTCGTCGGATGCCTCTGAGGCGCGAAGGAACGCCGCCATTCGCTCGGCGACCATGATCGTCGGGAGGTTGGTGTTGGCCGAGGGGATGTCAGGCATGATCGACGCGTCCGCCACACGCAGGCCCTCCACACCGTAGACACGCCCTTCGGCGTCCACGACCGCTCCCGCGTCCGGATCAGGGCCCATCCGGCAGGTGCCGGTGGGGTGATGGCACGTCTCGGCGTTCGCGGCCACCCAAGCCTCCAAGTCAGCGGCGCCCACCGCCGTGCCTGGTCTGATCTCCGATCCCACGCTCAGGTTCGCCAGCGGCGGCTGACGCCAGAGTTCGCGGGCCGCCGTCACGAGCTCGGCCAGCCGCGCGCGGTCGGAGGCCTCCCGGAGGTGGGCGACATCGATCGCGGGTGATGCGTGCGGGTCGGCCGAGCGTAGCCGGAGGCGGCCGCGAGAGCGGGGCTTGAGGAGAGACAACACCAGCCCGAAAACGCGCTCCGTGCCGGACTCCCACGGTCCGGAGGCGAAGACCTGCAGGTCTGGGGCTGCGTTTGAGCCGCGGCCTCGGCTGGGCACCGTGAGAACGGTCTGGAAACGCCCTCCGTCCCAGTCACCGCCACCGACCGGTCCATCGACCGAGACGATCGGGTGGTCGAGTAGCCCCAGGCCGACCCCGGGCAGTGCAGCCACCACCTGAACTCCGAGCGCGGCCAGCTCGCCGGCAGGCCCGATGCCCGAACGGAGCAGGATCGCGGGGCTACCGTACGCGCCCGCGGCCAGCACCACGGTTCCCGCCTCCACCACCTCGCCGGCGGCCAGGCGTACGCCGGCCGCACCCCGGCCGTCGAAGACGATGCGGTCCACGGCCGCGCCGGCGCGGATGGTCAGGTTGGTCCGGTGGCGGGCGCCCGCCAGGTACGCGACAGCGGTGCTGACCCGGAGGCCATTGCTCTCGTTGGTCGGGACCGGGCCCGCTCCCACCGCCCAGGGCGAGTTGTGATCGGCCACCTCCGAGTGGCCGGCCAGGATGGCCGCTTCCAGGAAGGCGGCACTCCACGGTGACATGTTGGCGTCCCGGAAGCGGTGGATGGGCAGCGGCCCCTCCGTGCCGTGCTCCTCGTTCGGGTAGTCGGCGTCGGCCTCGGCGGCGCAGAAGTAGGGCAGCACGTCGGCGAACGCCCAGCCCTTGTTGCCGGCCGCCGCCCAGGCGTCGTAATCGGCGGGTGAGCCACGAAGTGCGATGCAGGCGTTGGTCGAGGAGCAACCGCCCATCACCCGTCCGCGTGGCAGGCTGATGGAGCGGCCGGCGTCATCCGGCTCGCTGGTGTAACCCCAGTCGTGGCTGTACGCCGGTTGCCGGCCGTCGGCCAGGTCGACGGGAAGAGCCGCTCGGGATGCGTAATCCGGGCCGGCCTCGAGGAGCAGGACCCGGCGGCCGCCATCCTCGCTCAGGCGTGCCGCGAGGACGCACCCGGCCGAGCCGCCGCCGACCACAGCTACGTCGTAGCCGCCCATCGGCTTGGATCCTAACTTGGGCGGAATGGCGGCAGAAGGCCGAGACCCACCTTTCAATGGGCTGGCGCGCCGGTCCCGACCGCCAGCCACGCGCGCAGCATGTCGGCCGCCTCCGGTGCCTCTGGCATGGCCACCACGCGCGTGTTCCCGGTGTCCAGACGCAGGGCCAGCGCCGGCCCGTCCCGCAGCACCACGCTGACGAAGCGGGGCGGCCAGATGACGGCGACTTGCACCACGTCCACGGCGCGAATGCGGTCGACCGGCAGGCGCCAGCCCACCGGCCCGAACATGCCCAGCCGGACGCGTACGCCGCGCGGCGTGATGCTGATCCTGGCCGATCCGAACCAGAGCGAGACGGCGGCGATCACGGCCGTGCCTGCCGCAGCTGTGGCGGGTCCGGTCAGCCGCAGCGAGAGCAGCCCCAAGCCGACCGCCAGTCCGATGTTGAACAGCCAGTAGGTTGGTCCGGCGCAGACCTTCGCGATCCAGACCTGGCGCAGCGGCCCGTTCACCCGAGTCGGGTCGGGCAGGCCGGCGACCGCGCGCTGGCCGATCGCGGCGACCAGCGCAGCGGCCGTAACGGCGCCGATGACCGGGACCACGTTCTGCTGCCAGTCCGCGTCGGGCGCGCGGATCGCAGGGGCGCCCAGGTTGGCTGTCACCGTGACGGTGGCGGCGACCCCGAGATAGCCGCCGACCAGGTAGGCGGCGGGGGCGGCGTACTCCCAGAAGGCGCGGCGCGCAGCGCCGGGCAGCACAGCATGCACGACCGCGCCTGACAGCCAGACAGCGGCCCACACGACGGCCCATCCGTTCGCCAAGGCGACGGGCGACTGCCGAGGATACACGTCGGCCGAGCGGGTCGGCAGCTGGCCCGCGAAAAGGTGCGCCGGCACCACGATCAGCGCCAGCAGGAGGCCCGGCAGGGCGACCAGGCCGAGCGCTTGCCAGGCTCGTCGGCGGGTTTTCACGTTCATCGCATCCCCTCCAATAACGCCGTCACGTCGCCGAGGGTCAAGCCCTGGGTCCTGGCCTCAGCCAGCAGCTGCTGGGCAAGTCCATGCAGCTGGGCTCGGGGCTGCACGTCGCCGCCGGCGACCACTGCTCCGCGACCCTGGCGGAGGTGCACCAGCCCTTCGTCCCGGAGCAGACCGTACGCCCGCTGGACGGTGTGGACGTTCACCGAAAGCTCTTGAGCCAGGTCGCGGGTTGGCGGCAGGCGGACGCCCTGCTTCACTCGCTGCTCCGCGATCGCCCGCCGGACCGCGGCGGCGATCTGCGCGTAGAGCGGAATGGCGCTGGTCGAGTCGACCTCAAACAGCATTGGTCTATTTCTACTAGATCAATTGTTCCAAAGTCAAGCCAGCGCCGGGTTCGGCCCCCGGACTCAGCTGCCGAGGCGCAGGCTCAGGACCTGGAACGGGCTCAGGCTCGAGCGCGGGGGCCCGATTTCGTCCTCGAGGAGGTTGAGCTCTGCACGTGGCTCCCAGCGGGCCGGCGTTCGGACCTCGATCGGGCCGCGGGCGCCCCACGGCTCGTACACCCGCAGCACCAGGCCGCGACCGTGCTCGGACGGCTTCAGGGCGCCGAGGCCGGCCGCCATCCCCGTCACCGCCAGCGGCCGTACGCGATAGTCGCCGGCTGCCCGGCACGGAGCCGCGAGCAGCGGGCGGTTGAGGTCTTCAGCCTCCGCCAGCACCGAGCTCGCGGCCAGGTCGCCGGGATGGGGGAGAAGGGAG
The DNA here is from genome assembly GCA_030948965.1 of Candidatus Dormiibacterota bacterium. Taxonomy (GTDB): domain Bacteria; phylum Chloroflexota; class Dormibacteria; order Dormibacterales; family Dormibacteraceae; genus JALYZG01. The sequence continues at coordinate 5,947 of JALYZG010000252.1, read as the reverse complement.
TACGTGAATCGGTGCCGGCCCTGATCCGCCTCGGGATCGGGGTAGACCGGCGACCGAAGCAGCGTCAGCCCCAGCTCGCCGCCCACCGCGTGGTGGCCGTGGCGTCCGTCGTTGAGCAGCGCCACGCCGAAACCCGGCTCCGACAGGTCGGCGAAGCGGTGGCCGGCGACCTCGAACCGGGCCTCGTCCCAGCTCGTGTTGCGGTGGGTCGGCCGCCGGACCACGCCGAACGCCGTCTCGAAGGCCGCGGACTCGGCCCGCACGGCGAGCGGAAAGCGGGCCTTGAGCAAGATGCGGCGCTCGTGCCAATCGATCTCGGTCAGCACGTCCAGGCGGGCGGACCCGGCCCAGAGGCGCAGCGTCTGGACGACCTCGCTGTCGCGGAACCTGCGGGTCAGTCTGACCGCGGCCCGATGGGGCCCGTTCTCCACCACCGCCACCGACTCCGGCCGGGGTAGCGGCTCGCCCTCCAAGGCGTAAGTGGCATCGATGTCCCAGGCCTCCCAACGGGCGGGGTGGTCGACATAGGCCCAGAGCTGGTTGCCCGGTCCGGCCAGGGCCTCGCGCCCGGCGCGACGGTCTAACACCGACGCCAGCGTCCCGTCCGGAGCCAGGCGGACGCTGAGGTGGTCGTTCTCCAGGCCATCCTCGCTGGCCGTCACGCCGCCGGCCCCGGCGACCGTCACGGCCGCCACTTCCAGGCCCGCCAGGGGCCGCGGGTGGGTGAGGGCCCAGCCCTCGGCCACCTGCTGAGCGCCCCATACGGCTTCTCCGAGCACGGCTCGCAGGGGTCGCTCCGACAGATCCGGGTTGACGAGCAGGGCTCCCGGTCGGTCTCCCTTCGGCGCCATTGCCGCCAGGCTGCCCATGGCCATGTCGATGACCCGCGCGGCACCCGCTACCGCCCGCTCCAGCTCCGGGTTCGTGCGCGCGTAAACCTCGCCAATGCCGGTGCCCGGGAGGATGTCGTGGAATTGGTTGCGCAAAAGCAGCCGCCACTCCTCTCGCAGATCCACCGCAGGCGCGCCGGTCCCCAGGAGCCGGCAGAGGCTCGCGGCCACCTCGGCCGCCACCAGGTCGCGCTCAGCCCGGCGGTGCAGCCACTTGGTGCGGCCCTGGGTGGTCAGCGTACCCCGGTGCAGCTCCAGGTAGAGCTCGCCCACCCACACCGGGGCGCCGCGCGCTTCGACCGCCGCGCGGAGACGGTCGAAGTAGGCGTCGAGGCGGCCGAACTCCGTCTTCGGCAGAACGGGGAACCGGGCCAGCTCGCGTTGGTTCTCAACCATCTCGGGGGTGGGGCCGCCGCCGCCGTCCCCGTAGCCGACCGTGTAGAGGCTCTCGGCCAACGTCGGGGCGCCGCGAAAGTTGGCCCAGACGGTCGCCAGCGGCCCGGGACGGACGTCGCCGTTGTAGCCGCCCGACCCGCGCGGCCTGTCGGGGATGGGGCCGTCGAAGCTGTGGGCCAGGACACGGCTCCCATCCAGGCCCTCCCACCACCAGATGTCGTGCGGGAACCGGTTGGTCTCCGACCAGGTCAGCTTGATGGTGAAGAACGAGTCGATGCCGGCCAGTCGCAGGAGCTGGGGCAGGGCGGGCGTGAAGCCGAAGCAGTCGGGCAGCCAGGCCACGCGGTGGCGGGCGCCGAGCTCGCGCTCGAACCAGCTCTGCCCGTGCAGCAGCTGGCGCGCGATCGACTCGCCGCTGGTCATGTTCAGGTCGGGCTCCACCCACATCCCGCCCTGCGGTTCCCAGCTGCCCCTGGCAACGTGGCCTCGGATGCGCTCGAAGAGCTCCGGGTCCAGCTCGCGGGCCAGCAGGTAGAGTTCGGCCGAGCTCTGGGTGAATGTCATCTCGCGGTTGCGGTCGAGCAGCCCGGCGGCGGTGTGGAACGAGCGCTGGGCCTTGCGCTGGGTCTCCTCCAGAGGCCAGAGCCAGGCCAGGTCGATGTGGGCGTGGCCGGCCAAGGCGAGCCGACCGCGGGGCGGATGAGCCTCGCGAAGACGCGCCAGGCCCGCGTCAAGGCGCTCGAGCGCCGCTTCGTCCGACGCCTCGGTGGCCGCTTCCTCGGCCGCCTCCAGCAGCCCGGCCGCCGCCTCCGGCGACTCGGCCTGCAGGGTGGTGGCCGCCTGCAGGGCCAGGTCCAGGAGACGGACCAGGCGCGCCGCGACCGGGTCATCGAGCACGGCGCGGGTCGGGCCCAGGCGGGGATCAGGGTTGCGCTCGCCGAAGGGCCGGCGCGCGACCATCTCCGCCTCGACCTCGAAGACCGGGCCGCGCAGCGGGAACGACCGGTGCCACGGGTCGTGGCCGAAGGCCTCGCCTGTTCCGTCCGGGTAGCGGAGGCGGACCAGGCCCTCGCCGCCCAGGTCGAGCTCCAGCTGCGTCCGGTCGCGGGGCCAGGAGCCGGGCAGCTCGACGCGAGGGTGGTGAAACCGGCGCAGGCCCTCCTCGACGGGCCAGCGAGCGCCGGCCGCCAGCGGGGCGCCCTCGAACGTCCAGCCGGTCATGGCCACGGCCGCCTTCACGCTGCGTTCGCGTGCGGCCTGCAGCCGGGCCTGAATCGCCTCCTCTGGACTGCGACTCAAGTCGCCCCGTGTGACGAGCAGGCGCCGTCAGCCACGTCGCCCGAACTTGTCCGCGGCGTGTCCGCCAGGCTCCCCCATAATGTGCGCGTGGCTCTCCTCAACCTCCTTTTCGCGCGCCGCGCCCAGGCTGCCGAACGGGGCCAAGGCCTGGTCGAGTACGCGCTCATCCTGGTCCTGGTCGCCATCGGCGTGGTAGTCGTGCTGAGCGCGCTGGGCACCAAGATTCAGGGCGTCTTCACCAACATCACGAGCGCGCTCGGCACCTGAAACGCCCCCAGCGGGGGCTGCGGCGCGGCTGAACAGGTATTCGGGAATGGCCGCAATCGGCGGCCGCTCCTCGTCGGCGATCTCCAGCACCTCGAGGAAGAACCGGTCGTTCGAGTAGTGGACCAGCTTCATCGAGCGGTTGACCTCCTCCAGCAGGTGGATGCGGTGCCGGTCTCCCAACCGGCGCAGGGCCACCTGCATGATGGCGAAGGCCATCTTCGAGAGGTCGAGGAGGTTCTGGTTGCGGTGGATTCGGACCCCCAGGTCCGTCTGCGCGATGCGATTGAGGCCGAAGTTCTCGGCGATGTCGATCAGGTGCCCGGTCTCGACCCCGTAGCCGGTGAAGAAGGGCAGCCTTTCCAGCAGCTCGCGGCGGCCGGCGTACTCGCCTGACAGCGGCTGCAGCAGGCCCGAGAGCTCCGGGTAGAAGAGGTTGAGCAGCGGCCTCGCCACGAGCTCCGTCACACGCCCGCCGCCGGCGGTCTGGAGCTTGCCCTCGAATCGCAGCGGGCGGCGGTAAAAGCCCTTGACGTAGCCGATGCGGCGGTCCATGAGCAGCGGGCCGACCGTGCCGTAGACGAACTGGGGGTGAATGTTGTTGATGTCGGTGTCGCACCAGGCGACGATGTCGCCGCGAGCCACTCGCAAGCTTTTCCAGAGAGCCTCCCCCTTGCCGGTGTACGAGCCCAGCTCGGGGAGCACGTCGCGGTGCTGGACCACGGGGACGCCAAGCTCGGAGGCGATGGCGACCGTGTCGTCCTCGGAGCCGGAGTCGATCACGAGCACCTCGTCCAGCAGTGGCACCCGGTCCATCAGGCGGCCCTTCAGGGTCGAGATCACGCGGCGAATCGTGGCCGCCTCGTTGAGAGTGGGCAGGACCAGGCTGATGCTGAGCCGTTGGCGCCGCTTCAGGTCGGCGAGGCGCCGGACATCCCGGAATTCCCGGGAGTGAAACGTGTTCTCGGCGAACCAGCGGTCGACCGTGGCCGAGACGCTGGTCCCATGAGCCGAAGCGCCTGCCAGCGGCGAGTCCGGGTCGGCGATCACCGGGACCGTCTCGGCGCTCTTGGCCAGCACCACCGTGCCCGGCAGGCGCTGCACGGTTCTGGCCAGCCGCGAGCCGACCACGACCGCGCTGCGCGTCGCCTCCGCATGGGCGCCCAGCACGACCACGCCGTAACGGGCGCCCTCGCTGGTTATGGCGGAGCTGGCCTGCGGCGACTCCAGCTCCACGATGCGGGCCGCGGCGCTGGCCCCGGCTGCCAGCTGCCGGAACTGGCGGCGCTCGCGCGCCCGGCGCTCGGGTGCCAGGCGCGGATCGAAGACGTGCATGACCGTGAGCGGCTGGTTTCGGCCCGCGGCGATGGCGCCGGCCACGTCCAGAGCCAGCTGGGCGCTGGCCCCACCGCGCACCGGCACCAGCACGCCCTCCCCCGGATCGCCGGTGCCGAAAGGCTCAGGGCGGACCAGGATCAGGTCGGCGGGCGGGCTTTCGACGAGATCCTGCAGGCTCAGGTCGCGCACGCGGCTGGCGCCCGGCCACTCCAGGACGAGCAGGTCCGCGGCGTTCTCCATGACGGCCTCGCGCACCCCCTGCGCGAGGGTGCCGGCCACCCGGACCTGGACTCCGAAGCCCGCTTCGGCGGGGGGCCGCAGGTCCGTGATCCGGCGCAGAAGCGCACGGTAGCGGCGGGCCACGGTCACGTTCTGGGCCAGCGGCCGGCCGAGCGGCTGCTCCACGACGCCCAAGAGGAGGCCTGACCCGCCGCTGCCCCGCAGGACGGCCGCCGCGACGTCGATCAGGACCTGGGCCGAGCGCGCGCGGCTGATGGGGATGACGACGCGCGAGCCCCGGTCAGCCAAGACCGGCCTCGATCGCGGCTTCGATCCGGCCCAGGACCGCGGGCCAGGCGAAGCGCCTCGCCACGCCCCGCCGGTGTCGGGCGGGGCCCGAGCGCAGCGCCCTCTCCACCGCGCCCACCAGCGCCGGCCTGCCGCCGCCGGACGGATAGGTGATCGCGCCGGTCGCCAGCTCGCGGAGCACGGGCAGGTCGGCGCAGACCAGCGGCGTTCGGGTCAGCGCCGCTTCCAGGAGAGGCAGCCCGAAGCCCTCTGACTCACTCGGCAAGATGACGACGTCGGCCATTCGGTAGAGGTCCGCGATCGCTCGACCATCGACGGGGTGCGGTGCGCCCGGCTCGCCCAGCTCATGCAGGAAGCAAACCACACCCTTCAGCCCGAGGCTGTCGCGAAGGCGGATCAGATCGGCGGCATATGCCAGGTTGTCAGCGGAGTGCGGCCCCAGCGGGCCGGAGACCACGGTGCGGAGCCGGGGCAGGCGCTGGCGCAGGGTGGCGCTGGCCTCCAGGGCGAGCTCGATCCGCTTGCGCCGGGTGATCCGGACGGGCACCAGCAGGAGTGGGTCCGCCGCCCCGAAGCCACCGCGCCGGGCAAGCTCCGTGGTGACGGCGCCGATCCCCCAGAGCTCGGCCGCGTCGATGCCGTTGGGGACCACGCGGATCTGCCTCGGGCTGAGACCGAGGACCTCGGCCATCTCGCTCCGGCGGGCGGTGGAGATCGCCACGTACGTGACGCCGGCGGCGGCCCGGTGGAGCATCTCCCAGGGCCTGCCGGGATGGCGGTAGGCCACGTAGCGGGGGTTGCTCCAGGCCAGATCGTGGGTCCACGCGACGAGCGGCCGACCGGAGTCCTGGAGGGCGGCAGCGAGGGGCAGGTTGAACGGCATGGTGAGCACGTTGTGGGCAATCACGAGGTCACGATCCGCGAGCAGTGGCGCCAGCTGGGCCGCGATCCGGGCCCGGAGGACAGCGAACTCAGTTCGGGCCGGGTCGCCCGCGGCCAGGCGCCGGGCCACGGCCTCAACCTCGGGGTGGCGGGAGTCCGCCTCCGGCACCAGGTTCGCGTCACCGCGGCCGGCGATGAGCCGGACGTCGTGCCCGGCTTCACGCAACAGCCGCGCGTGGGCTCCGATGACCGCCTCCACACCCCCCGTGACGGGTGGCGCCGTGTAGTGAATGAGGGCCAGCCGCCGCGCCCGCCCCCCAGAAGCCGTCGGTTGCCTCAAAGCCCTCAAC
>JALYZG010000250.1 GCA_030948965.1 Candidatus Dormiibacterota bacterium | reverse complement strand
CCGCCCGCGAGTCGATCGAGCTGACGGAGCTCGCCCTCGCCGGCCCAACCCTGCTCGACGGACGCCCGCCGGCCTGGATCCTGCACAACGGATACCACTCTTGGGATGAATCCGGGCTGCTGCCGCTGGGAGGCAAGACCGCGGCTGGCGCGCCCCAGCGCCGGTGGTCCTGGTGGACGGTCGGCCTGGCGGATGAGGCCGGCGCTGGGCTGGCCGCGGCCGGCAGCACCGCTCTGAGCTCCGGAATCCGGTTCCAGCACACGGACGGCGAGCTGTTCCTCGCCTGGTGTGAGTCCGACGGCCTCGAGCGGCATCCCACGGTCCGTCGGTGCGAGGCAGGCGCCGTCTGGAGGACGGACGCGGTCCGGATCTGCGCCGGGGACGACGTCCGCGCGCAGCTCGCCGGGCTGGTCGGCGGCGCCGCTCGAGACCCGGCACCCCAGGGCTGGCTGAGCTGGTACCACTACGGGGCCTGGGTCTCTGAAGAGGACGTCCTGCGGAACGCCGGCTGGGTGGCAGGTCCCGCGCAGAGCCGGCTCGGCTATCGATTCGTCCAGATCGACGATGGCTGGCAGCAGGCCTACGGGGACTGGGTGGCCAACTCAAAGTTCCCTGGCGGCATGGCCTCGCTGTCCGCCCAGCTGGCCGCGCAGGGCCAGAGGACAGGCGTCTGGACCGCGCCCTTCCTCGTCAGCGCCAGCGCGGACCTGGCGGCCCAGGCCCCGGAAGACTGGTTCCTGACCGATCCGGCCACCGGCGAGCGGGCGGTGGACCCCAGGCACGTGGTGTTCGGACCGATGTACGTGCTCGATGCCCGCAATCCGGCGGTGGTGGATCACCTTCGGGAGACGCACCGCCGCCTCCACGAGTCCGGCGTGACCTACTTCAAGATCGACTTTCTGTACGCCGGCGCCCACGCCGGAACGGCCGCCCTGCGCGCCGGCGTGGCAGCGATCCGCGAGGGCGTCGGGGATTCCTACATCCTCGCGTGCGGGGCTCCCCTGCTGCCGCTGGTGGGTCTCGTGAACGGCTGCCGCGTCGGCCAGGACATCGCCACCCCCGTCTACGACTTCGAAGCTGGCCAGCCCAAGCCGAGCATCTTCGGCGACGAGCTGCAGTGGGTGGCCCGCAATGTGGCCGCGCGCTCTTCCCTGGCCGGCTGGTTCCAGCTCGACCCGGACGCCGCCCTGGTCGGTGGCAACCTGAGCCTCGAGCAGGGCCGCCAGCTGGTGAGCCTGGCCGCCCTCTCGGGAGGTCCCTTCTTCGCCACCGACGATCTGACCGCCTTGCCGGCTGATCGCCTCGCGCTGCTGACCAACCCTGAGATCCTCGAGCTGATCGGCAGCGGCGCCGCCGTGCCGGACTGGGAGCCGCTGCCCGGAGACGGGGCACCCACGATCTGGCGGCTCCGCGATGTGGTCGGGCTTTTCAACTGGTCGGATGCCGGACGCGAGGTTGGACTCGCTCTGCCCGGCCGGGCCCGGCTCCGCGATCTGTGGCAGCGCAGAGACCTGGGTGAGCTGGACCCCGCCGCCGCCCTCTTGGTCCCCGCCCATGGGGTGAGGCTGGTCAGGCTGGCAACGGGGTAGGCTTACTCGCGTGCCACGGATCGCTCATTTCCGCCTGCACGGCCTGCCCGACGAACGGGTCGAGAGGGTTGCCGACCAGTTCCGCGCCCTCATCGCGCAGCGAGAGTGGCGGGGCCAAGAACCCTTCGTCGCCACCTCGATGGCCACGGGACTCTTCGAGACGGAGTACCTGAGCCACCTGCGCGTCGCCGAGGGCGCCGATGTCTCGGCTGCCGGCTATCTGAAGATGGGCGGTGACGAGACTGACGCGCTCGTCCTGATGCTGTTCATGCGCGACCTCAGTGCCGAGTACGGAATCCGGACAGTGCTCAAGGATGACGAGAATCCCCTGGCCAAGCTGCGCTACCTGGAGTTCCGCAAGGGCCGCCTGCCGTCGGGCAACTCTCTCGAGGAGATGCTGGCCCGGCGGGCTGTCATCAAGAAGGTCGACGG
>JALYZG010000241.1 GCA_030948965.1 Candidatus Dormiibacterota bacterium | reverse complement strand
GCGCGCTCGCGCGCGAGACCTCGCCCCTTCAGGGAGATGGGCCGCAGGGGGCGGCGAAGATGAAATAGCGGCGACCGAACGGACGTTCAAGAAGTACGCGACGTCGCGGCGAAGAGAGGAAAGAACGGCCCACGGGATTCGAGGAACCCGAGAAAGGTGACCGATGATCCTACCAGAAATTTGGTATGATGGCGGTTCGTGCTGTCCGGCCCGCTGACGCCACCCCCCAGTTCAGCGCGCCCTTTCGCACCTAGGAGGCTGCCCAATTGATGATCTCTGAGATGAAGGCTCCCGCGCGCCTCTCGTACGGCACCATCCCCAACCTGGTCGAACTCGAAGACCTGATCGCGACCCAGATCGAGTCCTTCGCATGGTTCCGTTCCGAGGGCCTAAGGGAGCTCTTCGACGAGATAAACCCTATCACCGACTACACGGGCAAGAACTTCGAGCTCCGCTTCCTCGACTACGAGTTCGGACCGCCCAAGTTCTCGGTCGCCGAGTGTCGCATCCGCGACATGACGTACGCCGCCCCGCTGCGCATCCGCACCCGCCTCACGGTCAAGGAGACCGGTGAGATCAAGGAGTCAGAGGTCTACATGGGCGACTTCGCCATGATGACCGACGAGGGCACCTTCATCGTCAACGGCACGGAGCGGGTCGTAGTCTCGCAGCTCGTCCGCTCTCCCGGCGTGTACTTCACGGCGGTCGATGACCTGGCCACCGGCCGCCGCCTGTTCGGAGCCAAGCTCATTCCCAACCGCGGAGCCTGGCTGGAGATCGAGACCTCCTCCAAAGACCTGATCACGGTCAAGATCGACCGCAAGCGCAAGGTGCCGGTGACGGTGCTTCTGAAGGCGCTCGAGCTGCCGTCGCTGAAGGGCACCGACAACGACCGCGAGGCCCAGCGCCGGGCCTTCCAGGAGCTCTTCGGGGATGTCGACCAGAACCCGGAGCACCACTACCTGGACTCCACCTTCGACAAGGACACGACGGCCCGCGCCGACGATGCCCTGCTGGAGCTTTACCGGCGCGTGCGCCCGGGCGACCCGCCCAGCGTGGACAACGCGCGCAATCTGCTCCAGAGCCTCTTCTTCAGCCCCCGCCGCTTCGATTTGGGCCGCGTCGGCCGCTACAAGGTGGACAAGCGCCTGGGTCGCGACCGCGACGACATCGAGGAGCGCGTTCAGCAGCGCGAGCTGCGGATCATGGAGAAGGGCGACTTCATCGCCATCCTGCGCAAGCTGATCGAGCTCAACAACACGGCGCGCGAGCGCCAGATCGCGGACGACATCGACCACCTCGGCAACCGCCGGGTGCGAGCGGTGGGCGAGCTGCTCCAGAACCAGTTCCGGATGGGCCTGATCCGCATGGAGCGGATCATCAAGGAGCGGATGACCATCTCCGACCCCAACACCGTGACCGCGGCCTCTCTGATCAACGCCCGGCCGGTGGTCGCGGCGATCAAGGAGTTCTTCGGCTCCAGCCAGCTGTCGCAGTTCATGGACCAGGTCAATCCCCTGGCCGAGCTGACCCACAAGCGCCGCCTCAACGCCCTCGGGCCGGGCGGCCTGTCTCGCGAGCGGGCCGGCTTCGACGTGCGCGACGTGCACCACAGCCACTACGGGCCCATCTGCCCCATCGAGACGCCCGAAGGCCCCAACAACGGGCTGATCGGCTCGCTGGCGACCTTCGCGCGCGTCAACGAGTTCGGCTTCATCGAGACCCCGTTCCGGCGTGTCTACAACCGTCTGTCCATGAACCAGACCCTGAGCCAGGACCGAGGGCGGCTGGAGGGCCGGGTTCTGCGCCGGCCCGCGGTCGACTCGGCGGGCCAAGAGGTTCTCGCGGTGGGGGCCACCCTCGACGCGGCGGCGATCGCCAAGCTGGAGCAGGCGGGTGTGCAGTCCATCGACGTCAAGCCCTGGGCATCGGCCGAGGTGGCCTACCTCTCGGCCGACGAGGAGGACCTCTACAGCATCGCCCAGGCCAATGCCGCCCTCAACCCGGACGGCACCTTCCGGGACACGCGCGTGCCCACCCGGCTGCTGGACCGCTATGCGGTGACCGACGCCAACAACATCCAGTTCATGGACGTCTCGCCCAAGCAGATCGTCTCGGTGGCGACCGCCATGATCCCCTTCCTCGAGCACGACGACGCCAACCGAGCCCTGATGGGCTCCAACATGCAGCGCCAGGCGGTGCCCCTGATGGTCACCGAGTCGCCCATGGTCGGGACCGGGGTCGAGCACTTCGCCGCGAAGTACTCGGGCGAGATGCTGGTGGCCGACGTCGCCGGCACGGTGCTCGACGTGGCCCTGCCCCAGGAGCTGAAGGGCGTGCACGCGAACCCGCTGTTCGACGTGGTCGTGCGCCCCGACGACGGCTCCACGGACCGGCGCTACCCGCTGCAGAAGTTCTACCGCTCCAACCAGGGCACCTGCCTCAACCAGCGCGTCGTGGTGAAGCCGGGGCAGACAGTCGAGGTCGGAGACATACTCGCCGACGGACCGGCCATCGACAATGGGGAGATGGCGCTGGGCCGCAACGTGCTCGTTGCCTTCATGCCCTGGGAGGGCTACAACTTCGAGGACGCGATCCTGCTCTCGCAATCGATCGTGCAGGAGGACAAGTACACCTCCATCCACATCGAGGAGTTCGAGATCGAGGCCCGGGAGACCAAGCTTGGCCCCGAGGAGATCACACGCGACATCCCCAACGTCGCCGACGACGCGCTTCGCAACCTCGACGAGCGGGGCATCGTCTACATCGGCGCCGAGGTCGAGCAGGGCGACATCCTGGTCGGCAAGATCACGCCCAAGGGCGAGACCGAGCTCTCGGCCGAGGAGCGGCTGCTGCGCGCCATCTTCGGCGAGAAGGCGCGCGAGGTGCGCGACTCCAGCCTGCGCGTGCCTCACGGCGAGCGCGGGATCGTGGTCGACGTCAAAGTGATGAGCCGCGAGAACAAGGACGAGCTGTCACCCGGCGTGACCGAGCTCGTGCGGGTCTACATCGCCCAGAAGCGAAAGATCTCGGCGGGCGACAAGATGGCCGGCCGCCACGGCAACAAGGGCGTCGTCGCCCGCGTGCTGCCGATCGAGGACATGCCCTTCATGCCGGACGGCACGGCGGTCGAGATCGTGCTCAACCCGCTGGGAGTGCCCAGCCGGATGAACCTCGGCCAGGTGCTGGAGACACACCTGGGCTGGATCTCCAAGGTCATCGGCACCGACATCCAGACGCCCGTCTTCGACGGCGCCCCGCTGGAACTGATCGAGCGCGAGCTGGGCAGCCATGGCCTCCCCCGCAGCGGCAAGGTGGCGCTGCGTGACGGCCGCTCCGGGGCTGCGTTCGAGCAGCCTGTCACCGTCGGCTGGATCTACATGCTGAAGCTCCACCACCTCGTGGAGGACAAGATCCACGCCCGTTCCACCGGCCCGTACAGCCTCGTCACCCAGCAGCCTCTGGGGGGCAAGGCGCAGTTCGGCGGCCAGCGCTTTGGCGAGATGGAGGTCTGGGCCCTGGAGGCCTACGGGGCGGCCCACGTCCTGCAGGAGATCCTAACCGTGAAATCGGACGACATAGTCGGCCGGGTCAAGGCCTACGAGGCCATCGTCAAGGGCGACAACACGCTGGAGGCGTCGATCCCGGAGAGCTTCCGGGTCCTGGTCAAGGAGCTGCAGGGCCTGGCGCTCGGGGTCGAGATCCTGAGCGAGGACGAGCGCGAGATCGTGCTCTCGGAGGAGGACATGCCCGAGCTGCCGCTCGACCTGGGCATCAACCTCGAGCGCGACGAACTCGTGGACGACACATCGGAATAGGCAACCCGTAGAGGAAAGAGAGAGAACTTGCTGAAGCTCGAAAACTGCGATAACCCCACGAAATCTTCGATTTCGCGGGGACCCCGACCTGCTCAGAGTGGTTGGAGGAGTAACTGCACATCGTGCTGAAACTGGAGAACTTCGACGCGCTGCGGCTGTCGCTGGCCTCGCCGGACACGATCATGTCCTGGTCGCACGGCGAGGTGACGAAGCCGGAGACGATCAATTACCGCACCCTCCGGCCGGAGCGGGACGGGCTCTTCTGCGAGCGTATCTTCGGCCCGACGCGCGACTGGGAATGCCACTGCGGCAAGTACAAGCGGTACCGCTACAAGGGCATCATCTGCGACAAGTGCGGCGTCGAGGTGACGCGGTCGAAGGTGCGGCGCGAGCGCATGGGCCACATCAAGCTGGCCTCGGCGGTCAGCCACGTCTGGTACTTCAAAGGCATCCCCAGCCGCATGGGCCTGCTTCTCGACATGTCGCCGCGCAACTTGGAGAAAATCCTCTACTTCGCCAACTACATCGTCACCGACGTCGACGAGCGCATCCGCCAGGAGCTCCTCGGGGGCCTCTCGCTGGATTCCGACGACATCGCCGCCCAGCTCCGCGGGGAGCTGGACGCGCGGGCGGACGAGATTCGCCAGGAGCACGAGGTCTCACACCGCCAGCTTCTGGGCGAGATCGAAACTGAGGTCGAGCGCCTGCAGAAGGAGTACGAGGAGACCGTCGACCTGCTCACGACGCAGGGCCAGAACATCCAGGACGCGATCCGCGGTGGGCTCGGCACCAAGTCCAAGCGCAACCTCAGCGTCGGCCCCGAGGGCGACGAGGAGGTCGTGGTGGTCAAGGGCGAGACGTTCGCCGAGGACATGGTCCAGGGCACCCTGCGCAAGGTCCAGGAGAAGATCGAGCGCGTCGAGCTCAACATCCGGGCCGCTCAGGAGGCGGCACGGGCGCGGCTGGTCCAGGCCCAGACAGAGCTGGAGCAGGCGATCGCGGAGGCCACCGGCGCGCAGAGGGAGTCGCTCGGCGAGCAACTAGAGGCCCGCCAGCAGCAGCTCGTGGACCTGCGCGCCGACCTCGAGGGCCTGCACCCCAAGCAGATTCTGACCGACACCCAGTACCGCGACTTCCAGGAGCGGTTCGGGCGCGCGTTCAAGGCCGCGATCGGGGCCGAGGCGGTGCGTGAGCTGCTGGCCCGCATCGACCTCGTCCAGGAGATGTACCGGCTGCGCGAGGAGTCGCGCACGACCAGCGGCCAGCGCCGGCAGAAGGCCATCAAGCGCCTCAAGGTGGTGGAGGACTTCCGCAAGTCGGAGGCCAGCCCGACGTGGATGGTGCTCGAGGTGCTGCCCGTGATCCCGCCCGAGCTGCGGCCCATGGTGCAGCTGGATGGCGGCCGCTTCGCCACCTCCGACCTCAACGACCTCTACCGCCGCGTCATCAACCGCAACAACCGCCTGAAGCGGCTGCTGGAGCTCGGCGCGCCCGAGATCATCGTGCGCAACGAGAAGCGAATGCTCCAGGAGGCGGTCGACGCCCTGATTGACAACGGCCGCCGCGGTCGCGCGATCACCGGCACCGGCAACCGCAAGCTGAAGTCCCTCTCCGACCTGCTGAAGGGCAAGCAGGGCCGTTTCCGCCAGAACCTGCTCGGCAAGCGCGTGGACTACTCCGGGCGCTCGGTGATCGTGGTCGGGCCGGACCTGAAGCTGAACGAGTGCGGCCTGCCCAAGAAGATGGCGCTGGAGCTGTTCAAGCCCTTTGTCATGCGCGAGCTGGTGAACAAGGGCTACACGACCAACATCAAGTCGGCCAAGCGCATGGTCGAGCGCAGCCACCCCTCGGTGTGGGACGTCCTCGACGAGGTCATCCACGAGCACCCGGTGCTGCTCAACCGGGCGCCGACGCTCCACCGGCTGGGCATCCAGGCCTTCATGCCGGTCCTGGTCGAGGGCTCGGCCATCCAGATCCATCCCCTGGTCTGCGCGGCCTTCAACGCCGACTTCGACGGCGACCAGATGGCCGTGCACGTGCCCCTCTTCTCGGGCGCCATCGCCGAGGCCAAAAACCTCATGATGAGCTCCCGCAATATCCTCTCGGCGGCCGACGGCCACCCCGTCGTGGCGCCCACCCAGGACATCGTCCTGGGCTGCTACTGGCTGACGGCCGCCCGGCATCGGATGCCGACCGGCGAGGCGGCGAAGAAGCTGCGCACCTTCTCCGGTCCCGACGAGACGCTCCTGGCCGAGCACGCCGGGGCGGTCAAGCTCCAAGACTGGGTCCGGGTCCGGACCGACGCGGGCCTGCTGGTGACGACGCCGGGGCGCGTCATCTTCAACCAGGTGCTGCCGGTGGGCCGGCCGGTCGGCGGGGGGGAGGCGGACGCAGAGCTGGGCGCGAGCCCGCTCGAGTTCCAGAACATGCACTTCGACCGCAAGGCGCTGCGGGTCCTGGTCTCGTCGATCTTCCGCCTCTACGGCAACGAGACGACCGCCGAGGTCGCCAACGCCGTCAAGCGCCTGGGCTTCCGGTTTGCGACGCGGGCCGGGATCACCATCTCGGCCATGGACATCCCGCACCCGAAAACCAAGGGCGACATCCTGGAGCACACGGACAAGGAGGTCGATGAGGTCGAGCGGATGTACCGCCGCGGCGTCATGACCGAGGACGAGCGCTACCGCAAAGTCATCGAGCTCTGGACGCGCGCCACCGAGGACGTGGCCGAGGCCACCGAGGACGCTTTCGACAAGTTCAGCCCGATTTGGATGATGATGGGCTCGGGCGCCCGCGGCAACATCCAGCAGGTGCGGCAGCTGGCGGGCATGCGCGGCCTGATGGCCGATCCCACGGGCCGCATCATCGACCTGCCCATCAAGGCCAACTTCACCGAGGGCCTGACGGTCCTCGAGTACTTCATCTCCACCCACGGCGCCCGCAAAGGCCTGGCCGACACCGCCCTGCGGACGGCCGACTCCGGGTACCTCACCCGGCGTCTGGTGGACGTGGCCCAGGACGTGATCGTGCGCGTCGAGGACTGCGGCACCGGGAACGGGATCTGGGTGCACGAGGTCAACGCCGAGCGCGGCCGGACAGAGCCGGTCTTCGAAAAGATCGCCGGCCGCGTCGTGGCCGAAAGCGTGGTCACCGGGGACGGCGAAATCCTGGTGGCCGCGGGCGAGACCATCACCGACGACGCCGCGCGACGCGCGGTCGCGGCGGGCGTGGGCTCGATGCGAATTCGGTCAGTGCTGACCTGCGAGGCGCGCGAAGGCGTCTGCCGGCTTTGCTACGGGCGCAACCTCGCCACCGGCCGGCTGGTCGAGATCGGGGAGGCCGTGGGCGTCATCGCGGCCCAGTCCATCGGCGAGCCGGGTACCCAGCTGACGATGCGCACGTTCCACACGGGCGGCGTCGCCGGCAAGGACATCACCCAGGGCCTGCCCCGGGTCGAAGAGCTGTTCGAGGCCCGGATCCCGAAGGGCAAGGCCATCATCTCCGAGATCGACGGCGAGCTCGAGGTGATTCGCCAGGAGGGCAGCCGCAAAGGCCGGGTGACCTCCCGCGAGGAGTTCGAGGTCTCCTACCCGCTGGAGGCGGGCCTGGAGGTGCTGGTCAAGGACGGGGCGGAGGTCATGGAGGGCCAGGAGCTGGCCCGAGCCGAGAATGCCGTCCTCCGCACCCGCCATGCGGGTCGGGTGCGGGTCTCCAAGAAGGAGATCGCGGTCTCGACGCTGGATGAGGAGGTGCGCGAGTATGCCATCCCGCCCGGCGAGCGCGTTCGGCCGGAGCTGGAGCCCCGCGATGGCACCCGGATCAACATCCGGGCGGGGCAGCAGATCACCGAGGGCCCGATCAGCCCCCAGGAGCTGCTCCACATCCTGGGCAAGGAGGAGGTCCAGAAGTTCCTCGTCGAAGAGGTTCAGAAGGTCTACCGCTCGCAGGGCGTGGACATCAACGACAAGCACATCGAGGTCATCGTCCGGCAGATGATGCGCAAGGTCCGCATCGAGAATGCCGGCGACGCCACGCTGCTCCCGGGCGAGATCACCTCGCAGTGGGAGTACGAGGAGGCCAACAAGGAGGTGCTGGCGGAGGGCGGTGAGCCCGCCACCGCGCAGACCGTCCTGCTGGGCCTGATCAAGGCGGCGCTGAACACCACCTCATGGCTGTCGGCCGCGTCGTTCCAGGAGACCACCCGGGTCCTGACCGAGGCCGCGATCTCGGGCAAGGTGGATCGTCTGCGGGGTCTGAAAGAGAACGTGATCATCGGCAAGCTGATCCCGGCCGGCACCGGGCTCGACTACTACAAGAAGGCCCGCGAGCAGGCCGCCCGCCTGCTCGAAGAGGAGCCGATCGACCTCGACACGCTGAGCGTGTAGCGAGGGCCGAGGGGCCGCCCGGGGCGCCCCCTCGGGCTTGCCCCGCGGCGCGCCGGTCGGCGTTCCGTCGATTCGCCGGCGATCGCACGTCTCCACCCGCGATCCGGCGTGCAGGCGCCGGCGCATGCACGGAATTGACGCGTTCCCGCAGTTTGCCCGCGATCGTTTGTCCGCCCGCGCCCGTGATTCGTATTTGAGTTTGTGAGCATGAACATGGGCGAGCACGGCGCGGCGATCGTCGCGCTGCCCTGGCTCGCGGTGGCGGTATTCGCCCTGGTCTGGGGCCTGGAGTGGGCGGCGGGACGCGGGTCGAACCAGGCCGAGCGCTACCTGGTCGCGCTCTACGGCCTGGGCCCGGTCCAGATCCTGGCCCTGCTGCTCCTAGCGGCCAGCGCCACCATCCACCTGGCCCTGGCCCCGACCCACGCTGGCGAGCCGGTGACAGCTGTGCTCTTCGTGCTCGACGGGATCGTGGAGCTGACCCTCTGCCTCGCGGCCCCGCTCATCCGGAATTGGCGCGCGGCCGCGATCGGGCTGCTCGCCGCCAACCTGTTCGCCTACGCGCTCTACCTGCTCCTCGGGCTCGAGACCGCGGACGCCGTAGGCCTCGCGACCAAGGTCGTGGAATTTGGGGCGATCGCTCTGCTGGCGCTGACCGCGCTGAGGCTGGGTGCCACCCTCAACCGCGGACCCAAGCACACAACAGAGATCAAGGAGGTCTTCTAACAGTCATGACCCTTTCCAAGGCTTACGCGACCGCTTTCGGCGTCGTCTACACGCTGGTCGGCCTGATCGGCTTCACCGTGTCGACGACACTGGCCACCGGCACGCTGATCATCTTTCCCGTCAACGTCCTGCACAACGTCGTCCACCTGGCGGTCGGCCTGCTCGGCATCGCGGCCGTACTCACCGGCCGCTCGGTCCTGTACGCGCGCGGCGCGGCCGTACTGTTCGCCATCCTGGTCGTGGCCGGCTTCCTGCCCCAGCCCTTCCTGGGCTTGGTCCCGCTGGGCGGCTACGACATTCCCCTGCACATCGTGACCGCGGCCCTGGCCGCCGTCGCCGGCTTCGCCTACACGGGTCGCCGGAGCCAGGCCGCAGCCTAAATCCGACTGTCTCCTCCCCCAATGGAAGGGCCGCCCGCTCGAGGGCGGTCCTTCTCGCGTCTGGCATAGTGCATCGCGGGCAGCCATTTCGGGGGCTTTCCGGCCCCAAATGAGCCGGGTTTGAGATCAGACGGTTGCGGTATACTCATCGCTTGTCGCCCAGCCGGCCGTTGACGGCTGGGATCCGTTTTGGGTTCTAGGAGTCACGTTTGCCCACCATCCAGCAGTTGATCCGGCTCGGCCGCAAACCGGCGGTCAAAAAGCCGAAGGCGCCTGCCCTGCGCGGCTCGCCGCAGCGCCGGGGCGTGTGCGTCCGCGTCTACACGATGACGCCCAAGAAGCCGAACTCGGCGCTGCGCAAGGTGGCCCGGGTACGTCTCACGCACGGGTCCGAGGTGACGGCGTATATCCCCGGCATCGGCCACAACCTGCAGGAGCACTCGGTGGTCCTGATCCGCGGCGGCCGCGTCAAGGACCTGCCGGGCGTGCGCTACCACATCATCCGCGGCACTCTGGACACCGCGTCCACCCGCAACCGCAAGCAGGCTCGCTCGAAGTACGGCGCGAAGCGGGAAAACGGTAAGTAGCCTATGCCGCGCCGAAACCGTCCGCCGCGCCGCGAGATCACGCCCGATCCCCTCTACTCCTCAGAGGCCGTGGCCAAGTTCGTCAACGTCATCATGCATGACGGCAAGCGCTCGGTCGCCGAGAAGATCGTCTACGACGCCCTGCAGCGCGCCGGCCGGCAGACGAAAAAGGAGCCGATCGACGTGTTCGAGCTGGCCCTCCGCAACGCGACGCCGCAGCTGGAGGTCAAGCCCCGCCGGGTCGGAGGCGCGACCTACCAGGTGCCGATCGAGATCCGGCCCGATCGGCGGTTGGCGCTGGCGCGGCGCTGGCTGGTGCGCTTTGCCCGCCAGCGGGGCGGCCGGAGCATGGCCGAAAAGCTGGCGTACGAACTGATCGACGCCTCCAACAACACGGGGGGCGCGGTCCGGCGCCGGGACGAGACACATCGCATGGCGGAATCGAACAAGGCATTCAGCCACTTCAGGTACTAGGGCAAGAATCAGGAGTTAGAAGGAAATCGCAGTGGCAGTGAAGCAGCTCGAGCACGGGGCTCGGCTGGAGAAGCTTCGGAACATCGGGATCATGGCGCACATCGACGCCGGTAAGACCACGACCACAGAGAGGATCCTGTTCTACGCGGGCAGGCTCCACAAGATGGGCGAGGTCCACGAAGGCGCGGCGACCATGGACTGGATGGTCCAGGAGAAGGAGCGGGGGATCACGATCACCTCCGCCGCGACCACATGCACGTGGCGCGACCACGCGATCAACATCTTGGACACACCCGGACACGTGGACTTCACCGTCGAGGTGGAGCGCAGCCTCCGGGTGCTGGACGGCGCCATCGCCGTATTCGATGCGGTCGCGGGCGTGGAGCCGCAATCAGAGACCGTCTGGCGCCAGGCCGACCGCTACAGCGTGCCCCGCATCGCCTTCATCAACAAGATGGATCGCCTCGGCGCAGACTTCTACATGGCCGTGGACTCGATTCGCGGCCGCCTCGGGGCTCGCGCCATCCCCGTGCAGATCCCGATCGGGGCCGAGGACGAGTTCGCCGGGGTCATCGACCTGATCAACCAGCGAGCCATCGTCTACACCGACGACCTGGGCAAGAACGTGGAGTCCTCAGCCATCCCCGACGACCTGCGCCCGGCGGTCGAGCGCTACCGGCACGAGCTGCTGGAGGCCGCCGCCGACTATGACGACGACGTGATGGCCAAGTACCTGGACGAGGAGGAGGTCACCGGCCCTGAGATTGTCCGGGCGCTACGCCGCGGTACCGTCTCCGGCCACGTGGTGCCCGTGCTCTGCGGGGCCGCGCTTCGCAATAAGGGCGTGCAGCCGCTGCTGGACGCGGTGGTCGACTACCTGCCCTCGCCCGCGGACAAGCCCCCCGTTGAAGGCCTGAACCCCCGCGACCACTCCTTGGCCCGGCGCGATGTGGACGACGAGGCGCCCTTCAGCGCCCTCGCCTTCAAAATCCAGATGGACCCGCAGGGCGTGGGCAAGCTCACCTTCTTCCGGGTCTATTCCGGCCATCTTCGCACCGGCACCGCGGTCCTCAACGTGACCACCGGCAGGCGCGAGCGGATCGGCCGCATCCTGCGCATGCACGCCATCCGCCGGGAGGACGTGGACGAGGTCTTCACGGGCGACATCGCGGCGGCTGTCGGCCTCAAGGGCACGACGACCGGCGACACGCTCGCGGACGAGGCGCAGCCCATCCTGCTGGAGTCGATCACCTTCCCCGAGCCCGTGATCTCGGTGGCCATCGAGCCTCGGACCAAGGTCGACCAGGACAAGCTGGGCCTGGGGCTGCAGCGGCTGTCCGAGGAGGACCCGACGTTCCGCGTCTTCACGGACGAGGAGACCGGCCAGAACATCATCGCCGGGATGGGCGAGCTCCACCTGGAGATCATCGTCGACCGCCTGCTCCGCGAGTTCAAGGTGGACGCGAACGTGGGCAAGCCCCAGGTCGCCTACCGAGAGGCCATCCGTCGCCCCGCCCACGGCACCGGCCGCTTCGTGCGCCAGACCGGCGGCAAGGGCCAGTACGGCCACGTGGAGCTGGACGTGGCGCCGGGCGAGCGCGGCTCGGGCTTCGTCTTCAAGGACAAGATCGTGGGCGGCCGCGTGCCGCGGGAGTTCATCTCGCCGGTGGAAAAGGGCATCCGTGGAGCGCTGACGACGGGCGTCGTGGCCGGCTACCCGGTGCTCGACATCGAAGTGGCGCTGGTCGACGGCTCGTACCACACGGTGGACTCGAGCGAGCAGGCCTTCCAGATCGCCGGCTCGATGGGCATCAAGGACGCAATGCGCAAGGCCGATCCCGTGCTGCTCGAGCCGATCATGAAGGTCGTCGTGACCATGGCCGAGGAGTACCTGGGCGACGTCATGGGCGACATCTCGTCGCGCCGCGGGCACATCCTGGGCCTGGAGGGCAAGGGCACGTCCCAGTCAGTCACCACCTACGTGCCGCTGGCCGAGATGTTCGGCTATGCCACGCAGCTGCGGTCGATGACGTCGGGCCGGGCCACGCATTCGATGGAGTTCGACCACTACGAGGAGCTGCCGCCGAACCTGGCGGAGACAGTCGGCCGCAAGGCGGCGAAGTAGGCCCGGCGGCCATCTAGGAGGATTCAGTTGGGCAAGAAGAAGTACGAGCGCACGAAGCCGCACATGAACGTCGGCACCATCGGTCACATCGACCATGGCAAGACGACACTGACGGCCGCCATCACGAAGGTCCAGGCGGCGAAGGGCATGGCCGACTTCACGCCCTTCGACCAGATCGACAAGGCGCCGGAGGAGAAGCAGCGCGGCATCACGATCTCGATCGCCCACGTCGAGTACGAGACCGAGAAGCGCCACTACGCCCACGTGGACTGCCCGGGGCACGCCGACTACATCAAGAACATGATCACGGGCGCGGCCCAGATGGACGGCGCCATCCTGGTCGTGGCCGCCAACGACGGCGCCATGCCCCAGACCCGCGAGCACATCATCCTGGCCCGCCAGGTGCAGGTGCCCTCGCTCGTCGTGGCCCTGAACAAGATCGACATGGTCGACGACGAGGAGTTCGTCGAGCTGGTGGAGCTGGATCTTCGCGACCTGCTCAACCGCTACGAGTTCCCGGGCGACGACGTCCCGATCGTGCGTCTCTCGGCCCTGAAAGCGCTGAACGGCGACGCCGAGGCCGAGGAGGGCATCAACCGCCTGCTGGAGGCGGTCGACAGCTACATCCCGGAACCGGAGCGGCAGATCGACAAGCCGTTCCTGATGCCGATCGAGGACGTGTTCACGATCGAGGGTCGGGGCACGGTGGTCACCGGTCGGGCGGACCGAGGCACGATCAAGCTCAACGAGGAGATCGAGATCCTGGGCATCCGGCCGAGCCGCAAGACGGTCGTCACCGGCATCGAGACCTTCCACAAGCAGATGGACTCGGCTCAGGCAGGCGATAACGTCGGTGCGCTGCTGCGAGGCGTGAAGCGGGAGGAGGTCGAGCGCGGCCAGGTTCTGGCCAAGCCCGGCACCATCACGCCGCATACGAGCTTCAAGGCCAACGTTTACGTCCTGACCAAGGAGGAGGGCGGCCGGCACACACCGTTCTTCTCCAACTACCGGCCCCAGTTCTACCTCCGGACTACCGATGTGACGGGCTCGATCGCGCTGCCCGAGGGCGTCGAGATGTGCATGCCCGGCGACAACGTCGAGATGGCCATCGAGCTGATCACACCGATCGCTCTCGAGGAGGGCCTGCGCTTCGCCATCCGCGAAGGCGGCCGCACCGTGGGCGCGGGCGTGGTCACGCAGGTTCAGAAGTAGCCGGCGGTAGAAGAGGAAGAGGGACCCCGCAACAGTGGCGCAGAAGATTCGCATCAGGCTCAAGGCCTACGATCACAAGGTCCTGGACCAGGCGGCCGACAGGATCGTCGACACCGCCCGGCGGACGAACGCGCGCATCGCTGGTCCCATCCCGCTGCCCACCGAGATCAACAAGATGACGGTGATCCGCTCGCCGTTCATCGACAAGGATTCGCGAGAGCAGTTCGAGATGCGAACACACAAGCGAATCCTCGACATCCTCGACCCCAACCCGCGGGTGGTGGACGCGCTGATGCGTCTCAACTTGCCGGCCGGGGTCTCGATCGAGATCAAGTTGTGACGAATAGAATGACGACCCAATCGACAGGCGTAGGCCCGGCTTTGCTGGGCCGATTGAGTTGGTTTTTCCGCCCCGCCCCGCCCAGCGCGCGCCAGCGTCCGGAGGGTGGGTCCACGGGGGGAACCCGGGTTCCCTCCGTGGTTGGCATCCTCGACCCCAATCCGCGCGTGGTCGATGCGCTGATGCGTCTCAACCTGCCGGCCGGGGTCTCGATCGAGATCAAGTTGTGACGCATGGCAGTTAAGGGATTGCTTGCCCGCAAAGTTGGCATGACGCAGGTGTTCAACGCGGACGGCACGCTGTCCGCGGTGACGGTGCTGGAGGCGGGGCCCTGCCGGGTGCTCGGCCTGCGCACGACCGCTGAGCACGGCTACACGGCCGCGCGTATCGCGTTCGAGCCCGCGGCCACTGCCGGTCGCACGGCCAAGCGCCTGACCAAGCCCGTACTGGGCGAGTTCAAGAAGGCCGGCATCGAGCCCGCCCGCCACGTGGCTGAGGTGCGGGACGCGGAGGGCTTGGAGGTCGGCCAGGAGCTGCGCTGCGAGCTCTTCGAGGCGGGCGAGCTCGTGGACATCACCGGAACCAACAAGGGCAAGGGCTTCCAGGGCATGGTCAAGCGCCACAACTTCAGCCGGGGGCCCGAATCCCACGGCTCGATGAACGTACGCCAGCCGGGCTCCATCGGCGCGACCGACGCGGCTCGGGTCTTCAAGGGCGTGCGCATGGCCGGCCAGATGGGCAGCGTGCGCACCACGGTGCAGGGGGTCAAGGTCGTGCGCGTCGATGCCGAGCGCAACCTGCTGCTCCTGGGCGGCAGCGTGCCCGGCCCGCGCGGCGCGGTCGTCATGGTGCGCGGCTCCGTCAAGCAGAAGGTCGCCAGGTGATGGCGGACGAGCTGGACGAGTCGAAGCGTCGCCCGGCCGGGAAGGCAAAGGCCGAGCCGGCCGCCGCCGTCGAATCTGAGGAGCCCACGACTGTTACAGCGGCCGAGCCCGAGACGGCGGCCGCCGCCGACCTGGAGGTCACAACTGAGCCGGAGGTCGCGGCCGAACCGGAAGCCGTGAAACCGGCCCGCCGCTCTCCCGCCAGGGCGGCGGCCGAAAAGCGGGCTGCCGCCGGGGCCGAGGAGTCGGAGGACCCGCTGGACGTGGCCACCTTCGACGGCAACGGCGAACGCTCGGGACGCTTCACCCTGCCCGCCTCCGTCTTCGGCCAGGAACCGCACATGGCGGCGATGCACCAGGCCTACGTGCGCCAGGTGAGCAACGGCCGCCAGGGCACGGCCAAGACCAAGCGGCGCGGCGAGGTCTCGGGCGGCGGTGCCAAGCCATATCGCCAGAAAGGCACGGGCCGCGCTCGCCACGGCTCCACGCGCGAACCCTCGATGGTCGGCGGCGGCACCGTCTTCGGCCCGCAGCCCCGCAGCTATGCGCAGCGCATGCCGCGCAAGATGCGCCGGCTGGCGCTGCGCTCCGCTCTCAGCGTCAAGGCCGGCGAGCGCAAGATCTCGGTCCTGGACGGCCTCGATGTCAGCGAGCCACGCACGGCCGTGATCGCCGATCTACTGCGCGCCGCCGGGGTGGAAGCGACCGGCCTGCTCGTGCTTCCCGCCGCTAACGACGTGGTCTCGCGCTCGGCCGGCAACCTGCCCTGGGCGAAGGTCATCGTGGCCTCCAACCTGAACCTGCACGACATCTTCACCCATGACCGGCTCGTGATCGCGAAGGACGCGATCGGGCAGATCGAGGAGACCTTCGGGCAGTGAGCCGAGACACAGTCGACGTGGTTTTCGGGCCGCTGGTGACGGAGCGTTCCTACACTCTGTATTCAAGCGAGAACCGCTACACCTTCCGCGTGGCGAAGGACGCCACCAAGCAGGAGATCGCGCGCGCTCTCGAGCAGCAATACGAGGCCCAGGGCATCAAGGTGGCCGCCGTCAATACGCTCCACGTTCGCGGCAAGGTCCGGCGCACGGGGCGGCGCGGAGTGACCGGGCGCACCTCCTCATGGAAGAAGGCCGTCGTCACGCTCGGCGCCGGGCAGCGCCTGGAAGGCCTGTTCGGGAGACTTTAGGAGCTGACAAGAATGCCGGTAAAGAAGTACAAGCCCACCAGTCCCGGTCGTCGCTTCATGGCGACCGCGAGCTTCGACGAGATCACGGCCAGCGCGCCCGAGAGAAGCCTCACCGAGCCGCTCAAGAACAACGCGGGCCGCAACAACCGGGGCAAGATCACCACACGCCATCGCGGCGGCGACGGCCGCCGCCAGTACCGGCGCATCGACTTCCGCCGCGACAAGTTCGGGGTGCCGGGACGCGTGGCCACAATCGAGTACGACCCCAACCGGACGGCCCGGATCGCGCTCGTCAACTACAAGGACGGGGAGAAGCGGTACATCCTGGCTCCGCTCGGCCTCCGGGTGGGCGACCAGGTGATGAGCGGGCCAGAGGCACCGATTCGCGTCGGCAACGCGCTGCCGCTGCAGCGCATCCCGGTCGGCTCCACGATCCACAACATCGAGCTCACGCTCGGCCGTGGCGGCCAGCTGGTGCGCTCGGCGGGCACCTCGGCCCAGCTGCTGGCCAAGGAAGGCGACTACGCCGTGGTGCGCATGCCCTCCGGCGAGCTTCGCCGCATCCACGTCCGCTGCACGGCGACGCTGGGCCAGGTCGGCAACCTGGAGCACGAGAATGAGTCCGGCGGCAAGGCGGGGCGCTCACGCTGGCTGGGCAAGCGGCCGACGGTGCGCGGCTCGACGATGAATCCGGTCGACCACCCGCACGGCGGGGGCGAGGGCAAGACCGGTCCCGGGGGGAACCCCAAGACGCCCTGGGGCAAGCCGGCCTTGGGCCTGCGCACCCGCAAGGCCAAAAAGAGCTCCAGCAAGCTCATCATCCGGCGCCGGGAGAAAAAGTAAGTGTCGCGTTCGCTGAAAAAGGGCCCCTACATCGACACCAACCTGCAGGAGAAGATCGCGAAGCTGAACGTCTCGCGGGACAAGCGGGTCGTGCGCACGTGGGCGCGCGCCTCGACCATCTTCCCCGAGATGGTGGGCCACACAGTCGCCGTCCACGACGGGCGCAAGCACGTGCCCGTATTCGTCAGCGAGAACATGGTCGGTCACAAGCTGGGCGAATTTGCGCCCACCCGGCACTTCCGCGGCCACGGCGGCGGCAAGACCGAACGCGGGAGCCACATCAGATAGAGATGGAAGTACTGGCCTGCTCCCGCTACGTCCGGCGCGCGCCCCGCAAGGCCCGGGCCGTCGCGGACATGGTGCGGGGTCTGCGCGTGTCGGAGGCTCTGGCGCAGCTCGAGTTCCTGCCCAAGCACGCAGCCCGAGATGTGGCCAAGGCCATCAAGTCGGCGGCGGCCAACGCTGAGCACAACCACAGCCTCAGCCGCGACGAGCTGTGGCTGAAGCAAGTGCTGGTAGACGAGGGCCCCACGATGAAACGCATCCGGCCGGTGAGCCGGGGCATGGCGCACCAGTACTTCCACCGAACCTGTCACATCACGGCCATCGTCGAGGACCGTCCGGAGGCCCCGGCGCGGGCGCAGGGCCGGCG
>JALYZG010000196.1 GCA_030948965.1 Candidatus Dormiibacterota bacterium | reverse complement strand
GCTGTATCCATATGCCTCGGTCTACCTGGGGCCGGAGGGCATGATTGGCGGCGAGGCACGGGACCGGGTGGCGGGCTTCTGGCGCGCGCTCAGCCTCTCGCCGCCGGTCGAGGCGGATCACCTGACGCCGCTTCTCGGCCTCTACGCGGCACTCGCGGAGGACGGCTCGGAGAGAGCAGGGCATGCTCGCAAGGCGCTGCTCTGGGAGCACCTGCTCTCCTGGTTGCCGCCCTACCTCGATGCCGTGCACCTTTCACCCTGCGCCTTCCCTCAAGCTTGGGCCGGCCTCCTCGGGGAGGTGCTCGTGGCCGAAGCCGAGGCCTTCGGACCGCCTGCGGCGGTGCCGCTCGCGCTCCGCCACTCGGACCCGCTGCCGGACCCGCGGCAGGCCGGCGGAGGTCCTTTCCTGGCCGGCCTCCTGGCCCCGGCGCGCTGCGGCATGATCCTGGTCCGCGACGACCTCGTCCACGCTGCTGCCGACCTGGGCCTCGGCCTGCGCCGGGCGGAGCGCAGGTACGCGCTGGAAGGACTGCTCGGCCAGGACCCCGAGGGGATGCTCAGGTGGCTTGCATCTCACGCGCGCGACTGGGGCGCCCGCCACCGCGACCGGCCCCGGGTGCTGCAGTCGACATCCGCCATCTGGGGCGACCGAGCGGCGGCCGCGGCGGCGCTGCTGGCTGATCTCCGAGGCGGATTGAAGGCGTCGGCCGGTGCCGCCGGGGTGGGACCATCCTAAAACCTGTCAGAGGATGTCCGGTTTAGGCGGACAGAATGACAGCATGAGAACGACCACGAGAACGAGCACGAGAGGCGCGACGCTGATGGCCATGACCGCGGGCGGCGCAAACGAGACGAACGCTTACGCGCTCGACGTGTCTTTCGATTCCATGGCCCGACGTTTCACGATACGGCCTTCCGGCCCGTTCAACCTTCAGGAGCTGGCGCTGTTCGGCTTCGGCCAGCGGTTCGAAAGCGAGTGGAGCGGCGTGATGCGCCTCGCGTTCTGCATGGACGGCGGCTTCGCCGAGCAGGTTGGGGTCGAGGTGCGGCAGGACGAGACCGGCGTGCACGGGCTGGTCTCGGGCGAGGCCGATCTGGAGCGGGTCGCCCCCCAGGTCGCGAGAGTGCTGTCGCTGGACCACGACGGCGAGCGTTTCCTCGAGGTTGGGCGCCGCGATCCGGTGATCGGGCAGCTTCAGGCCGCTGCGCCCGGCCTGCGACCGCCGCTCTTCTATTCGCCGTACGAGGCCGCGGCTTGGTCGATCATCAGCGCGCGCCGGCCTCGAGCGCAGGCGGCAGTGGTGCGCTCTCGCCTCTCCGAGGCGCACGGGCGCAGATTCGAGCTCGATGGCGGCGCCGAGGTGGCGCTGCCGACGCCCACGCAATTGCTGGCTATCACAGCGTTTCCGGGCCTCTCGGTGGAGAAGATCGAGCGTCTGCACGGCGTCGCCAGGGCGGCGCTCGAGGGCCGGCTGGAGGCCGCCGAGCTGGTTGCCCTGGAGCCCGAGGCGGCGATGGAACGGCTCCAGTCCTTGAAGGGAATCGGGCCCTTCTCGAGCGCGCTGATCGTGATCCGAGCGTGCGGCCACGCGGACGTCCTGCCGACGCAGGAGCCGCGAGCGCTCGAGTTGATCCGGCGCCACTACGCTCTCGATTCCGTGCCCAGCGTGGCGGAGTTGGAGCGGATCGCCGAACCCTGGCGGCCCTTCCGTACATGGTCGGTGGTGCTGGTGCGAGCGGTCAGCGGTCGCCTCGCCCGAACCGAGGTCTGACCGAACCCGATCAGCCGCTGGCGCTGGCGCGATTGATGACAGCCTGCGCCGCCGCGACCAACTCGGCGTTGTCCGCCGCCGGTCGACCGTCGGGCAGCACCAGGACGTCCTCCAGCCCGATTCGAACATCCAGGCCTCGGCGCACGGCTGCCTCGAGCACCGGCCACGCCGACCGGCCCTCGCCGTGCAATAGCACCGGTACGCCTTGGGCCTTGTGCAGGGCATCGAACAGGTGCCCGGCGGCAGCGAGCGCAGCACCTGTAGAGAGATCGTCTACGACCTCCAAGAGCACCCGCAGGCAGCGGGTCCGATATCTCCAGCCGGCCCACGACCGCACTGCCTCGGGCGTCCAGAGCCCGGCCTCGACCCCGACGCCCCGCGCCAGAAGCAACTCCGCGATATCGGTGGCTCCAGCCTCATGCCAGTTGACCGACGCGAAATCCGGCAGCACAGGCCAACCGCGCACCGCCGTCAGCCGTTCGTTCGGGCCGGCCGCCGCCCATGCGCCTGTGGTGAGCCCGAGCGGCGTCTGCGGGGACGCCGCCCGAACCGCTTCCACGACCTTGGCGACGGTGGCGCCGTCAAGCGTGTCGGCGCCAGCGGCGTCCTTCGGGTGAAAGTGCACCGCTGCGGCACCGGCCGCGACACAAGCGAGCGTGTCGGACGCGAGATGAGCCGGCGTGACCGGGAGCGCGCGGTGCTCTCCTGGCCGGCGGCGGCCGTTGAGGCAGGCCTTCAGCAACCATTGAGACTATGAGGCCACGGCTTCACCCAGTCGATCGAGTAGCGCTGTTCCGGCCCAAGGCTCCTCTCCGGCTTGAGGACCGTCTGCATCGCGATGGGCATCAGGAGGCTCATCAGCGCCTTGGCCACCGGGCGGGCCGCCTTCTCGTTGTTGGCCTTGGCGACGCGGGCGCCGACCTTCTCCACCCTGGCGCGCCGCAGATGCTCGTAGGCGACAAAAGCCGACGACAGGTCCGGTATGTCACGCAGGCAGCGGGCCAGCTGGATCGCGCTCTCCGCGGCCCAGAGACGCGCCCTGGCCGGAGCTGGCGGACGGCGCGTGCGCGGAGTCGCCGACCAGGACCATCCGGCCCCGATGCCAGTGCGGCAGCTTGGGCATGGTCTCCATCGACCCGAAGAAGTAGAGCTGGTCGGCACTCGTGTGCTGGAGCAGCTCGCGACCGGGCAGGTCG
>JALYZG010000065.1 GCA_030948965.1 Candidatus Dormiibacterota bacterium | reverse complement strand
GTGTGATTGGTGCCAATCACCTTGTCCCCGTAGGCGACGTTGGTCTCCGGTCCCAAGAAGAGAGCGCCGTAGTTCCGAAGCCGGTCGAGGAACCAGCGCGGCTCCCTGGTCAGAACCTCGACGTGCTCGAACGCCAGTCGATCGGCTTCCTGGGCCGCTGCCTCGAGATCCTGGACCACTAGAACCGTGCCGTAGTCGCGCCAGGCAGCACCAGCAATCCCAGCTGTGGGCAGGGTCTGGAGCTGGCGCTCGACTTCGGTCCATTCCTCGAGGGTTCTGTCCAAGGCGCTACTCTGCAGCAGACACGACAACTGTCTAAAACACCTTTGGCGTTTCAAAGGTCGGAGTCCAGCGCAGAGGTCGCCCAAATTGTGGACCTGAGGGTCACGCGTTCAGATCCCGTTGGCCACCCATCCATGCACGAAGGTCAGAGGCCCTCGTCGACACAAAAAGGAATGTCAATGAACAGAGTCATCGTGTTCAACCACATCACGCTGGACGGAGTGATGCAGGCACCGGGCCGGCCTGACGAGGACCGCCGGGGCGGTTTCGAGCATGGCGGCTGGGCGGCCTCGCGCATGGATTCGGCGATAGGCCGCAAGGCGGCAGAAGGGATGGCCGAGGACGGCGCCCTGCTGCTCGGACGACGGACCTACGAGGACTTCGCCGCTTTTTGGCCGAACCAGAAGGACAACCCCTTCACCGAGGTGCTCAACAACAAGCGAAAGTACGTGGCGTCGAGGACGCTGGCAGGGCCACTTCGATGGAGCAACTCCACACTTCTCGAAGGCGACGCCGAAGAGGCAGTGGCGAAGCTGAAAGAGCAGTCGGGTTTGGACCTGACCGTGCTCGGCAGCGGAGAGCTGGTCCAGTCGCTGATGAGGCGCAACCTCATCGACCAGTACCAGATCATTATCCACCCGCTGGTTCTGGGATCCGGCCGCCGTCTCTTCGCCGACGGTGGCCCGTCCGTACATCTGCGGCTCGTTGACAGCCAGCCGTCGAGCACCGGCGCGGTGATCGCAACCTACGAACCTGATGAACGGTCGCGCCAGTAAGTGCTGTGCTTGACCTGGGATCAAGTTCTGGGCTGGCGCATGAAACGCCAGTGGCTGAGCGAGACGACGACGGGCACCGCCGTCGCGGTCGTCCGCCGACTGGCGGGAGTGCAGGCACAGGTGCCCTTATCCGCGGCATCCGCCGTGGCGCTGAGACAAACCACGCCCCAGGCCGGCGAGGTCGACCGGCTTCTGTCAGAGCGGTGCTTGATGCGAACGTGGGCCATGCGGGGCACGTTGCACCTGCTGGCCCTGGAGAACGCCGGCGCCTACCTCTCATTGGTCGCGGCTGCCCGGACGTGGGAGAAGGGTTCCTGGCAAAGCGCATTTCTGGATGCCAGGGACCTGCACCGCCTGGCGACCGTCGTTGCCGAGCTGCTCGACGGGAAGGTGCTCAGCCGGGACGAACTCGTCGCCGGCGTGGTTGAGCGCACCGGTGACAGGAGACTCGGCGACAAGGTTCGTTCGAGCTGGGGTGCTGTGCTCAAGCCCCTGGCTTGGCAAGGCATCTTGTGCAACGGGCCCGGGAACGGCGCACGGGTCACATTTACCCGGCCTGACACCTGGTTCGCCGACTGGCCCGGGCTCCCCACGGCGGACGAGGCGGCATCGGAGGTCATCCCGGCATACCTTGGGGCGCACGGCCCGGCCAGCGCGGCGACGTTCGACCAGTGGCTGTGCCGCGGCGCCTCGAAAAGGGCGTCCCTGCGTGCATGGTTCGCGCAACTCGGCGACCGGCTCACCATCGTGGACGTCGAAGGCGAGAGGTTGCACGCGCGCACAGAGGACATCGGAGACCTGGTCGCCGCTGTTCCGGAGGACACCATTCGCCTTCTCCCCGCCTTCGACCAGTACGTGCTCGGCCCGGGCACCGGCGACCCCCGCATCATCGCCGTGCATCGCCGCGCATTCATCAGCAAGGCGGCGGGGTGGATCTCCCCGGTGGTCGTGGCAGGCGGCAAGGTGGTGGGCACGTGGCACGTCACCCAAGACCGCCTCGACATCGAACTCTTCGGCGAGCACGTCGGCATCTCCCGCGATGCGCTCACTCGTGAAGTCCTTCGCGTTGGTTCGGTCGCGGGGACTCGCTACACGATGTCCGTGACAACCGTCTGAGGGCGCACCTTCGGCAGCGACGCTTGCGGCCTCCCGAGTACGCTCCGGGGCATGAACCAGAGCTTCGAGACACTCGCCATCCACGCCGGGCAGGAGGCCGAGCCCGGCACCGGCGCAGTGGTCACCCCTATCTTCGCGACCTCAACCTACCTTCAGGACGCTGTGGGCGCCCCCCGTGGGGGTTACGAGTACAGCCGCAGTGGCAACCCGACCCGCCGGGCGCTGGAAGATTGCCTCGCGGCCCTCGAGGGCGGCAGTCGCGGCCTCGCTTTCGCCTCGGGGCTGGCGGCTGAGGACACCGTGCTGCGTGCCCTCTGCGGCCCCGGCGACCACGTGGTCATCCCCGACGACGCCTACGGCGGCACCTACCGGCTCTTCGCACGCGTGGCCGAGCGCTGGGGGCTGCGGTGGACCGCCGCGCCGCTGCACGACCTCGACGCCGCTGCGGCGGCGGTAACGGCCGAGACGAGGCTGATCTGGGTGGAGACGCCGACCAACCCCTTCCTGCGCATCGCCGACATCGAGGCTCTGGCCGGGCTGGCGCACCGCGCCGGCGCCCTCCTGGTGGTCGACAACACCTTCGCCTCGCCCTACCTGCAGCAGCCTTTGCGATTGGGCGCCGACGTCGTGGTGCACTCCACGACCAAGTACTGCGGCGGCCACTCCGACGTCATCGGCGGCGCGGTGGTCGTGCGCGACGAAGCGCTGGCTGAGGAGCTCGCCTACCACCAGAACGCGATCGGCGGCGTGGCCGGGCCTTTCGACGCCTGGCTCACCTTGCGCGGGCTCAAGACCCTGGCCGTGCGCATGGAGCGGCACTGCGACAACGCGGAGCGTGTGGCTGCGTTCCTCGACACCCAGGCGGGGGTGTCGGAGGTCCTCTACCCGGGCC
>JALYZG010000122.1 GCA_030948965.1 Candidatus Dormiibacterota bacterium | reverse complement strand
GGATCAGCCCGAACGCGTGGTTCTCGATCAGGATGTCGTTGACGTAGGCGCCGACCCCAGTCCGCCGCTGCGACTCGGTCGGCGGGTCGAGGGTCCGGGTGTTGGTGATCGCCTGGGCCCACTCGGTGTGCGGCCACCAGAAGAACTCGAAGTGGTCGTTCTCGCGGCAGCGCTCATCGAGGCTGTCGAGCAGCTCATCGACGAGGGTCGGCTGCTGGACCGACCGGATGTTGTAGGCGGGCACGCAGCGGAGGGTCACGGTCGAGATCGCGCCCAGGGCCCCAAGGCTGACCTGCGCCGCCTTGAAGGCCTCCGGGTCCTCGTCGGCCGAGCACTCGAGGACACTTCCATCGGCCAGCACCAGGCCCAGGCCAACGACCTGGCTGGAGATGTTGCCGAGCTTTTCGCCGGTGCCGTGTGTCGCGGTGGAGATCGCCCCGCTGATGGTCTGGTAGCCGACGTCGCCCATGTTCTCCATCGCCAGCCCGAAGGGCGCGAGGGCCGCGCTCAGCTGGAGGATCGTGATCCCCGCCTGGGCGGTGATCGTCGCCCGCTGGCGATCGACGGCGAGCACCTGGTTGTAGCGGTCCAGCTTGATGAGGCAGCCGTCGGTGCAGCCGATGTCGGTGAAGGAGTGGCCGCTGCCGATCGTTTTCACGCGCTCGCCGCGGTCAGCGGCGCCGCGGACGATGGAGATGATCTCCTCCTCGCTGACCGGCGACTGGATCCGGGTCGGGCTGCAGCTGCAGGTGCCGCCCCAGTTGGTCCAGGCGGCCCGCTCCTGGTTCACCATCCCCGGAGGTCCACCTTCCACGTCTCCAGCACGTCGTCGACTCTGACCAGATGAAGCTCCTCGTGGAGGGCGACGGTCGGGTCGCAGTGGGCGGGCAGCACCCGGACCAGGTCGCCGACCGCGACGGGCGTTTCGGGCACGAACGTAATGTGCTCGTCGGAGACGACCAGCACGGCGCCGCCGTCCGCCATGTCCGGCTTGCCGTGGTCCATGCCGAGCGCTTTCAGCCCGCAGTTGGCGACCGCGTAGCCGGAGCCGGAGACGGAGATGACGCGCGCGAGCACGGCCAGCGATTGGCGGAAAGGCAGGTCGAGCTTGGCATAGGCCGTATCCATGAAGACGTAAGAGCCGGCCTGGATCTCGTTGGCCCAGGTGTTGATGTCGTAGGTGCCGGTTCCCCCGGCCGAGATGATCTCGCCGCCGACGTCGGCATGGGCCTGGAGGAGGAGTGCCATCGCCTCCGACGCGAGCTCCTCCCGCAGGACTCGGTCGGGCAGCCCGACGACGTGGCCTTCGTAGCCCATCACGCCGCGAACGGTCAGTCCCTCCGATCGGGCGAGCGACGCGAGGTCACCCGCTTGCTCGGGTGGGATGCCGCAGCGGGGCAGCCCGACGTTGACGTCGATCAGCACCTCCTTCACGCCGCCCTTGACTGCGGCCCCGACAGTCTCTTTCGAGTCGACGGCGACCGTGACGCGAGCGTGGAGCCGGCCGAGCCGAGTGGCGTCGAGGACCTCGTTGGCGAGCAGCAGGTCCTCGCCGAGCCCGGCGGCGGCCATGCCCTCCATCTCGCGGATGGTGGCGCAGGTGAACCCGCGATGGCCGGCCGCCGCCTGCCGTGCTGCGAGGGCGGTGCACTTGTGGGCTTTGATGTGCGGCCGCAGCCGGGCGCCGGGGAGGGTGGCGGCCATCGTGCTCAGGTTGTGCTCGAACGCGTCGGCCTCGAGGACAAGCGCTGGCGTCACCAGCTCATCGACGCGCACTCGCGTCAGATTAAGAGTTTTCTAGTTGGCCAGGACGGTAATCAGGTTTCCGATCGCGATCAGGCTGAAGGTGAGGACCACCAGCCGAGCCCCCGCCAAGGCGACCGCCCGGCCGCTCAGGAGGACGATCCCGAGCGCGACCACGAGCGCGGTCTTGACCACCGCAAAGAGCTGGAAGTTACCGTTCGTAAGCGCCGCGACGACCACCGGGTTGCCCTCCCGCAGGCCGACTGCCAGGGAGCGCCAGGTGGTCGCGAGGTCGGCCAGCTGGCTGAGGGCGACCAGCGCCAGCCAGGTCCAGAGCAGCCGGCGGGGGACGGTGCGGGTGGAGACGTAGGCGCCGAGCAACAAGCCCGAATCTAGGCAGCCACGACAGCAAAGCAACGACAGAGGGGAGAAAGGTTCCCGGAGCGTGAGTCACGGGTCGGCGGGACGCCCATCGCCGGCCATGAGCAGATGTCCTTGGGGGTGGGCGAAGGCTCCCATTGAATCGCGCAGCGAAAGGGCTACGGTCAGAGCCGGAGGGGAGAAAAGTGAATGCCAATTCGGGTGGCGAAGGAGATGCAGTACGCGCTGCTGCTCTCCATTGCGAGTTCGAGGAGCTGCTCGACGAGGTCCAGGCCTGCGAGCGGGAATGGCTGTTGATGGACAGGATCGACCTGGCCATCAGGCTCCGGTCGGCGAGAGGCGACCGGGGAACGGATGGGTAGGCGTAGGCGCGTTGGCATTGTGCTGGGAGCCGGTGGCATAACAGGCGGAGCCTGGCTTGCCGGCACGCTGTCCGAGATCGCCGCCTCAAGTGGCTGGGAGCCGGGAACCGCCGACCTGGTGGTGGGTACCTCGGCGGGTGCCGTTTTCGCCGCTCTGATCGCGTCGAAGATCCCGGCGCGATCCCTCAGGCCACCAGACGATCCGCGTGCCGAACACTGGCCGCTGCGCGATTTGACGCTGCTCGAAAGCTACGCCGGAGGCGACGCTCTGCCCTCCGCGGCGCCGCGCTCACTGAGCCTGCTCCTCGCCGCCGTCACCTCCGGGTCCTCCTGGACCCGCGGTTCGCGGTTGCTGAATGCTCTCGCCCCGCGAGGGACCGCCCCGACCGAAGCCATCCGCCGGACGGTTGGAATGAGAGTGCCCCAAGGCTGGGTGCAGCACCCCGCCTGCTGGATAGTCGCAACGTCACGCAGTACCGGGCGCCGGGTGGTGTTCGGTCGCGAACGACGGGCCGACCTTGCCAGCGCTGTGGCAGCGTCCTGTGCGATCCCGGGCATCTTCGGCCCGGTCGTCATCAGCGGCCGCGAATACGTGGACGGCGGCGTCGCCTCACCGACCAACGCGGACCTTGCCGCCTTCGCCCGCCTGGACGTGGTCATCTGCCTCAATCCCCTTGGCCGCCGACCGCTGGGGTCCAGCTTCCACCCGGCGGCGCCGTTCGAGGCACTGGTCCGGGAGTCGGCCTGCCGCCAGGTGGACAAAGAGCTCGCCAATCTTGAGAAAATCGGAATCGAGGTGCTCAGGTTCGAACCCGGACGACACGAGCTGGCGGTGATGGGCCTCGACCCGATGGATCCCACGTATCACCTCGAGATCTCCTCCCGCGCTGCGGACCACGCGCGTCTGCGAGTGCGCGAGCTCGCCCTCTCCGACCGCCTGCGCCGCCAGGCAGCCTGAGAAGGGAGGCCGTCACGTGGAAATTCGACAGGCCGCCCTCTGGACCGCCCTTCTGCTGGCAAGCCAGACGACCGATGTTCTGACCACCGCCGTAGGTCGGGCGCGGGGAGCGCTTGAAGCGATGCCGGTCAGCGCCCGGCTGCTCGAACAGGGAGGAATCAATCTCTTCCTGACCACCAAGCTCCTTCTCGTGGTCGCTGCCGGCGCCGCCCTTCTGCTCACGGCACGTTGGGCACGGCCGAACCATCGCGCCTCGCGTGTCGTCTTCCGGTTCAGCCTGGTTGCGGTTCAGGCGGCGACTCTTGGTCTGGCCTGGGTCTCCTTGACCAATCTTCAGCTGCTGAGCACGTTGTGACGTGGGAAGCGAGAGATCCCGCCGAGATTCGGAACCGGGACATAACACCCATCGACTTATGGGCTGGTTGACGGCACGATTCATCCCATGATCAGGAGAGGGAGGTCATCTGCCGGCGGCGTCCTCGGCGGCTATGCTCGGGCATTCCTGGCTGCGCTGATGATCGTCTTCGGTCTGTTGCTGATAACCGTCGCCTTCGCCGCGGTCATCGGGAGCCCAAACTAGCCGGCCCTTTCGCCACCTCGGCAAGCCTTTCGAGCTGATCGAGACGCGGCACGGTGGGGAAGAGCACCAGCTCGTCGCAGCCTGCCTCGGCGTAGCCCGCGGCCAGCTCCTCGATCTCGGCCTTGCCGGTGAGGATGCCATCGGCGATCCGCTCCGCGAAGGGCCCGACGAAGCGGTAGTAGCGGCGCAGGAACTCCTTCCCCTCGGCTTCGGCGCCGCCGAGTGCGAAATAGCCGGTGCCGACCAGCCGAGGCTGCCCCGTCCGGCCGGCGTCGTACCAGGCGGTGAGGGCACGGTCGGCGGCGCTCTTGAAGGCGCGGGCCGGACCGCCGCCGTGCACATAGCCGTCGGAGTGGCGGGCCATCCGGGCCAGGGCGGCGTCGCCGCCGCCGCCGACCAGCAGGCGGGGCCGCGTCAGGCCGGCGTCCCAGAGCTGGTGGAGCTCATGAAGCTGGTCCTCGAGTCGCCGCCCCCGCGTCCCGAAGGCGGCCCCGGCCGCCTCGTAGTCGTCCCGTCGGGGGCCGATGCCGACCCCGAGGGTGAGGCGTCCCTGGGCGAGCCTCTGGATGGCGGCCGCCTGGGAGGCGATCAGGGTCGCCGGGCGCAGGGGAGCGATCAGGACCAACGAGGCGAGCCGGATCCGCTCGGTGACCGCTGCGGCGGCGTTGAGAACGCCGAGGCACTCGAAGCCGTCCCAGGCAAGTCGGTCGTGGACACCCAGCGTGCTGAAGTTGGCGGCGTCGGCGTCCCGGGCCCAGCGGAGAATGAGGTCGGCCGACGTCCCCGGAACTACTGCCGGGAGCCCTACGCCTAGCTCCAACGCTTGGAGTACAGCTCGTAATGGAGCCCCTGGCCGCTCAACGCCGTCGCGACCTGGGCCAGAGCCGAGCGCGCAGCGGCTGCGACGGCGGGGACCTCGCTTGCGGCGAGCCCGAGGAGATCGTCGTAGACTCGCCGCAGCTTTTCCTGCTCGGCGGCCGACAGCTCGGGTCGGGCATAGGCCTCGCTCATGGGCGCGCCGGCTGCTTGGTCAGGTCCTGGAATCGCTTCGCCTTCATCTCGAAGCGGGGAAGCTGGCCGGCGGGGGCGAGCTCGACCTGGGGCGTCAGTGAGAGCTGGCGCTTCACCTCCGCCGTAAAACGCAGCCGGAGGGCCTCGTGGTCCTGATCGGCAACGTCTGGCTTGGGCTCGATCTGGATCACCAGGGTGTCCAGCTCGTCGAGGTTGACGAGGAGGCACTGGAACTCGTCGATCTCGGGAAAGCCGCGGACCACGTCCTCCACCATCGAAGGCATGAACCAGACTCCGCGGATCTTCCGCATGTCGTCGTGGCGGCCCCGGATGCCGCCGTCATAGAGGTCCCAGGTCCGCCCGCAGCGGCAGTCGCCATAGGGCCGCTTGACGACCAGGTCGTTGCTCCAGTAGCGGAACATCTGGATGCCCTCGCG
>JALYZG010000097.1 GCA_030948965.1 Candidatus Dormiibacterota bacterium | reverse complement strand
AAGGTGAGGGCAAGCCCTCCCCTTCCGGAACCCCTCCCAGTTAGCGTCGGGCGCCCGTCTCCCTAGTCCGAGGGGCGGGTTAGGTCGGGGCGTAGTTCGCGAAGGGGGATCGTTACGAAGTCGCGTTCCCACATCCGCGGGTGGGGGAGCGTCAGGCCCGGCTCGTCCAGCTTCAGGTCGCCGAAGAGGAGCACGTCGAGGTCGATCTCGCGCGGGCCCCAGCGCGGGCCGCTGGTCCGGCCCAGCTCGGCCTCCACGGCCTGGGCGGCCTGGAGCAGCTCCCGAGCGCTGCCGGGCCAGTCCACCTCCAGCACCTGGTTCAGGAAGCGCGGCTGGTCCAGGACCCCCCAGGGCTCGGTCTCGATCACAGAGCTCGCCCGCAGGATTCGAGCGCCGCGGGCTTCGAGCAGGCCGCGGGCGGCGCCCAGGTACGCATCGCGGTCGCCCAGGTTGGAGCCCGCGGCGAGGTAGGCGACCGTCAAGGAGCGGCCGCGTCCCGGAGCGCCTCGGCCACTCTCACCACCGCCACCATCTCGGGCACGTCGTGGACGCGAACGCAAGCCGCGCCGGCCAGCACCGAGGCGGCCACAACAGCCGCCGTCCCCCACCGCCGGCGCTGGCCCTCCTGGCCGAACACACGGCCCAGGAACGACTTCCGCGAGGCGCCGACGAGGAGTGGGAAGCCCAGCCCCGTCAGCTCCCTGAGCCGGCCCAGAACCTCCACGTTCTGGGCGGCCGTCTTGCCGAAACCGATGCCAGGGTCGATCATGACCCGCTCGGGGGCCACCCCGGCCGCCAGCGCCCGGCCGGACGCGGCCTGCAGCCACCGGCCGACCTCGGCCACCACGTCGCCGGCGTAGGCGGTCCCCTCCTGGTTGTGCATCAGCACCAGGCCGAGGCCGCGTTCGGCCGCCAGCCGGGCCAGGCCTGGCTCCCGGCTCAGGCCCCAGACGTCGTTGACCATCGCCGCCCCGGCCTCGGCCGCAGCCTCGGCCACGGCCGGCTTCTGGGTGTCGACGGAGACGGCGACGCCGGCCGCGACCAGTTGGCGGACCACCGGCAGCACCCGCCTGATCTCCTCGTCCCCGGCGACCGGGGTGTGGCCGGGGCGGGTCGACTCCCCGCCCACGTCGACGATGTCGGCGCCGGCTGCGACCATCTCCAGACCGCGCGCGACTGCCGCCGCGGGGTCAATCAGGCCGTCACCGCTGAACGAGTCCGGGGTGACGTTGACGATGCCCATCACGAGGACTGGGGGACCCGACATGCGGCCAGTATGCTCAGCCCCGATGCGGCTCTCCCAGCTGGCCGCCGAGGTGCCGGGGGCGGCGCTGGAGTCAGGCGGCGAGCACGAGGTCTCGAGGGTGGTGGAGGACTCGCGCCTGGCCGGGCCGGGCGATCTCTTCGTCGCCGTCCCGGGCCTCCGCGTCGATGGGCACGCATTTGCGAGGGAGGCTGCCCGGGCTGGAGCTGCCGTGGCGCTGGAGCGAGGGCGAACGGTGGACTTGCCGCCGGGCACGCCCGTGCTGCGGCTGGCCGCCGCCCGCCCCGGCCTGGCCGAGCTCGCGGCCGTCCTGCACGGGCGGCCGGCCCACCGGCTGCTGATGGCCGGTGTGACGGGTACCGACGGCAAGACCACAGTGACGCACATGGCCGCCCACGTCCTGAACGCCCTCGGCCTTCCGGCCGGTTTGCTCTCGGGAGTCGCCCGGCTGACCGGGGCCGAGCCGGCCGCCAACAGCACCGGGCTCAGCAGCGTGGGCGCGGCTCTGCTCCAGGCGAGCCTCGGGGAGATGGTGGCCTCGGGCAAGAGGGCGGCGGTGCTGGAGGTCACATCGCATGCGCTGGCCCAGGACCGAGTCGCCGCGTGCGAGCTCGATGCGGTGGCGGTGACCAACGTGGGCCACGACCACCTCGACTACCACGGCAGCTGGGAGTCCTATCTGCGCGCCAAAGCGCACTTGATCGTTCTCTGCGCATCCGCGCCGTCGAAAGGCATCGTCAAGACCGCGGTCCTGAACCTTGACGACCCCGCCCACGAGCGGCTGGCGGCCGAGCCGATCGCGCGTCGCCTGTTCGTCAGCCGCCATGGCAGCGCGGACCTGGCGGCCCTGGAATTGCGCCCCGATTCCGCGGGCACGGCCTTCGTCCTGGCCGGCCCGGATGGCGCCCAGGCCGCCGTCCGGCTGCGCATGCCCGGCGCGTTCAACGTCGGCAACGCGCTCCTGGCGGGCGGCTTGGCGCACGCGCTGGGTGGCTTCCCGACGGCCGGCCTGGCGGCCGCGCTCTCCGCCTTTCCCGGGGTACCGGGCCGGCTGGAGCAGGTCGACCTGGGCCAGCCCTTTCGCGTCTACGTCGACTTCGCCCACTCCGCGTCGGGTCTGGCGGGGGTCCTGGCCGAGCTTCGGGCGCTGACCGACGGACGCCTGCTTTGCGTTTTCGGCGCCACGGGCCGCTCCGACCACGACCGGCCGGGCATGGGCCGGGCCGCCGCGACCAGCGCCGACTGGTTCGTGATCACCACTGACGACCCGGTCTCAGAGGACCCGGCCGAGATCGCGCGAGCGGTGCAGGCCGGCGCGCATGACCGCCGGAGCGGCGTGGACTACGAGGTCGAGCCCGATCGGCGCACCGCCATCCGCATGGCCCTGACGCGAGCGCGACCAGGCGACACCGTGCTCCTGGCAGGCAAGGGCCACGAGCGCACCATGATCCTGGACGGGCGCACAGAGCCCTGGGATGAGCGCGGCGAGGCCGAGCTGGCGCTTCGCGAGCTGGCCGATGCCAACGGCCGGAGCGTCTAGCCTCCGCCCACCATTCGCACGATCTCGATGGCGTCGCCCTGGTCCAGCACCGAATCCGCGTAGGCGTCCCGGGCCAGGATCTCGCCGTTGACCTCGACCGCCACCGCCCGGGGATCGACCCCCAGGCCGCCCAGGTAGTCGAGGAGCGGCAACGGCGCCGGCAGCTCGACCTGCCGCCCGTTGACCTGCAGCCGGATCATGGCGGCGGCCCCTGGAAGTAGCGGATGGCCGCGAACCCGGCCGCTCCTGCGCGGCGACAGGCCTCGACCCGCTCGCCGGAGACGCCGCCCACAGCCAGCACCGGGATCCGGACGGCGGCGGCCACTCGGGCCAGCTCTTCGAGTCCGGCCACCTGCTCGTGGCCGGGGCTGGGGAACACGGCGCCGAAGAGAACGTAATCGGCTCCCTCCGCCTCTGCGCTCTCGGCCGCCGCCACGGAATGCACGGAGCGTCCGACCAGCCGCTCCGGGCCGAGGAGGCGGCGGGCGGCGACGACGGGGAGGTCTTGCTCGGGCAGGTGCACGCCGGCCGCACCGGTGGCCAGGGCCACGTCCGCGCGACCACCCACGAGCACCGGCAATCGGGTGGCCTGCAGCAGCACCACCATCTCCGCCTCCAGACCGCCGCCGGGGTCGCCCGGGCGCCGGAGCTGGATGATCGTCGCCCCCCTGCCCGCCGCCCGCACCCCGGCGGCCGCGTCGGCGACCACCGCCATCGCCGCCGGCGTCAGGAGCGAGGAGATATGCCAGTGGTGGGGGAGCTGGCCGCAGCGTCGGAGCGCATGGGAATCCGGCCGGCCAAAAAGCTCTTGCGGCCAGCCTCGACGCCCTGCGCTATCGCTTCCGCCATCAGGGCCGGGCGTGCCGCCAGCGCCACGGCGGAGTTGACGAGCACGGCGTCAGCGCCCAGCTCCATCGCCTGGGCGGCGTCGGCGGCCGAGCCGATGCCGGCGTCCACCACCACGGGCACGCCGGCGTGCTCGACGATCAGCGCGATCGCGCGCGCCGCTACGATGCCCTGCCCGGATCCGATTGGCGAGCCCAACGGCATCACCGTCGCGCAGCCGGCGGCCTCGAGCCTTTGAGCGAGGACCAGGTCGGCGTTGATGTAGGGCAGGACGGTGAAGCCCTCGCCCACGAGCACCTCGGCCGCGCGCAGGGTGTCCACGGGGTCGGGGAAGAGGTAGCGGGGGTCCGGGATGACCTCCAGCTTGACCCAGTCCGAAAGGCCCATGGAGCGGGCCAGGCGGGCGATGCGGATCGCCTCGTCGGCGGTCCGGCAGCCGGCGGTGTTGGGCAGCACGCGATAGCGCTTCCAGTCGATTACGTCGAGGAGGGTCTTTTTGGCCAGGTCGTCCAGGTCCAGCCGGCGCAGCGCGACCGTGACCAGCTCCGCCCCCGAAGCGTCCAGGGCGGCCAGCATCTCCTCGTCCGAGCGGTACTTGCCAGTGCCCAGGAAGAGTCGCGAGCGCAGCTCGAC
>JALYZG010000090.1 GCA_030948965.1 Candidatus Dormiibacterota bacterium | reverse complement strand
CGGAAATGCTCGACCAGCTCGGCCAGCGTTCGGACCTCGTAGGTGTTCGCGGTTCGGAAGTCAAGGGCGCGCTGGAAGAGCGCGGCCTGGAAGGCCTCCAGTTCCTCTTTGAGCCGGGCGGCCAGTCCCGTCACCGGCACGGCCCGCTTGGCCCGCTGCAGCCTGTCGACCAGCGTCACCTGGCCCGCGTCGACGTCCCGAGGGCCGACCTCGAGGCGCAGGGGCACACCCTTCATCTCCCAGTGCGCGTACTTGGCCCCGGGCCGATCGTCGGACCAGTCCACGCGCAGCCGCACACCGGCGGCGACCACGTCCGGGCGCCAGGCTTCGATGGCGGCCGCCACCTGCTCCCGGCCGGCCGCGTCGCGGAAGATCGGCACCACCACCACCTGGATCGGGGCGACGCGCGGGGGCAGGATCAGGCCGCTGTCGTCGCCGTGGGCCATGACCATGCCCCCGATCAGCCGGGTGGAGGTGCCCCAGGACGTCGAGTGGCAGAGGTCGCGCTCGTTCTCCCGGTTCGTGAAGCCGATGTCGTAGGCGCCGCTGAAGTTCTGTCCGAAGTAGTGCGACGTGCCTGCCTGCAGGGCCAGGCCGTCGCGCATCATCGCCTCGATGCTCTTGGAGTAGACGGCCCCGGCGAACGTCTCCGTGCGGCTTTTGAGACCGGCCAGGACGGGCATGGCCAGCCAGTCCTCGGCCAGCCGGCGGTAGTACTCGAGGATGAGGTCGACCTCGGCCTGCGCCTCCTCGGCATCTGCGTGGAACGTGTGCCCCTCCTGCCACAGGAACTCGGCTGTGCGCAGGAAGAGGCGCGTGCGCATCTCCCAGCGGAGCACGTTGCACCACTGGTTGGTGAGCATCGGCAGGTCCCGGTGGGAGTGGATGTAGCGGCGGATGAGCGAGCCGATAATCGATTCCGACGTCGGCCGGATGGCGAGCCGCTGGTCCAGCTTGCCATGGCTGCCGGCCTCCGTGACCCAGGCCACCTCGGGCGTGAAGCCCTCGACGTGCTCCGCCTCCTTCAGCAGCAGCTCTTCGGGGATGAGGAGCGGGAAGTACCAGTTCTCGTGCCCTGACGACTTGATCATGTCGTCGAAAGCGCGCTGGACATGCTCCCAGATGGCGTACCCGTAGGGCCGGATGACCATGCAGCCGCGCACCGGCGTGTAGTCGGCGAGCTCGGCCTTGCGGACGATGTCGGTGTACCAGCGGTCGAAGTCCCGGGACATCTTCGTGATGTCCTTGACGAAGTCGTCGTCGCCTGCGGACGTGTCGGTCATGGGCTCGGGGTTCTCCGGTGGGATGGAAGGCGACGGCGCCGCGGGGCGCCGGCTGAGGCTCGATGAAGCGCCGCTGCGGGCCCTCCGGAGCCGAGCGGCTAGCGGCTGCCGGGAAACGGGTCCTCGAGGCCGCCGGAGCGGGTGCCGAAAAAGGCTCTCATCGCGCATCCTCATTATCCATGAGCGCCGACCCCGACCCTCTGCGCCTCCGCCCCACCCGCGGCGGCCTCGTGTGGCGGGGCCTGATCGGCTTGGTCGGCGCGGGCCTCATGTACGGCGGCGCCCTGGATGCGAGCTCAGGCTCAATCTTAGGGCTGCTCCTCCTGGCGGTCGGGGCGTACGCGCTGGCCGAGCCTCTGCAAACGCCGATCGGGCTCGTTCTGGACGGCGACCGGCTGCGCCTGGTCGGTCTGCTCCGCCGCTCGTGCGCGTCTGCCGCCGTGACGCGCGTAACCGTCAGCGCCCAGGGACCCTTCCGGGTGCCCGCCTACCGCTTCCTGGCTGGGGACGGGTCCATCCTGCTCCAAACGGACGCCACGCTCTGGGACGAGACTGCCTTTGGCGATCTGTTGGCAGCGGTCGGGCTGCCGCTGGAGCGCCCGGGCACCTGAGGGCGCCATGCTCAGCGAGACCGCAGGGCTTCGGCGGCCAGTTCCTGATGACGGGGACGGTAGGCGTCACCGTTCGGAGGCCGGCCCAGGCGCAGGATGACCTCGTCCACGCCCTCCCCTTCATATGTTTCGAGCAGCCGCGAGACGTCGTCCGCACGCGCCGGCTCGATCGCCACCCCGACCGAGACGGTCATCGCGGCGCGATCGCGCCCCTCCGCCGCCAGCTCCCGCAGCAGGACGGCAAGCGGCTCCCGCATCCAGGCCGGGTCCTTCTCGCCCCAGGCCAGGTTCACGCCGTCGGCCAGCCGGGACGCGAGCCTCATCAGCCGCGGGCCCATGCCCGCGATCCAGATGGGCGGGGCCGGCGCTGTCGCGAAGAGCTCGGCCCCGTGCAGGCTGTAGTAGCGGCCGGTCAGGTCCACCCGGCCGCCTGATTGCAAGCGGGTGACCGCGTCGAGGTACTCCTCGAAACGCGACACCAGGTGGTCGAACGGCAGGTCCAGCGCGTCGAACTCCGGCTGGTGCCAGCCGGCTCCCAGACCCAGCACGAAGCGTCCCCCGGCCGCGTCGGTCAGGGCCGCCGCCTCCCGGGCGACCTGGCCCGGGAGCCGGAACGGGGCGCAGAGCACAAGCGTGCCGAGGCGAATGCGCCGGGTCCGGGCTGCGGCGTAGGCGAGCACGATCAAGGGCTCGTGCCCCGCTGCCCGCCGGCCCTCCATCTCGATGAATGCGTGATCAGCCAACCAGACAGAGTCGAAGCCCTGGGCCTCCGCCAGCTGGATGCGCTGCACAAGATCCTCGACGGGCAGCATCGCCCCGGTGTCGGGATGTCGGGCGTGGACGTAGACCCCGACCCGCGCGGGCGTCAGAACCCGGCCCCCAGAACGAATGACTGCAGCGGCTCCACGGGTAGATAGTGAGCCATCAGCGCGGATGCCCGGCTCGCCGCCTGAACATTGAGTTGAACCTGCTACTTTCGTGCACATGCCACGGACCGTAGGAGTCGCGGAGCTACGCCAGAATCTCAGCCGCTACCTGCGAGAGGTGGAGCGCGGTGAGCGGTTGCTCGTCACCAATCGCAATCGGCCGGTCGCCGAACTCGGGCCGCCGGCGACAAGCGGCGCCGCTCTCGATCGACTCATAGCCGATGGGCGTGTCACCCGCCCCAAGCGCCGCGGCCTACCCGAGCCGCGTCAGCTTGACGGCGATCTGTACGCACTCAGTCGCTCACTCGCCGAGATTCGCGGCGAATGCTGACGGGGCCCTTCTCTATAGCGACGCCTCGGCGCTGGTGAAGCTGGTGCGCGAAGAGCCGGAAA
>JALYZG010000080.1 GCA_030948965.1 Candidatus Dormiibacterota bacterium | reverse complement strand
TGTCGGACGCCGCGGAGGTAGGTGGCCACCGTGGCGCGGCTGAGCGCCTTGCCGGTGTGGCGGCTGGTCTCACCCAAGAGGTGAGCGTTGA
This sequence comes from Candidatus Dormiibacterota bacterium, assembly GCA_030948965.1. GTDB lineage: Bacteria > Chloroflexota > Dormibacteria > Dormibacterales > Dormibacteraceae > JALYZG01. The sequence goes on along the minus strand of JALYZG010000080.1, from coordinate 23,662 downwards.
GGCGGTCGAGCGTGGGTTGGTCCAGCTGGGCCGGGTCGGATACCCCCTCGTCGCGGCACCAGGGCAGCAGCACCCTGGTCAGGACCGCGTCGTAGTACTCCTCGGTCCGGGGTGAGCCGCCGCGAGCTCGGACCGAGGCCAGGTAGTCCCCGGCCGCCGTTTCCAGCGGGTTGGGCTTGCCGCTGCCGACCAGCGACAGCTTGGGCGTCACTTCGCCTGACTCGCTGGGGACGAAGTTGTAACGCGCAAGATTGCTGCATTGTAGCCTTCGGGTGATGCGCGTGACAACTACGCTTCATTTGCAGTCTCGCGCGCTACTGGAACTCAAAACAAGCGCAGTCGCAGGAGATGATGGAGGCTCGGAGATCCAGAGTCAGGCGCCTTACCAACTTGGCCACGCCCCAATTAACAGTGCTTCGCCTGACTCCTGGGTTACGAATCACTGACTCGCTCTGGAGGGACCAGGCAAACTCCGCGTCAAATCATACCGGCTGCATCGACGGCGCCAGCTGACTCGGAGGTGCTGCCGAAGTCGGTCTGGGATCCGTCGACCCGGGGCAACGGGCAGGGGCTCACGATGGGCCGGCAGCCGACGACCGAGCGTCCGCCTCGCTCCCCCGGACCCACTCGACCAACGCGGTTCGTGAGAAGCGCCACTCCCCACCAAGCCTCCGCCCGGGCAGCTCGCCCGACTCGGCCAGCTCGAGCACGACCGGCACCGGCAGCTGCAGGAGCTGCCCGGCCTGCTCGGGCGTCATCACCTCCGGTTGCTCCTGCTCGTACGGGTGAAACGCATAGTGGCCGACCTTCACGGCAGGTTCGCCGAGCTCGACTGTGACCCGGCGCGGCTCCATCAGCGCACCCAGAGCCTCCAGGCCGTCGCGGCTGTCAGGGTCGACATACCTTGAAACGAGGCTGGTGACAAGATCCTTTTTGGGGATGCTCAGGACCTCGGCCGCACGGGCCAGCTTGTCGGCCGCCGGCTCCGGCAGGCGGACGTAGAGCGCGCTGGTCAACTCTTGGTTCTTTCGCATATCCAGAAGATATACGATAGCTATTCGACAGTCAACCGCCGGCCCGCACCGTCGACCCGGCAGCGACGGCGGTTTCGAACGGCTGCCGCACAGCCGTGGATAAGTAGCTTGCTGCCGCCACCCAAGCTACTTCCGAGTGGTGGCCCGCCTAAACCACTCTCGACGGCCGGCGACCGACCGCGCCTACGGCTGGCGTCCCGGCTCGACGCGGCTTGTCGCGGTCGGCTCCTGGGACCAGCGCGAGCGGGCGGCCGCGGCCGCGCCCGGCACGACTCGCCGGATCGGCGCGGGGATCCGGCCCCGCTGGCCCATCAGGACGTCGAAACCCTGCGCCAGCAGTTGACGGGCACGAAAGAGGTTCAATGCCCAGCCGACACCGAGGACGCGATCCGTGAATAGTCGGTGGTCCGCCGGGTTCCAGTAGGCGGCTCGGAGCCGCTGCCAGGTCGGCGGCCGGAAGTCGTACGGGACGAGGCCGAGCAGATGCCCCTGCCACGTCCGCTCAGCCTCCGGTTTGGCCATCTCCTGGGAGATGGCGGCTACCATGAGACCGAATCCCGCCCACTTGATTACCCGCCTCATCCGCCGGAGCATCTTCATATCTTGATTATCCTGCTGACTCCCATCGCCCCCCGACTCTACGCCGGTAAGGGGCCTAATCGACACCGGCTCACGGATCTGTCTGATCCTAACGCGGCGCGGCGGTGAGGCGACTATGGTCCCGGCGCTGGCTGGGCTGGCTCATGCCCGGCCTCGAGATCAAGCGCTGGGTTCTGCTCCTGATGCTCGCCATCCTGATCATCGACCTCGGCGCCAGCTACGCCTTGAAGGCCATCTACACGGAGGTCAACTTCCCGGGCTGGGTAGCCGGGCTCACCCTGCAGTTCTGGCCGAAGCCGGTGCGCGCGCTGATCTTTGTGGTTGCGGGGCTCGGCCTCCTCGGCTTCTCCATCGCGATGCTTCAGCGCTCGATGCTGGGCCCCTTCCTGCCGGGTGGCGGCGGCCGGAGCACGGCCGAGGTCATCTACTCCTTCCGGACCCGGCGGCGCGGACCGCGGCTGGTCGCGATCGGGGGCGGGACCGGCATGTCGACGCTGCTCCGCGGCCTCAAGGAGTACACCAGCAACCTGGCGGCAGTGGTGACGGTGGCCGACGACGGCGGCTCCAGCGGGCGCCTTCGAGAGGAATACCGAATCCTGCCGCCCGGTGACTTCCGGCAGTGCCTGATCGCGCTGGCCGACGCCGAGCCGCTGGTGAAAGAACTCTTCAACCATCGCTTCAAGGAGGGTTCGCTCAACGGCCACTCCTTCGGCAACCTGTTCATCATGGCCATGGCCGAGGTCACGGGGAGCTTCGAGCACGCACTTCGGGAGTCCGGCCGGGTGCTGGCGGTGCGCGGCGCGATCATCCCCTCGACGCTGCACGACGTGACCTTGGTGGCCAGTGTGAACGGCTCCATGATCGAGGGCGAATCCAAGATCCCGCTCCAGCGCGCGCCGATCACCCGCGTGTTCCTGAAGCCTGAGGGGGCCGAGCTCAACCCGGAGGCAGCGCTCGCGATCATGAACGCGGAGCTGATCGTGATCGGCCCCGGCTCCCTCTACACGTCCATACTGCCGAACCTGATGGTTCCGGGCATGATCGACTGCATCCGTCGCTCTCCGGCCTTGAAGGTGTTCGTCTGCAACGTCGCCTCCCAGCCCGGCGAGACGGACAGCTACGACGTGAGCCAGTACCTGCGAACGATGCGCGAGCACGTCGACGCCGACCTCTTCGACTACGTGATCGTGAACTCGAACCTCAACCACCGGCCGACGGGCGGCCAGAGCCAGGTTACGTTCGACTATGAGGACGCTCTGCGCGAGGCACCCCAGGTTCGCTTCATCGCGGGCGACGTCGTCAACAGCCGCATCCCCTCACACCACGACCAAGACAAGCTGGCCCGCGTGATCATGAAGCGCGTCTGGGAGGCCTGAACACCGAGCCTGAGCCGTCAGGCTCAGCCTGCGGCGGCCGCTCGGGGCACCTCGGCTGCCGTCTCCGCCTGACCCTTTGACCAGCGCCGGGCCACCAACTCCACGATCAGCATGGCCACGGCCACGAAGACCAGGCCGAAGAGCACGTCCACGACGTAGTGCTCGCCCAGGTAGACGATCGCGAACCAGACGCACCCGGCCCAGCCGAAGAGAGCCAGCGAGAGGGCACGATAGCGGCTCCAGGCCATGACCGCGGCCAGAGTCGGGTAGGCCGCGTGCAGGGAGGGGAAGGCGGCGTAGCGGTTCGGATTGAGGTGGGAGTACACGGGCGAGATCAGGTAGTCGACGTGCAGCTTTTGGATCGTGACGTCCGAGATCTTGACCACCTCATGCGGGAACTGCAGCCAGGGCGGGGTGCTGGGATAGAAGAGGTAGAAGGCGAAGGCCATGAAGGACATCAGGATCAGCGCCGCGACAAACCGCCAATAATGCTCGCGGCTCCGCAGCCAGAACAGGAAACCAACCGCGACCGGGAGCACGAAGTGGAGGAAGTAGAAGCCCATCGCGGCGAGGTCGATGACGCTCACCGTGTCCGCACGATAAAGAGCCCCCTGGAGCACCAGGTTGGGTAGGTGGCCGCCGAACAGTGCCAGTTCCAGGGGCGAAAGGTCGTGCGGGGCAAAGCCCGTCTTGGCGGCGAAGCCTCGCATCACCTCATAAGCGAAGAAGAGGAGCAGGAAGGGGACGAAGTCGAAGATGAACTGCTTGCCCCGACCCATTGCGGCCGCGATTAGCAGGAGCGCCAGCACCACCCACTGGGGCTCTATCTCGACGCCGCGCCAGAGCATGACGCCGAAGACCAGGGCCAGGTAGGCCGCGCTGCCGCCGACGAGCAGCCCGCGGCGTCCCCTGAGGGTCGCCAGCACTCGAGCTTCAGACGGCCCGGACGACGACTACGGCGGCGATCTCCACCGTCACTCCTCGCGGCAAGGCGTTGGTGCCAACGGCCGCCCGGGTGTGCCGGCCGCGTTCGCCGAGGATCTCGACCAGGAGGTCCGAGGCGCCGTTGACCACCTCGGGTTGGCCGCCGAACCCGTCGGCTGAGCACACCCAGCCCGTCAATTGGGCCACCTCCTCCACGTGGTCGAGGCCGGCGGCGGCCTCGATCTGAGCCAGGACGTTCAAGGCGCACGCGCGCGCCGCCTCCTGCGCCTTCTCCACCCCGACCTCGTCGGGTACTCGGCCGGTCAGGAGCTCGCCACCGGCCATCGACACCTGGCCAGCGATGAAGAGGAGGGAGCGGCCGGCGCCGACGGGGACAAGCCGGGTGGGGACGTAAGACGCCATGGCCTGGGGCGGTTGGGGCAGCTCCAGGCCCAGCTCACGCAGACGCTCCAGGGGTCGAGACATCTCGCGGAGTCTACCGCCCGGACGAGCCGCGGGCTGCCCCTCTAGAGACCGCGAGTGCGCCGTAGGTAGGCGAGCATGGCCAGGCCCAAGACCGCGACCGCGACCCCGCCAAGAACGATCCACGGGGCCTCCGGTCCCCGCATCACTCCGGCCAGGAGCTGGCGGGGACTGAGCCCGGTCACCGACCGCACAGCCGGCGAGCGCCCCCCCGCCGCTTTCTCGGCCGGCGGCGGGACTGCGGCCGCCGGACCGTGCGGAGCCGCGGCGGTGTCGCGGTAGGCCCAGAGGGCCACGTTCTGGTCGGCGGGGCGGAAGGTGGCCGTGTAGACGAGAGGCTGGGACTCGGTCGATACCGCGAGGGCGGTCACCGAGGGCACCGGGGAAACGAGCGAGCTGAGGTGGGCGCCTCCGTCGGTGGTCGTCCACAGCCCGCCCGTGTCCGACGCACCGCCGTCTGAGCTGACGTAGAAGTGGTCGGCGCGGTTGCCGGCAAAGACGATCCCCGACACGTCCGTCTGCGGCAGCTGAGACCCACCCGGAACCGCCTGCCAGCTGGCGCCAAGATCGCCGGACTGGAAGATGCCCGCGTTCGTGCCCATCAGGAGCTGCCGCGTGCGCTGGCCGTCGGCCAGCGGGCCCGCAGCCAGTGCGGAGACCACGCTGCTGCCCCCGACCGCACCCTGCACCGCGGCCCAACTCTGGCCGCTGTTGGCGCTGCTGTAGAGGGGCAGAGGCTCCGCGCCGCCGGTGGCGTCCGCCCCGATCACGAGGCGGACGGGGTCGTTGACAGCCGGCACCGCCACCGCCGCGATCGAAAGCTGGTCCAGGCCCGCGATCGCGGACCAGGGAGACCCCGGACGGGAAAGCAGGGCACCGTGGTCGGTGCCGGCCAGGACCAGGCCCCGGGCGAATCCGAGGGAGCGGACCGAGCGGCCCTTCGTCCCTGGCGCCTGCTGCCAGGTCGCGCCGCCGTCGGCGCTGGTCCAGAGGCCGTCGCCAGAGGTCCCGGCCAGCACCGTCCCCGGGCGCAGTGGATCGAAGGCCAGCACCAGGACGTAGTGGCCGGGGTCGCGGTGGACGGCGGCCCAGGAGGCGCCCGCGTCCAGGCTCCGGTAAACGGTGCCGGCCGAGGTGCCGGCGAGCACCTGCAGGGGGTTGGCCGGATCCACCGCCAGGGCGAGCACGGGACCGCCGGTGGCGTCCGGCAGGGAAGTCAGCCGGGTCCACGTGTCCGGCGCCTGGGGGACCGCCGCCACTGCCGGCCCGGCGCCGAAGATCGCGCCGCAGAGGCACAGAACGACTGCCGCGAGAAAGCGCGTGGAAGACGGCGACACTCGGGGCAGATTATGCACGACACGCGGTCGGCGAGGTGTTGTCGACGAGCCGCGCGGCGGCTCGCGAACGGCCAGCTCACTAGAATCGCCCTGTGCTGGGGAAGCTGCCGACGTTTTTCGGCACGCTCTTCTTCCGGCCCCAGGCGGCGCCGCCGTCGATCGTCGGCGGGCTGGCGCTCTTGCCGCCGGTCGCGGCGGGACTGCTGCTATTCCGGCTCCAAGCAGCGGAGTTGCTGGCTGTCGCGGTCCTCGTGGGCGGCGTGGCCGAGGCCGGCACGCGCCTCTTGAAGCAGCCCCGCGTCGATTCCCCCCTGGTGGCCGCGGTGGTCGCGGTGGCCCTCGTCGGGGGCGCCGCACCGCTGGCCCTGGCCGCCGCCGCCGCCGCCCTGGCCGCTCTGCTCGAGCCTCTACGGGCGCGGTTCGTGCCCACGCTGCGCATCCAGGTTGGCCTCATCGCATACGCGGCGGTGCTGCTCGCCAGCCGGGGCGCGATCGCGGCCTACTCGCGACCCGGTACGTCAGTCCTTTTCGACGAGCCCATCCGCTTCTGGCACGACTTCTACCCGTCGTCGGGCGCACCCATCGACTCGGTGCGCCTCTACGTCGGGAACGTGCCCGGGCCGGTGTTCGCGACCTCGCTCCTGGCGGTCGTCGTGGGCATGGCCTGGCTCTGGTACGCGCGGCGGTTGAGCCTCGCCGTTCTGGCCGGGGCGGCCATCGGCGCCCTGGCGCCCATCGCCTACCTGGGCTGGGCGCCCGTCTTCCACCTCGCGAGCGGGCCGTTCTGGTTCTGCGCCGGGTTGATCCTGGCCGACCGGCGCCACCTGCCGGTCAGGGTCCTCGGCCGGCCCCTGATCGGCCTCGGCGCCGGCGCTGCCACCATCGCCGCCCGCGGCCACGGCTTTGCCATCGAGGCCGCGCCCGTGGTGTCAGCGGCGATCCAGGTGCTGGTAGGAGCCCTGGACGGCGCCGCCTGGTTGGCGGTGGGACGGCACCGACCTCGATCGAGCGCGGTTGTCCCGGGGCGGCCGAAAGGGGATCAGGCCGGCGCTCGTTGAGGCCGGCCCGGGCCGTCACACGCCTCAGGCGAACAGCGCGCGGCCGCGAGCGACGAACTGGTCGCGCCGGGGCCCGACGCCGATCAGCTCGATGGGCACCCCGACCACAGCCTCAAGGCGTTCCACGTAAGCCCGGCAGTTGGCGGGCAGCGACTCCCAGGTGCGGCAATCGCCGAGCGGCTCTTCCCACCCGGGCAGCGTCTCGTACCGCGGCCGGCAGTGCTTCAGATGGGAGATGTTGGCCATCGGATGGTCGTGGAACTCGCCCCGGAAGTCGTAGCCGGTGCTGAGTTGGACCTCGCTCAGCTCGTCGAGGATGTCGAGTTTGGTCAGAGCCATGGAGCCGGCGCCGTTGACGCGAGCCGAGTAGCGGGCCACCGCCCCGTCGAACCAGCCCACGCGCCGCGGCCGCCCGGTGACGGTGCCGAACTCGCGGCCGCGCTCGCGGATGGCGTCGCCGACCTCGTCCGAGAGCTCGGTCGGGAATGGCCCGTAGCCCACGCGGGTGGTGTAGGCCTTGCACACGACCAGGCTCAGGTCGACGCGGGTGGGCGGCACGCCGGAGCCGGTGCAGGCGCCGGCCGCCGTGGTGTTGGCGCTGGTCACGTAGGGATAGGTGCCGAGGTCGAGGTCGAGCATGGTCGCCTGCGAGCCCTCCAAAAGGACGTTGGCACGGCTGTCGAGGGCGTCCTGGATCAGGGGATAGACATCGCGTATGAACGGGTCCAGGCGACGCGCGTAGCCGAGGTACTCCTGCAGCATCGCTTCCAGACCCTCCTCCGCCTCGCGGTAGAGGTCGCGCAGGATCGGGTTCTTGACCTGGCCCAGCACGAAGTCGAGCTTCTTGCGCAGGAATACCTCCTTTTGGAGGTCCCCGACCCGGAACCCGATGCGACGGATCTTGTCTGAGTAGCCGGGGCCGATGCCGCGCATGGTCGTGCCCAGCCGGTCGTCACCGCGCACCGCTTCTTCGAGCCGGTCGAACGTGGGGTGGTAGATCATGACCATATGCGCCCTCTCGCTGATGACCAGGTTGGAGGGCTCGAGGCCGCGCTCCCGAAGCTGGTCGATCTCGCGTATCAGTACGCGGGGATCGGCCATCACCCCGTGGCCGATGACGCACGTCACGTCGGGATAGAGGATGCCACTAGGCAGGAGCTGGAACTTGAACTCGCCCTGGTCCGTGACCACGGTGTGGCCCGCGTTGGCCCCGCCCTGGGGCCGGATCACCATCGCCGCCCGCTCGGAGAGCAGGTCTATGACCTTGCCCTTACCCTCGTCGCCCCACTGCCCGCCGACGACGACGATGACCACGGCGCCTAGTTAAACCGGTTGAGCCGGACCGGTGCTGCGCGTCGAGCTCCGGGTGTGATACTGGTCGCGCCCCGATCATGCGCCCCATCCTGTGTCCGGTCCTGGTCGGCCGTGAAGCTGAGCTCGACGACCTCCGCAGCAGGCTTCGCAGTACGGCCGACGGTCGCGGCGGCGTGCTGGTCATTTCCGGGGAGGCCGGCGCCGGCAAGTCGCGCTTGGTCCGTGAGCTTCGGCAGCTGGCCGAAGGTCGTGGGATGCGCAGCCTGGCCGGCCGCGCGGTCGAGACGTCCACACCCATCCCCTGGCGGCCCATCGCCGAAGCGCTCGCTGAGGCCGTACGGCTCTACGGCCTGCCCGCAGACGAGGCCCTCCAGCCCTACCTGCCGGCCCTGGAGGCACTGCTGCCGGGTCTTGGTAGGGGCACGCCGGCCAGCGGCGAGTCGGCCGCCCTCTTCGCCTGTGAGGGGCTGGTCAGGCTGCTGGGGTCGCTTGCCCGCCGTGACGGGCTGCTGATTGTGCTCGAGGACCTCCACTGGAGCGATCCGGAGACGATGGCCGCGGTCGAGTACCTGGCCGACAACCTGGGCGCCCTCCCGGTGCTCTGCGCCGCGACCGTCCGCGAGGGCGAGGCCTGGCCCGCCGTGGACGGCTTCGGCCGGCTTCGCGATCGGCGGGCGGTGGAGACACAGTCCATCGGGGCCCTGAGCGCCTCGGACATCGAACGGCTCGTGAGGGAGGCGCTGGGCGCCGAAATCCCGGCGGCGCTGGCCCAGGTCGTGCACGAACGCAGCGATGGGTTGCCGCTGCTGGCCGAGGAGGTGCTGGCCGATCTCGCCACCGCAGGGTCACTGCAGCGGGAGGCGACGGGCTGGACGTTCAGCGGCGCCTTCCCCCGCCTTGCCCCGTTCACGGTGCCCGAGCTGGTACGCCGCCGTCTCGCCGCCCTGGCGCCGGAGGACCGGGCGGTGGTGCAGGCCGCCGCCGTGCTCGGCAGGCGCTTCGACTGGCGGCTCCTGTCTCCGATCGTGGGGGCCAAAGAGAAAGGTGTCTTGGTCACGCTCCGTCGCTGTGTCGACGTGCAGCTCATCCGCGTCGTCGACCGTGCGGAGGCGGAAACATTCGAGTTCCGCCACGCGCTAACTCGGGAGGCGGTGCTGGCGGGCCTGCTGCCCCCGGAGCGCGCCCGCCTGGCCGGGACGGCCGCCGGAGTGATCGCAGCGCGGCAGCCGGACCTGCCCGGCTGGTGGTGCGAGCTGTGCGCGGACCTCCTGGAGATGGCCGGCGACGCCGAGGGTGCGGCACGGCTACTGCTCAAGTCGGCCCGCAGGGCGCTGGAGCGAGGTGCGATCGCGGCGGCTCAGGTGGGGCTGGACCGAGCCCACGACCTGGCCGGCGACGAGGAGCTCTTGGCGGAGGTCGAGTCGGCTATCACCGAATGCGCCGCGCTCGCCGGGGATCCCGCGACCGCGATCCAGGCCGGGACTGCGCTGCTGGCGCGTCTGCGCCGCCTCGACGCGAGCGCGGGGCGCCTCGCCGCCGTGCACCTCCGCTTGGCCCGCGCCCACCTGGCCGGAGGCAGCCTGGCCGACGCGCAGTGCGCGGTCGCGGAAGCCGCCGCAGCCAGCGATGCGCCGGCGATCGTTGCGGAGGCACGGCTTTTGTCCGCCCAGATCGTGGTGGAGCGCCGGGATGTCAAGACGGCCAGGGCCCTGGCAGAGTCGGCGCTCGAGGTCGCCGAATCGGCCGGCCGGCCCGAGATCGCCTGTGAGGCCCTGGCGGTGATCGGACGCGCGACCCGCGCCTCCAGCCTCGAGGCATCCGAAGCGGCGCTGCGCCGCGGCCTGGAGATGGCGGATTCGAACGACTTGCAGTTGTGGCGTCTGCGCTGCCTGCAGGAGCTGGGCGTCACCGACAACCTGCGCAACACAGGCATCCGCTACCTGCCGGAGGCGCGCGAGCTGGCGGTGCGGCTGGGGGACATTTTCACCCTCGCCGCGATCGACCTCCAGATCTCCGTCGGCCTCTGTTTCGCGCAACCGGTCGTGGCCCTGGAGGCGGCCGAGCGAGGGATCGAGACGTCGCGACGCTTCCACCTGAGGCTCTTGCCCATCCTGCTCGTCGAGAAGGCCCTGGTCCTGGTGCAGCTCAGCCGCTCCGACGAGGCGGAGACGGTCACCGCGGAGGCCGAGTCGCTCGCCCCTGATGACGTGGACATCGCGGTCGGTGCCGACGCCTACGTCCGTGGTTATGCCCTCCTCGCACGCGACGACCTCGACGGAGCCATCGTGCGCTTCGAGCGCGGCGTCCAGCGCATGTTGGCGACCGGGCCTACCAACCCCTATCCGTTCTGCGGGATCTGGGCGTTGATTCGGGTGGTGCGCGGGGACCTGTCGGGGCCGATAGCTGAGGCGCTGCCGCCCTTCGCTTTGGTCAGCCAGCTGAACTCGGGGCACGTCCTGTTGGCCGAGGCCGTTCGCGCCGGCAGAGCTGGTTGCGGCCACGAGGCGGAGCAGCTCGTGGCGGCGGGAGTGCCCCCGCTCGCGGCAGCGCCGTGGGCGCACCACCACGCCTACCGGATCCTTTCCGAGGCAGCCATCGTGGATGGGTGGGGCCGGCCGGTGGAGTGGCTGCACGCCGCCGCCGCCTATTTTGACGGCTTCGGCCATGGCGCGATCGCCAGCGCGTGCCGAGCACTGCTGCGAAGGGCGGGTGTTCCCTTGCCCCGGGCCGGCAGGGGCGATTCCGCCGTCCCGCCATCGCTGGCTGCCTTGGGGATCACCAGCCGTGAGATGGACGTCCTCCACCTTGTGGCCGACGGCCTCACCAACCGCAACGTCGCAGCTCGCCTCTACTTGTCCGAGCACACGGTCGAGACGCATGTCGGCAGCCTGCTGGCCAAGACCGGCAGCAGTCGCCGGGCCCAGTTGGTGGCCCTCGTCGCCAGAATCCCGGACGTCAAATTGTCCTAACTCCCGGGAATCGGGGATGCCCGCTCCCGGGCCCAGGAGGACCATTCCCGCCATGAGCACGATCGACACGACTACGGCAGCGGACAAGGACGCCTGGCGCTCCGACTTCTTCGGCACCGTCAACGAGATGCCGCCGGACCCGGTCGGGCTGATCGCCGGCGTGCTGGAGGCGATGGCGACCGAACCGGGGTTCCAGGCGGCGCGGCAGGCCCTTATCCAAGATCTGGGCCTGGCCTCCGGCGGCTCGGTGGCTGAGGCAGGGTGTGGCACCGGGACGTCGCTGCCCGACCTGCTCTCGGCGCTCGGCAGTGGTGGGACCATCGTGGGCGTCGACCCATCGCGCCCCTTCTTGGACCGGGCCCGCGAACGAGCCTCGAAGGCCGGTGCCGGCGCCACCTACCAGGAAGGCGACGCCCGTCAGCTCCCGCTGGCGGACGCCACGTACGACGCCGCCTTCTGCGACAAGATTCTCATCCACGTATCGCCTCCTTCCCGGGTCCTCTCGGAGATGGCGCGTGTGACCAAGCCTGGGGGCAAGGTGGGCGCGCTGGAGTGGATGCCGCGCTTTGCCATCAGCACGACGGACCCCGAGCTCGCCGATCGATACAACGACATCTACCGCCTGGCGGTCTGCGACTACTACGCGGCCGCGAACCTGGAGCGCCACATGCACCAGGCCGGTCTCGTCGACGTCGCAGCGCGGACCTACGTCGCGCACGCCACCAGCCTCGACCAGCACCCGTTCTGGCGGCTCTTCCTGCTCGCTCAGATCCCACTCTTCGCACACGCAGGGCTGATCTCGGAGGAGGACGGCCAGCGCTTCGCCGCGGACCAGGAGGAGCTGAGCCGCCGCGGTGAGTTCAGCGCCGCATTCATCATCCGCACGGCGGTTGGGAACAGGCCGGCTTGACCCGCAGCGCAGTGGGGTCGGCGGTCGCGCCGTCGGCCCTTGGAGCATCGCCGGCGAATGGCGCAAGTCCGCCCGCCCCTTCGCCTTAAGAATCGGCCCCCGTAGGCTCGGCGCGGCGACGATCGAGGTTCTCGAACCGGGTCAGCTCCTTGCGGAACATCAGCTCGACCATGCCGGTGGGACCGTTGCGGTGCTTGGAGACGATCACCTCGGCGATACCCGGTTTCTCCGACTTGTCGCGGTTGTAGTAGTCGTCTCGGTACAAAAACATGACGATGTCGGCGTCCTGCTCGATCGAGCCGCTTTCCCTCAGGTCCGATAGGATCGGGCGCTTGTCGGGGCGGGCCTCCGGGGCTCGGGAAAGCTGCGAGATGGCGATGACCGGCACCCGCAATTCGCGCGCGATGCCTTTGAGGGAGCGGGAGATGGCGGAGACCTCCTGCACCCGGTTGTCATCGCTGCGGCTGCGGCCGTGCATCAGCTGCAGGTAGTCGAGCAGGATCAGCTCGATCCCGTTCCGGGTGCGCGCCTGGCGGGCCTTGAGGCGCAGCGTGAGGTCGTCGAGCATGGGCGAGTCGTCGATGAAGATCGGCGCGTCGCCGAGCGGGCCCAACGAACGGGCCAGCCGGTCGTACTCCACATCGCTGAGGATGCCTCGGTGGAGGCGCTGAGCGTCGATGCGAGCGTGCTCGCAGAGCATCCGCTCGACCAGCTGCTCCTTCGACATTTCGAGGCTGAAGATGGCGATCGGCTGGCGCTGCTCCACGGCCGCATTGAGGGCCACGTTCAGGATGAAGGAGGTGTTGTGAGTGGGTATGCACTCCCTGCCGGCCAGGTACAGGTGGCTCGGAGCGTCCACCTGTAAGCAGCGGACGGGAACCGACTCCACACGATTGATCTCCCGGATGAAACGCTGGCGAACGGCGGCCCCAGGCCGAACAGAACGCTGCCGAGCGGCCTTGCGTGCCAAGCGAAAGACCTGGAAATCCGTGGGCTTGAACCGGACCCGATAGCGCGAGCCGGGATCCACTCCGTTCAGGCACGCCCTATCAACTGTCAGGCGGGGGACGAGGCCAAGTCCCGTGACCAGCTCGAGGACTCCTTCGGAGAGCGCAGGCACAGTCGAGACGTACTCGGCATGGCCGAGGTTATCGATACTCCCGTCCGTGTCCATGAGTCCCTGGAGCAGCGCCAGGCGCTGATCGACCGAAGCCTGGAGGTAGGTGCGCGGGATGTGCTTGGCGCCAAGCACGCCGAGCGCGCGCAGGGTGCTCTGCACGCTTGGGTGACGCTCCGGATCCCCCCCAGCCTGCCCGGAGCCGACCAGGCTGACGGTTGCCGGGGAGACTGCCAACTCGGCCGCCACGGTTCGGCCCCGTTCCCCGGCGCCCACGCGTGCCCGAAGCTCGACTGCGCTTGCCGCGCTGCGCATGGTGCCCCGGCGAGGTGCCCATGCCTTACTGGGTCCCAAACCAAACTGACAGGTCCCTCTCGCCCGCCGCGGCCGGGTGGCACAGCCTGCTGCCGCAAGGTGTTCGATGATCCCCGTGTCACGCGGCGTCACCAATGCGGAAGCGCTGTTGCCGTCTCCAAGCCACACCCCGAGGACGTAGGGATCCAACGGCAATTCCGCACGGGGATATTGGATCGCTTCGCAGATCCGAACGCAGTAGTTGAGGCGGGCGTCGTCGGCTCGCACTGACGAGGCCATCTCGATGGTTGTCAGCACGGAATGATTGCGTTGCTCTGGGAACTTGCGGGCAGCTCGCGACAGCACCGACCAGCGATGATCCGCATCCGCGACGATCCGGGCTCCATCCGAGAACAGCACCTCGTAGCAGTCCCGGCCGACCTGCACCGGCGTGGCGTGCAGCACCGTGGCCGGCCGCCCTCGGTCGTCGAAGACCTGGTCGCCCGGCGACAGCGCCCCCATTGTCGTCCATCCGGTCGGGGTCGGGATCGGGGTATCCAACGCGAGCGCCTTGCCCATCGCCGGCCGGCCGGCGACCACGATCAGGTCCGAGGGCTTGAAGCCGTTCGTCATGCGGTCCAGATCGTGAAACCCCGAAGCGATGCCGACGACCCCCCCGCCGGTCGCCATCTGCGCGTCGATCCGATCCATCGCCGGTTTGAGCAGGTCGTAGAGGCGCTCCAGGCCGGAGCCGACGCGCTGGTCAGAGATGGCGTAGACGTGAGACTGAGCCTGGTTGACTGCCTCTTCGGCGTCTAACGCGTCGTTGAAGCCGAGCGCGGTGACCTCGCCGCCGGCGCTGATGAGGCGGCGCTTATAGGCCCGATCTTTGACGATCCGCGCGTAGTATTCGACGTTGGCTGCGGTCGGCACCGACTCCTGAAGGAGCGCCAGCTGGGCCCTGCCCCCAACGCGCTCCAAGACCTCCATCTTCTCCAGCTCGGCGGCCACCGTGACGTTGTCGATCGGTTCGCCCTCGCGAAAGAGGCTGAGGGCGGCGCGGTAGACCTGCCCGTGGTTCTCGCGATAGAAGTCTTCGGGCTGGAGCACGTCGAGGATGCGGCTGAGGGCGGCCTGGTCGAGCAGGATGGCGCCCAGCACCGAGCCCTCTGCCTCGAGGTCGTGCGGAGGCACGCGCCCGTCAGCGCGGCCGAGGAGAGGAATCATCTGCATCGGGTCAGGCCTCCCACCGGGCACAGCGCGGCGCAGGGCCAGCTCGCATCCTCGCCATTCTCCGGACCAGGTCCGTGCACTCGCGACGGTACAAGCCTGTATGTCCTGTGCTCAAGCCTGCCGAACCTGTGCGCACCCTGGGACTTGCGCGGACACCGAGTTCATTGACGAACATCTGTTCGTAAGCATAAGGCAGCGGGGAGCCACCAGGTCGAGGGTTGATCCGACTCTAGTCGGTTCTGGATAATCGCGAGTGACCACTGAAATGAAGGGGAACGCACAGGCGGCGAAGAGGCGGAGGGTTGGCAACCTGCTGGCGTTGACGGTGCTGTCCTACCTGACCCGGGGACCCATGCACCCCTACGAGATGAGTCGGGCCCTGCGCGACCGCGACGATGCGCGCAGCATCAAGTTCAGCCACGGCACGCTGTATATGGTCGTGGATCAGCTGGCCGAGGCCGGCTTCATCGTCGCGCAGGAAACCGTCCGTGACGGCCAGCGCCCGGAACGAACCGTTTACGCGCTCACCGACGCGGGGCGCCTCGAGCTTCGCGACTGGCTGCGGGATTTGGTCGAGGTGCCGCACCATGAATACCCGCATTTCGTGGCCGCGCTTTCGCTGATCGCGGCGCTACCACCGGCCGAGGTGGTCGAGCTGATGGGCGCGCGCCTGCGCCGGCTCGCCGAGCAGCGCGAGGAGATCCGGGCCCTCATCGACAAAACCGTCGCCGCGGGCGTGCACCCGCTTTTCCTGGTGGAGGAGGAATACCGGCTCGACGTTGTGGACGCCGAGGCCTCGTTCATCAGACGGTTCATCGGACGCATCGACCACCCGGAGACGGGCTGGCGCCGACTCTGGGGCGAGTTCCACCGCGAGCTCGAAATAACAGGCAAAAAGGAGCACTCATGACCCAACCTCGCACCGCCCTGATCATCGGCGGCGGCATCGCCGGCCCGGCTGCGGCCATGGCCTTGCAGAAAGCCGGGATCGACTCAGTGGTCTACGAAGCCCACCCGACCGGCGCCGACGGCGTCGGAATATTCCTGACCCTCGGCTCCAATGGGGTCGACGCGCTGCGGGTGCTGGGCGCGGACAAGGGCGCCCTGGCGGTGGGTTTCCCGACGCCCGGGATCACCCTTTACAGCGGCACCGGCAAGCGCCTCGGCTTCAGCCCTACTGGCCAGTCACTCCCCGACGGCACGACCAGCCAGACCGTCAAGCGTTCCGACCTGTACCGCGTGCTCCACGAGGAGGCGAGCAGCCGGGGAGTGCGCGTCGAGCGCGGGAAACGCCTGGTCGAAGCCAGGGAGACCGGCGACGGGGTGCGTGCGGTGTTCGCCGATGGCAGCGAGGCCGTCGGCGACGTGCTGATCGGCTGCGACGGCGTCCACTCCACCGTCCGGCGGATCATCGACGCCGCCGCGCCTGCCCCGACCTACTCTGGCCTGATCACGAACGGTGGCTACGCGCGCGACGTGCCGGTGGACATTGAGCCGGGCAGCTACGACATGATCTTCGGCAAGCGCGCGTTCTTCGGCTGCGCGATGGCTCCGGACGGCGAGGTTTGGTGGTTTGCCAACCTGCCCCGCCCAGGCGAGCCGGCCCGCGGCGAAGTCGAGGCCATCAGCGGCGACGAATGGCGGCATCGGCTGCTCCAAGTGTTCGCGGATGACGCGGGCCCGGCAGTGCCGCTCCTCCAGGCCACCCCGGAGATGATGACGATGAGCCCGATACACCTCATCCCGCATCTGCCCGTTTGGCACAACGGCCGGATGATCGTGATCGGGGACGCGGCGCACGCCCCCTCGCCCACTTCCGGCCAGGGCGCCTCGCTGTCGATCGAGGACGCCATCGTGCTCGCCAAGTGCCTCCGCGACCTACCCCACCCAGAGGCGGCATTTGCCCAATTTGAGGCGGCGCGCCGGCCCCGGGTCGAAGGCATCATCAAGGCGGCCGCGCGCATCAACAACAGCAAAGCTGCCGGCCCCGTGGCCAGGGTGTTTCGCGACGCCATGCTGCCGACGATCCTGCGAATAACCGCCAACAGCAAAGGGCTCAGGGAGACCTACGACCACCACATCGACTGGGACGCACCCACGCCCGCGGCCGCCTGACGCCGGGAGGCGGGAGCCTCTCGGCGTGGGGCGGAACCCGCGACGTCCGGGCCGCGCTGGAAGGAGTCGTCCGCCAGGCCGACGCCAGACAAACCCGGCCGCCCCCCACCGCAAGCCCAGACCCGACCGGAGGAGGTGAGGTAAGGGGGAGGCGGAGCCTCTCCCTACCTGTCTTGGGTCACGATCAGGTTGATGTTGGCGTCAACATCCCGATGGAGGCGGAGCGGGATCACATGCTCGCCGAGCTGCTTTATCGGTTCCCGAAGCTCGATCTTGCGCCGATCGATCTCGACTTGGTGCTGGCGGAGAAGGGCGACGGCGATGTCCTCGCTGGTCACGGCCCCGAAAGCGCGATCATCGGCCCCGACCTTGAGGCGCACCACCACGGTCTTGTTGCCGATCTCCTCCGCCAGCTCGCGGGCGATCTCGCGTTCCTTCGCCTCGCGCTTGGTCGCCGCTTCGCGCAGACGCCGGGCCTCACCCTCGGTACCACGTCCGGCCACGATGGCCAGCCTCCGCGGCACGAGGAAGTTGCGCCCGTAGCCGTCAGCGACCTCCCTGATGTCACCGGCCTGGCCGACGTTCTGGACGTCCTGAGTCAGCATCACCTTCACGCCCTAAACCTCCACCAGCGCCGGCAGTGGCGGGGGCGCCGGGCCGGCAAATTGAATCCGACTCGCGAGCCGCGTCAGGCGGGCCCGGAGCGGCCTCAAGAGCATGCCGGCATCGCGATCGAACTGGCTCTGCCCCGCCTTCAGCTCGGCTCGATGCTCCTCGACCGCCTCTTCCGGGCAGGCCTCGACGAACACCCTGACCGCCAGCACGCCGAGGGCCAGCATGTCCAGCTCGCCGACGACCGGAATCCACCCCGGCAGGTCGACGGGGCCGAGGATCAGGCCCAGGGCCGCGCCGAGGGCCAACTTCGGCCGCATTGGCACCCGAGGGTCGCGCAAAAGGCAGTAGGCGAGCTTGCCCTGACGGGGGATCTCGAGCAGGACAACGCGCACGCGCGCCAGGTTGAATGGCATCGTTCGGCTCACCAACGGTACCGGTTTCATCGGCGAGCCGGAGAAGCCACGGACGCGCGCACGAGCCGGGGCGCCCGCTCCGGCTCGCCGCCCAGAAGAGTCGAGCAGCGTTCGACGCCGACCTCAGGTCGCGGCCAGCAACCCCCCGGCGCCCCACGGCCCTAGGCTGGACGCCAATGATCGCCCCGCAGCTGCCGACCCCAGCCGGCATCCGGGGTGCTCGTGAGCGGTTGCGACCCCACCTTCCGGAGACTCCGCTCGTGCGCTCGGAGCTCCTCTCGCAACGCCTCGGCGCGGACATCTGGCTGAAGAACGAGACGGTCTCGCCGATCGCGTCATTCAAGGCGCGCGGCGCCCTCAATGCCCTCTTGTCGCAGCCGGCGGGCTGGACCGGCGCCGTGACCTCGTCCACCGGCAACCACGGCCAGGGCGTCGCCTGGGCCGCCCGGCGCTTGGACCGGCTGGCTCACGTCTTCCTCCCCGACCCGCCCAACCCGGCCAAGCGGCGCATGATCGAGAGCCTCGGCGCCACCGTTCATATCGGTGGAGCGGACATCGACGAGGCCAAGGGCCTGGCGTTGGATTTCGCCGCCGCCCGATCGCTGGTCTTTGTTGACGACGGCGAGGACCTGGCCGTCATGGAGGGCGCGGGTACAGTCGGCCTGGAGGTCGGCGAGCGCCTCGACCAGGTCGACGCGGCTTTCGTGCCGATGGGCAGCGGCAGCCTGGCCGCCGGCTTTGCGGCCGCACTGAAGGGCGCCGGCACGAGTCCTGGTGTAAAGGTGGTGGCCGCACTGAGCGAGGGTTCACCGGCAATGGGGCTGAGCTGGCGCGCCCGGGCGCCGGTCTCCAGGCCGGTCGCCACGCTGGCCGACGGTCTGGGCTGCCGGGTGCCTGCCCGGCTCGCGCTGGACGCGATCCTGGCTACGGTCGACGGGGTGGAACTGGTGCCGGACGCGGAGCTGCTGGCCGCGGTCAGGCGCCTGGCGGTCGACGGCCACCTGCTCGCCGAGCCGTCCGCGGCGGCCGGTCTGGCGGCCGCGCTGCGGGTGCCTCCGCCGGCCGGAAGTCGAGTCGTGATCGTCGTCACGGGGGCGAACGTCACGCTCGCCCAGCTCGAGGCTGTCTTTTCCCACTGAACGCGGGCGGAGGCGCACGCGTCACGAGTTCTGGCCCTGGGAATTCGGGCATCGGACGTTAAGATTTCTGATTGCGTGGCTGAAGGGGGTTTGACCGGGACCGCGGGGCCCGGCGCGATGCGGCTGCTCCGGCGAAACAACCGGATGGCGCGCCTGACGGGTGCTGTCCTGGTCTCATCGATCGGCGATCCGCTGAGCTTGACGATCTCTTTGGTCCTGCTCTACGCGGCCACCGGCTCGCCCGTGGCCATCGCCGGTGCCTACATGGCCCAGATGGCGGGCGTTCTCGCCGTGGGCGGATTGCTGGGGGCGGTCACCGACCGCGTCGACCGGCGTCGGCTCATCGTCGGTCTCGAGATCGCCCGCTGGGTACTGGTCGCCAGCCTGCCGCTCGCCACCCTGGTATCCGTTTTCGCCCTCTATCCGGCGCTGATGCTGCTGGGAGCGACGGAGTCGCTGGTCGAGCCGGCACGCCAGGCGGCGGCGGCAGAGCTGGTGGATCAGCACGAGGTCGGCACAGCCAACTCGCTGCTGCTCACGGCGCTCTCGCTCGGCCAGGCCATCGGTTTCGCCATCGCCGGCTTGGCGCTGGTCCACCTGTCCAATCCGCGGCTCCTCTACTTCGGGGACGCGGTCACATTCCTGGCGGCCGGTCTCCTGGTCCTGACGTTGGGCGGCCTGGGCGGCGGTGTTCGCACCGTGCGCCTGCAAGGCGGCCTCGGCCGAGCCTGGCGAGTGCCGGGGGTGAAGCCCCTCCTGATCATGGCCGGGGCGACGGTGTTCTTCGTCGGGATGCTCAACCCGGCGCTTCTGCCCTTGTCCTACCTGCTCGCCGCCAACGGCCCCGGCGCCTACAGCGTGGTGCAGATATGCCTGATCGCGGGCCTATTCGGAGGCAGCCTGCTGGCGGCGCGGATCTCGACGGGTCTGCGACTGCCGGCGATGGCGGTCGGCACCGCCCTGTTCGCCATCGGGATCTTCGGCATCTGGGCCAGCCCTGGCCTCTGGCCGGCGATCCTCGGGTTTGCGCTCAGTGGGATCGGGAATGCCGTCTACTCGGTGACAAACATCAGCGCCCTGATGCAAGTGGCCAACACCGCCAACCGGGGTACCGTGATGGCCAGCCGGTTCACGATCACGCAGGCGACAAAAGCCCTCGGGCTCGGAGCCGGGGCGGCGGTCACCGCAGCCCTGGGGCCGCGCAGCTCCTTCGCCCTCATCGCCGCGGGCCTCCTCGCGGTCGGTGTCGCCTTCTCGCTCTATCTGAGCCTCAGGGCCGTGGCCACCGGCCGGCCGCGCGCCCAGGGAGAGGCGGCGACCAAGACCTGATGTTCCTAACCGTTGGGCGAACCGGGCTTCCCCGCACTTGTCGCTGAGCACCAAAGAGGTGTGAATTTTTCGTGGCGGAGAGTACCATTCCCAGCAGGACTTCAAGGGGGACACTGTTGACTGACGCGCTTGGCGGCGCGCGCCACGGAGGGAGCCCCACGGAGTCCGATCCCGGCCGCTGGAGGTGCCCTGCCCGGTGCCGTACCTCGTCGATCAGCGCGACTCCTCTGTCGCGCCCCACACAGCTGTGGTCGACCGCCCTCATGGTGACCGCGACCACAACCATTCATAGGAGACTGGATTCATGACACTCACGATCAACAGCGATTGGGTTGGCGATTGGGTCGGCGATTGGGTCGCTGACTGGGTCGCCTGAGAGCGGCGCCCAGCACCGACCCGGGCACTGGTCAAGAGTGCCGCAGGCGGCTGCGCCTGGCGGCGCGGTCGGACTATGCCGGTCAGTACTTGTGGACTAGGATGACCTCGGACGGCCATGGCCCAGCTCACGTCTGACCCTCTGCCGGCGACTCTCCGAGGCCCCGAGCGTCGTATCGTTGCGGCTCTGGCCAGCTGCGTCACCGAAGCCGACGTGGTCCAGACCCTCTATGCCGAGCTGCGAGAACTGTTCGGCTACGACATCGTCAACTTGCAGGTTCTGGAGCGCGAAGGCTGGTTCCACAGCGTGGTGGTCGACCATGGCCTGCTCCAGGACGTGCAGCGCCGGGAGCTGGCCTGGTCACACTTCGCGTCCCACTACGAGATCGACCGCGCCGTCGTCGAGTACACCAAACCGACAACCACCCACCAGCACGCTCGGGGTCCGGGTTCGCAGCGACGCGCGCAGACGCTGATCTTCGTTCCGATCCATCACCAGGCCCGTGTCAGCGGGGCCGTCATCTACCAGCTGTACGCGCGCCGGGCCTTGGCCAGGCGCGAGCTCGCTTTCCTGCAGCGCATTCACGAGCACGTCGGGGTGATCGTCGCCAACGCATGGTTAAACGAAACCACGCGCAGCCAGGCGGCGAGGCTGGCCGCGCTCAACGCGGTCGCGCGGGCGCTGTCGGCGACGCACGACGAGGCCGGCATCGTGGCCGCCCTCCGCAAGACCCTGAAACCCATCATGCGCGTCGATCGCCTGGAGCTCGTGCAGCCGGTCTCGGACGATCGCGCCGCGGTCGTGCACGCCACCGACCAGATCACGCGGCGGGTGACGCTCGGCCTCCGTTCGAAACGGCTGCGGGGCGCCGCCAAGGCGCTCAGCACCGGCCTGGCCGAGCACGCGGCGCAGCGCTCCGGCGCTCACCGGTCGGCCATCCACGTGCCCGTGGCCGAAGGTGACCGGGTGCTGGCCGTGATCTCGGTCCTCAGCCATGACCCGGGGGCATACGAGGGGTCCACCGTCACGTTCCTGGAGCAGGTGGCCGACCAAGTGGCCATGGCGCTCCGCAACGTGCGCTCGTACGCCGACATCGAGGCCTCGAGGAGCCGCCTGGAGGTGGCCAACGCCGTGGGCCGGCGCCTCGTCTCGGCTCTCGACCGGTGGTCCATCATGCGCACCCTGCGGGAGGAGCTGTCGGCCCACCTGACCTTCGACATCTTTTCCCTTGCCATCGTCAGCGAGTCGGTCGTAGGACCGGTGGTCGACGGCTACATCTACGACTCCGGATTCGAGCAGGCGCTGGAGCCCGTGCTCCTGGCCACCGCGGGGCCGTCGCGTCAGGTCTACGAGTCCGGTCGCCCCATGCTGATTCGAGACTCGCCCTGGGCTCGGGAGCTGGAGGCCAGCCGGACGGCCGGCAGCACCCGCGTCTACGGCCCACATGCGGTGCTGCAGGTCACGCGGCCTGGGGAGAGCCCGCGCGTGGCCGCCCGCTCCATGATCTGGGTGCCGGTGCGGCGGGGCGAGCGCGTCACCGCCCTCCTCACCCTCCAGTCCTACCGCCGCAATGCCTTCGATGACTGGCATGTGGGGCTGTTGGAGGACGTGGCCGCCCTGACCAGCCTGGCACTGGCCACTGCCAGCCACTTCGACGAGGCCCAGAACGAACGGCGACGGCTGGAGACCATTCTCCGCAATTCACCGGTCGGAATCCTGCTCGAGGATGCCGAGGGGCGCACCCTGTACGCGAACCCGGTCATCGAGGACCTGTACGGTGTGGCCGCCGAAGACTTGATCGGGCGGCCGGCAGACCTGCTGGCCGAGGCCACGGAGGCCCTGACGACAGGCGCCCCCGATTCGTTCGATGGCGCCCCGGTGGAACTGCGTGTGGGCGAGCGCGTCGTTCGCGTGCGGCGGGTGCCCGTGCCCGGTTCGGACGGCCAACCGGCAAGCGTGCTCAGCCTGCATGAGGACGTGACCGAGGAACGGGAGCTGATGGACGCGAAGGACCTCATGCTTCGCGCCATAGGGCACGAGGTCCGCAGTCCGGCGGCGGCCATGCGTTCCACGATCGCCGGCTTGGTGCAGTGGGGCGACGTGATGGAGGCCGGCCAGCGTCGCGAGTTGGTCGGCTCGGCTTACGAGCAGTCGGAGCGACTTCTGAGCCTGGCGGAGAATCAGCTGCTCATCGCCAAGCTGGAGACGAGCGACTTCCTCCCGAGCCCGGCGCCGGTCTCGGTCTCGCGGACGATGGAGCAGGTCATGACCGTGCTGCGCAGCCGCTACGGCGAGCGCGTGGACATCATCGCAGCGCACGTCCGCGGCCGGCTGCCGGAAGCCTTCTGCGAGCCCACACACTTGGACCAGGTGCTGACCAACCTCATCGGTAACGCACTCGAGCACACCGATTCGACGCGGATCGAGGTCCGGGCGAGGGTGGTCGGTGGCTGGCTCGAGATCGCGGTCGAGGACGATGGCCCGGGTCTGCCCGCGGATCGGGTCGCGGTCGTCTTCAACCGGAGCGTCGCGGCCGGCCATCGGGCTCGGGGGGGGCTCGGCCTGGGGCTCTACCTCTGCCGGCTGATGGTCGAGCGCTCGCTCGGCGGCCGCATCTGGGTGGAGGGCACCAGGCGCCGCGGCGCCACGTTCAAGTTCACGGTGCCGGCCGCGGTCAGCCGGACTGAACCCTCAGTGGCCCAGTGAGCCCTGCGCCATCGCCCTGAGCGGCGTCTTCGGCGCCTCGCCATTCGGTAAGGCGCGGCCGGCGGATGCACCCGCGCCGCGTTTTGGGGGCCGGCTTGCACAATGCCTTGATGCCGGCGCCGCCGCGGCTGCTCTCGTTCGACTCCCTGTACGGTCTGGTCTACGACGCGGCGGTCAACGCTCCGCTCATGGGCCGGCTGGCGCTGGCGTTCTGGGGCGCGGACCCGGGTCGGCACCGACGGGCGATGGCCGCGGCCGCGCGATGCGCGCCCGGCCAGGTGCTTCTCGATTGTCCGTCGGGCGGCGCCACGGTGCTGCAG
>JALYZG010000051.1 GCA_030948965.1 Candidatus Dormiibacterota bacterium | reverse complement strand
GAGCTCGAAGCCGGCCAGCGGCACCAGCTTGCCCCCCAGCTCGCCCAGGCCGAGGTTGACGTTCTCAGCCCCGGCGTAGACTCCACCGGCCCTCACGTGTCCGCCCTCGACGGCGAGCAGGATCGGCTCCACCTGGTTCCGGGTAACCGTGATCGTGGGCGTGAGCTCGAGGCCGTCGAGGTGCAGCCGGTAGGCACCGGGAACCACGTTCAGCTGCTTCACCGGGTTGGAGCCGGGCGCCGCCGGGGCCGGGCCGGAGACTCTGACGCTGCCCGCGCCCAGGTGCAGGGTGACCGGGTCCAGGGTCTCGCCGCGGCTCGACGCGAGCACCACCAGGACGGTCCCCGTCGCCGCCGTACGCTGCGGCGAGAGGGCGTAAGCCGCGACGGCGAGAACGGCCGCGACGACCGCGAAGATGGCGAGGATGGCGAGCCGGTTCAGGTCGCTTAAGTCTAGTTTCCGCCTGGGTCCGGATCGGCGCCTGGAACTGCGGCGGGGCTGGGCCTGGCCGGCGGCCGGTAGCGCGCGGCCACCCGGTCGATGTACTCCGCGAAGCGGTCGGCCACGCCCGGGTCCTCGATCTCCAGGACGTTCTCCGCGTTTTGCTCGCCACTGTGCGAGAGGTTGTAGCTGCCGACGAAGACGGTGTCGTCGGCGACCGTGCACTTGGCGTGCATGAAGTCGTGCACCGACCCCGGCGCATACGGCGTCGAGCGCTTCTCGCCCCAGGGCAGGGCAGCGTGCACCGTCCGCCAGGCCGCCAGCTTCCAGCTCGACGTGGGGCTGTGGCCCCACTGCCACTCCACCTCCGCCATCTGGGTGGCGTCGAAGCAGCCGGCGATGTCCAGGCCCGGGCGGCCGGCGGTTTCGGCCAGCGTGCCGAGGATCGGTCCGGAGGTGATAACCGGAGAGCAGACGCGGACGCGGCGGCGGGCGCTGGCGATGCGCTGGGCGATCTCGTGCACCAGTTTCTCCGCTCGGCCGGGGGTGAAGTAGGGACGGACGCGCACCCCGGAGCCCTCGCTCCAGGCCGGCATCTCATGGCCCGAGCGTCGCACCGAGCGGGAGGTCCAGAGCTCCTCGAAGTCGGCCGCGTACACGGAGGCAACGGCTGGATCGGCGACGCGCACGATCACGTTCTCCTCCCGGGTCCAGCTGTCGCGGGTCCAGTTCGTGGAGCCGGTCCAGACGGCCGCGGCCGGGATGGCCGTATCCCGGACCACGTACTTGTGGTGCATCAGGTCCGGCACCCCCGGGATATGCCTGTGCTCGACGGGCAGCGTCTCCAGGAAGCGGTGGTCCACAAAGCCCGGCGGCGGCAGCGGCCGGCGGTGGTTGGCCGCCTCCTGGTTGTAGGCGATCCGAGCCCGTACCCCTCGCGCAGCAGAGGCCAGGAACGCCTGCCGCAGCACCTCGGCGGCCTGACCTTCCAGCGCCATGTCATAGATGGCGATGTCCAGCGTCTGGGTCGCGCCGTCCAAAAACTGCGCCAGCCTCTGCGCCAGAGCCTCGACCGTCTGGCCGCCATCGACCAGGAAGTCGACCTCGGGACCCGGGGCCGCAGGGGCTATGACCCGTTCTCCGGGGTGGCGCGGGTGGCCAGCTCGGCCGCTTCCTCGGGATCGTCGGTGACCGTGATCAGCTCCAGGTCGTCGGCCGAGACAAGGCCGCGCACGAGTGATTGCCGGCGCAGCCACTCCAGTAGGCCGGCCCAGTACGACGAGTCATAGAGCACGATCGGGAAGTGGTCGATCTTGCCGGTCTGGGCCAGGGTCAAGGACTCGAAGAGCTCGTCCAGCGTGCCGAACCCGCCCGGAAATATGACGAAGCCGCGCGCGTACTTGACGAACATCATCTTGCGCACGAAGAAGTGCCGGAACTCGACCCCGACCTCGACGTAGTCGTTCAGCGACTGCTCGTTGGGCAGTTCGATGTTGCAGCCGACGCTGAGGCCGCCGGCCTCCAGGCAGCCTCGGTTGACGGCCTCCATGATCCCGGGGCCGCCGCCGGTGATGACGGCCACACCGCGCCTGGCCAGGGCTGCCCCGACCTCCATGCCGCGGCCATAGAGTGGCGCCTCGCGTCCGATCCGGGCGGAGCCGAAGCAGGTCACTGCGACCCCGATCTCGGCCAGGGCGTCGAAGCCCTCGATGAATTCCGAGACAAAGCGCAGCACCCGCCAGGAGTCGGAGCGGTGGTCATCGCGGCTCGGCGCCTGGAGCAGGGACCGGTCGGCCGGCGGCCGTGAGCGCGGCACCACCGACGCGCCGGCGCGGCGGCGATCACTCATGGACGGACCCAGTCTAGAGGTGCGGCCTCAACGGCCCACCTGGATCGAGTCCCGAAGCTTACGATCGGCATCGAGAGGCAGCATGAGATTCGAGCGCGCGTACATCCCCCACGGCTGTTACTGGTCCACGCCCTTCGCCCGCTGGCAGGGCAGCCTGGCCCAGCAGCACCCGATCAAGCTGGCCGCGACAGTGGCCGTCCGAGTGCTCCAGGAGCGCGGCGCCGACCCGGCCGCGCTCGACTCCGTTGTGTTCGGCATGACGGTGCCCTCGCCCGGGTGCTTCTATGCCACGCCCTGGCTGGCGGGCATGATCGGCGCTCCGGAGGCCAGCGGGCCGGCGATCATGCAGGCCTGCGCCACCGGCGCCCGCGTCATCGCCGAGGCGGCCGGCGAGGTGGAGGCCGGCGCTTCGCGCGTGCTCGGGATCACGGCCGACCGCACCAGCAACGGCCCCCATCTGTACTACCCCGACGCCTCCGGCCCCGGCGGCCGCGGCGTGGCTGAGGACTGGGTCTGGGACAACTTCCAGAACGACCCATTCGCACTCGCTGGGCCGATGGCGGCCACGGCCGAGAACGTCGCCCACCGGGAGCGAATCACGCGCGAAGAGCAGGACGAGGTCGCGCTGCTCCGCCACGAGCAGTACCGGGCGGACCGCGAGTCCGGGGGCGAGTTTCAGCGCGCATACATGGCCGTGCCGCTGGAGGTGCAAGACGCGGCGGGGCGGAAGGTGGTTGCGACTCTGACCGACGACGAGGGCGTCTTCCCCACCACGGCCGAGGGCCTGGCCCGCCTCCGCCCCGCGAGCGACGGGGGCACCGTCACCCTCGGCACCCAGACCCACCCCGCTGACGGCAACGCCGGCCTGCTCGTGACCGGGCGCGAGGATGCCGGCGAGCTGAGCCGCGACAGCGCGGTCGAGGTTCAGATCCTGAGCTTTGGGCAGGCCCGCGTAGGCAAGGGCCTCATGCCCACGGCGCCGGTTCCCGCCGCCCGCCGGGCACTCGCGGACGCCGGGATCGGGATCGAAGACGTCGCCGCGGTCAAGACCCACAACCCGTTCGCGGTCAACGATGTCTTCCTCTCCCGCGCCTTCGACCTCCCGCTCGACCGCTTCAACCGCCATGGCTCCTCGCTGGTTTACGGCCACCCCCAGGGCCCTACGGGCATGCGCCTTGTCATCGAGCTCATCGAAGAGCTCGTCGAGCGCGGGGGCGGGCTCGGCCTCTTCACGGGCTGCGCCGCCGGCGACACCGGGGCGGCGATCGTGGTCAGGGTGGATACGGCGCCGGCGGCGCGCGGGAGGCCCCCGGACCAGCGTTGAGCGGGCCGAACGTCGCGCGCGCGGTGGCGGCGACGCTCTCCGAGCTGGGCGTGAACCACGCCTTCGGCGTCCTGGGCAGCGGCAACTTCGAGGTCACGAGCGCGCTGGTCGGGTTGGGGGCGCGGTGGGTGCCCGCCCGCCACGAGGAGGGTGCCTGCGCCATGGCCGACGCCTTCGCCCGCGTCAGCGGCCGGGTGCCGGCCTGCAGCGTGCACCAGGGGCCGGGCTTCACCAACACCCTGACGGCGCTCACCGAGGCGGCCAAGAGCCGGACGCCGATGCTGGTCTTGGCCGGCGACTCCCCTGCGGCCACCGTGAGCTCCAACTTCAGGATCGACCAGGCTGCCATCGCCGCCGCGGTCGGCGCCGGCTTCGAGCGCCTCCACGGCCCGGGCACGGCTGTGGCCGACACCGCCCGGGCCCATCGCCGAGCGCTCGTGGAGAGGCGGCCGATCGTGCTCTCGATGCCCATCGACGTGCAGGCCGCGCCGGTCCCCGCGGACGGGGCTCAGCTCTGGGCCGCAC
>JALYZG010000035.1 GCA_030948965.1 Candidatus Dormiibacterota bacterium | reverse complement strand
GGACGATGCGCCGCTCGCGGCGACCCGGCACGGGCTCCGGGATGGCGGAGAGCAGGGCCACCGTGTAGGGGTGCAGCGGCCGGGCGAACAGGTCGCCGGCGTCAGCGAGCTCCACCACCTTGCCCAGGTACATGACCGCGATCCGGTCGGAGATGTAGCCGACGACGGCGAGGTTGTGGGCCACGAAGAGATAGGTCAGGTCGAAGGTGCGCTTGAGTTCCACGAGCAAATTCAGCACCTGCGACTGGATCGAAACGTCAAGAGCTGAGACCGGTTCGTCGGCGACCACGAACTTCGGCTGCAGGACCAGCGCCCGAGCGATGCCGATCCGCTGCCGCTGGCCGCCCGAGAACTCGTGCGGGTAGCGCCCGGCGGCCTCGGGCCGCAGCCCCACCCGCTCCAGGATCTCGCGCACGCGCGCCTCCCGAGCCCGGCCCCGCGCCAGGCCGTGGGCGGACAGGCCCTCGCCAACGATCTCGCGCACTGTCATACGTGGGTCCAGCGACCCCACGGGGTCCTGGAATATGAACTGCATCTCCCGGCGCTGGGCCTTTAGGTCGGCGCCACGCTGCGCCCGCAGATCCCGGCCGGCAAAGGTGATCCGGCCCTCCGTGGGCTCGATCAACCGGAGCAGAGTGCGGCCGAGGGTCGACTTGCCGCAACCCGACTCGCCCACCAGGCCGACCGTCTGGCCGCGCGCGATGTCCAGGTCGACCCCGTCCACCGCCCTGACCTGGCCGCTCACTCGCTGCAGAAGGCCCCGCCGCACCGGGAAGTACTTCTTGATGCCTCGCGCCTCGAGCAGCACCTCGCTCTGGACGGCGGCCGCCGCCTGACCCGCGGCGGCGTCCCGGCTCACCGCCGCCGCGACCTCGCCGCGATCTCGGCCGGAGGTCGGGAGCCCGCCTCACAAAGCCAGCACGCCGCCTCCTGGCCGCCGGCGCGAAAGAGACGCGGGGCCTCGCTGAGACAGCGCTCGAAGGTGTGCTCGCAGCGGCCGGCGAAGCGGCAGCCGGGGGGCCACGCGAGCGGGCTCGGGACCAGGCCCGGGATCACCTTCAGGGGTTCCGACTGGGTCATGCCCAGCACCGGTATGGATTGCAGCAGCGCCCGCGTGTACGGGTGCTGGGGGCTCTCGAACATCGCCGCCACCGGCCCCCTCTCGACCACTTGCCCCGCGTACATCACGGCCACCTCGTCGGCCATCTCCGCGACCACGCCGAGGTCGTGGGTGATGAGCATGATGGCCATGCCGAACTGGTCCCGGAGCTCGCCCATCAGCTCCAGGATCTGGGCCTGGACGGTCACGTCGAGCGCGGTCGTGGGCTCGTCCGCGATCAGCAGCCGCGGGTGGCAGGAAAGGGCCATGGCGATCATGACCCGCTGCCGCATGCCCCCGGACATCTGGTGCGGGTAGTCGTGTGCCCGACGCTCGGGCGCGGGGATCCCGACCAGCTTCAGCATCTCCACGGCGCGGTCGCCGGCCTCCCGCGCACCTGCCTGCTCGTGGATGCGCACGGACTCTGCGATCTGCGAGCCGACGCTCTGCACCGGATTCAAGGAGGTCATCGGCTCCTGGAAGATCATCGAGATCTCGTTGCCGCGGAGGTCTTCGAGCTCGCGCTCCGACAGGCGGGCCAGGTCGCGACCGCCGAAGAGGAGTTGGCTGCCTTCCTCGATCCGGCCGGGAGGGTCGATGAGGCGCATGACCGAGAGGGCCGTGACGCTCTTGCCGCAGCCGGACTCGCCGACCACACCCAGGGTGCGGCCTTCGTCGATGGCGAGGTCGACGCCGTCAACAGCGCGGACCACGCCTGCCCGCGTATGGAACCAGGTGTGCAGATTCTCGACGGTCAGGAGGCGGGCCAAGGCTGCGGCCAGCTTAGGGGGCGCGTGGGGGCCGCCGCGCCGGGGCCGGCGCCGATGACTGGCGTCACAATGGTGAGACGACGATGAAGTGTGTGGCGAGGTGACCATGGAAGCGACTGAGAATCCCGCGTTCGACGCCCTCATGCGCAAGGGCGACCTGATCGAGTCGGCCGCGGAGATGACGCCCGAATACCTGAAGGAGCTCAAGCACACGCTCATCGTGTCCGGTGACACCGAGCTCATCTCCGCCCCCGCCTACTACCTGGCCGCCCTCCGGGCGCCGAGCGTGAACGCGTTCATGACCGGGGTGGCGATCATCCAGGATGAGCTCGCCCACGCCCACATCGCCTACCACATCCTGGAGGAGCTCGGCGAGGACCAGGAGCAGCTGATCTTCTCCCGCGAGCCCAAGTCCTTCCGCTACCCGTACGCCTTCGACGTGCCCCTGGAGAGCTGGACCGAGCTGGTCACGGCCAACGCGATGTACGACCAGGCCGGCTTCTGCCTGCTCGGCGACATCCACGAGCAGTGCTCGTACGGCCCGTGGAAGCGGGGCTTGAACAAGGTCATGCTGGAAGAGAACTTCCACCTCCGCAACGGGCGCACCTGGTGCAAGCGGATGGCGGCGGCCGGGGGCGAGGCGCGGGCCGAGCTGCAGGCCGCGGTGGACTGGATGTTCCCGTTGACGGTCGAATGGTTCGGGCTGCCGGACAACCTGAAGATGCACTCGACCCAGCTCGACTACCGCCTCAAGGGCAAGACCAACGACCAGCTCCGGCAGTGGTGGATGTCACTGGTGGTGCCCTTCATGGAGGAGATCGGAATCAAGGTGCCGGCCCACCTCGAGGGCGAGGCCTACACCATGGACTACCCCTTCCCCTGCACCTTCGACGCCGAGGCCAAGCGCTGGGACTTCTCGGACCCCTGCTCCTGGGACGACGTGCTGACGCGCTGGCGCGAGCGCGGCCCCCGCAACGCCGAGATGGTCGCCGGCCTGCAGGAGGAGTTTCACCGCTTCCGCCAGGCCCACCGTGCCGCCTGACCTCCTCGCCGCCCTGCGCGAGGTCGAGGACCCGGAGATGCCGATCAGCATCGTCGATCTCGGCCTCGTTTACGGGCTCCGCCGGGAGGGCGCCACGGCCGTGGTCGACCTGACGTTCACCGCCATGGGCTGCCCGGCCGCGGACATGATGCTGGACGACATACGCGAGCGCCTGTTGCTCGAGCCCGGCGTGGCCGACGTGGTCGTGAACGTGGTCTGGGACCCGCCGTGGACCGCGGCCCGGCTGAGCCCCGACGGGCGGAGCGCGCTCGAGATGTGGGGCCTAGCGGTCTAGATGGCGCGTGAATTCTCCCGGGTCCACGAGCACGTGGCCGAGTACGAGGTGCTCGCTCGCAAGCTGCGGGCTGAGCCGCTGCGGGTGATCGGCAGCGTGGTCGCGCCCGACGCCGACCTGGCCGCGGCATACGCCCGCGCCACCTACGACGAGGAGCGCTGGGTGGAGATGGCGATAGTGCCCAAGGGCGCCATCACCACCCTCTGGGGCCCGGGCGATTGACCCGATGCCCCTAGGAGCCCGGCCGACAAGCCTCGCCGGATCTTCGGCGCCCATGCGACCCATCTGGCCACCGAATCTCTCGGCGAGTTTTCGGCCGTGCCCCTAGGCGCGCTCGTCCTCAGCCTGGCCGACTGCAAGCAGCTTCTCGGCATGCGCTACGCGGAGTGGTCGATCCGGGCGCCCTCGCTGGAGGCGGACATCGCGGCCGCGGCCATGGGCCTGGACGACATCGGCCACTCGCGGGTCCTGCTCGGCTGCCTCATGCCGCTCGGCGACGACCCCCGCGGGCCGGAGCGCGAGGCCGGCCCCGAGGGCTACCGGAACCTGGCCTACTTCGATCGGCCCTTCGACTCCTGGGCCCACTTCGTGGCCGCCAACGCCGTCCTCGACACAGCCTTCACCGTCTTCATCGAGGCCTGCGTGGAGGGCGACGTCGAGGTTCTGCGTGCGCGCCTGCGCAAGATGCTGCAGGAGGAGCGCTACCACTTCCTGCACGGCCGCAGCTGGCTTCGGGCGGGGGTCGACGAGACCCCGCTGACCGAGGCCTGGCGCGAGGCGGTGGAGTGGTTCGGACCGCCCGGCGGCGACGTGGATCAGCTGCACCGCGCCGGCGCTCTCAGCCGGGACAGTGCTAGGCTCCGAGCCCGGTTGGAAGAACGCCTGGAACAGCCGGCGCCAGAGTCCGCCGCCGCCGTCGACTGGGACGCCTGGGACCCGGTCCGCCGGCGCACGCGGCCCGGCGCCCTCGACGAACGGACCTACGCCATGCTCCGCGGCCTCGAGGAGAAGAAGTACGCCGCCAACCTCTGAGGAAACACCGAGGCCGGCGCCCCGCTGCCCGCACTGCGGCGCGAGGGAGGCCGAGGTGATCTCCTTGTTCGGCTCCCAGGCGATCTCCCTCCAGTACCGCTGCCCGCGCTGCGGGACGTGCTTCGAGGCCATCCGGTACGGTGACGACGAGGAGGAGGACTGGTGATGACTTCGGCAGCGATCCAGGAGTGGGCGGAAGCCAACCCCCGCTCGCGGCAGGTGTTCGAGCGGGAGCGGCGCGTGGTGCCGGGCGGGATCGTCCACGACATCCGCCACAGCGTGCCATTCCCCGTCGCCATCGCCTCCGCCGCCGGCAGCCACAAGACCGACGTCGACGGCCACGACCTCGTCTGCTACGTGATGGGACACGGCGCGCTGATGCTGGGCCACAACCACCCGGACGTCGTAGCCGCGATCCGCGGGGCGACTGGCCGGCTCTTCCACGGCGGCTCCAGCCACGAGCTGGAGGCGGAGTGGGCGGAGAGGGTGGTCGCCCTCGTGCCTTCGGCGGAGCTGGTCCACTTCACCAGTAGCGGCACCGAAGCCACGATGCTGGCCCTGCAAGTGGCCCGCGCCTACACCGGCCGGCCCCGCGTGGCTCGGCTCGAGGGTCATTTCCACGGCTGGCACGACGCCCTCGCCATCGGCATCGACCAGCCTTTCAGCGCGCTCCCCCCGGGCATCGCGCCGCCGATGCGGGAGGCGGTGGCCGTCGTGCCCAACGACCTCGATGCGGTGGCGGGCGCCCTGGCCGGCGGCGACATCGCGGCCCTGATCCTCGAGCCGACCGGCGCGGCCTGGGGCGCGGCCCCGCTCGACCACGCCTTCCTGGCCGGGCTGCGCGAGCTGACCCTGGCCGCGGGCACAGTCCTCATCTTTGACGAGGTCGTCAGCGGCTTCCGCTGGTCGCCGGGCGGCGTGCAGCAGGCCAGCGGGGTCACGCCCGACCTCACCACTATGGCCAAGATCCTGGCCGGGGGCATGCCCGGCGGGGCCGTGGGCGGGCGGGCCGAGATCATGGAGGTTTTGGAGTTCCGGCCGCCGCCGGCGGTCAAGGTCAAGCACCCCGGCACCCACAACGCCCACCCGGTGTGCGCCGCGGCGGGCATCGCCACGCTCGACCTGGTGGCCGGCGGATCCGTCCAGTCGCGGGCGGACGAGACCGCCGACTGGCTCCGCCGGGAGCTGGCGGGCGCCTTCAACCGCGCGGAGGTGCCAGGCTTCGTCTACGGCGGCGCTTCCACCTTCCGCATCGTGGCTGGGCGCGAGCGCCCGGCCGGCGACCCGACCGAGTGGACGCACAGCGTGGGCGTGGCCGGGCTCAAGCACGGTCCTCGCGCCGAGGTCGTGTCAGCCATACAGGCGGCCATGCTGCTGGAGGGCGTGCATCTCTTCCACGACAACACCGGCCTCGTCAGCCCCGAGCACTCGCAGGACGACGTCGAGCGCACTGTGCACGGCTTCGAGCGCACGCTGCGCCGCCTAAAGGCCGAGCGCATCCTCTAGCCTCCGCCAGATAAGCACGCTTGAGCCGCCCGGCCGGATCCCCGGCGCGACAGCCGCGCGGCCGCTCGCGACGCTCGCGCTGGTCAGCTCGGCCTTCCTTTTCGGGGCCGGCACGGCGCTGGCCGTCTACGCGCTGCGCGCCATCACGGCCTTCGACCTCCTGGCGGTCGAGATCGGCACCGCCACGCTCGTGCTCTGGGCCGCGCTGGCCGTGGTCGGGCCGCGCACGAGCCGGCGCTGGGGCGTCTACGCACTGCTTGGACTCATGGAGCCGGCCCTCAGCTACCTGCTCTACGACCTGGGACTGGCCCGCACCAGCGCGATCCACGCGGCCCTGCTGGAGTCTTTGGAGGCGCCGTTCGTAGTCATCCTCGGCGTCGTCCTGCTCCGCGAGAAGGTCCGGGCCGCCCTCGTCGTGGCCCTGGGGCTGGGGCTGGCGGGGGCGGCACTCGTGTCTCTGCCGTCGGGCGACGGCGGGCCTGACCGCGCCACCGCGCTGGGTGATCTGCTGGTGGTCCTGGCCATCGCCGTGGCGGCCTTCTATTCCATCGCCGTGAACCGTTTTGGGGCCGACGACCCGTCGCTGACAGTCACCTCCTTCCAGTTCCTGGCCGCCTCCTGCGCCCTCGCGCCCGTGGTCGCGGGCTCCTGGGTCCTGCACGCCAGCAGGCTGCCGGGCGCAGGACATGGCTACCTGGTCGCGGCCGTGGCCTCGGGAGTCCTGGGCACGGCCGGCGCCTACCTCCTCTTCAACGTGGGCATCACGCGCACGTCCGCCTCCGCCGCGGGCCTGACGCTCAACCTGATCCCGGTTTTCGGCACCGTGGCCGCGGTGGTCGGATTGGGCGAGCATCTCCAGACCCTGGAGATCGTCGGCGGGGCGTTGATCCTGGCCAGCCTCCTGGGCCTGCACTTCGCGAGCCGGACGGCCGATCGGCGCCGTCCGCTCTGATGCCCAGGCCAGGTTCGTCAGTCGAAGTGGTAGTCGAGATCGTACGAGTAGCCGTCCTCGAACGAGCCGGCAGCCAGGTAGGTGCCGTCGCCGCGGATGCCTCGCAGCTCGCCGGTCCCGGTGCCCGGCACCACCGACCAGCGGATCCTCGCCTCCCCGTTTTCGTACGTTCCCGAGACCTGGAGCACGAAGCTGCCCGAGCGCCCGCCCACCCGGCCATCCACCCGCTCGAAGCCCACAAAGATGGCGCTGGCCTCGTCCCGGTAGGCGTTCAGGCCCTGCCACGTCCCCTCGCCCTCGATGTCCCCAGTGAACGTCTGTGAGACGCGGTCGTGGCTCAGCTTGGGCGCCCCCTCGATCTCCGCGAAGGGCTCTTCCTTCCAGGTGCTCGTCTTCAGCGTTCCAGTCGCGTGCTCCGTCGATGTCATCTCGTCTCCTTGCTTCGGCTCTGCTGCGCTGAACGCCGGTCCAGGGCAGTTCTAGGATCGTCCGTGCGATGCAGCATCGCGGCGAGCGGGGCGTCAGATCTAGGAAAAACGCGACCGAGGGCCGAGTCATCGACGACCGGCTGGTGAAGAGGCGGCCAAGCGGTGTCCTCGACCTGCGTGCCGGCCGCCGATGGTTCGACACGGCGCAGTACCGCCCGGCGCCCGAGCTGTCCGAGCTGATCGAGCACTACTGGCGCGTGCATTGGGACATGGGGGACCACGAGCCGTACACGCAGGACACGCTGTCGAACGCGTCAGTCCACCTGGTCGTCGAGCGCGGCCGCTCCCAACTTCTGGGAATCGTCACCGGGCGGTTCACGCGAGTGCTGGAGGGCCGAGGCCGGGTCTTCGGCGTCAAGTTCCGTCCCGCCGGATTCCATGCCTTCGGCCGCTCGCCGGTCTCGAAGCTCACCAACCGCAGTCTGGCCGTGGCCGAGGTCTTCGGGCAGGATGGCGACGCGCTGGTGGAGCGGGTCCTCGGGCTGGAGGACAACCTTCGGATCGTGGAAGCCTACGATGCGTTCTTCCGCGCCAAGCTGCCGGCGCCCGACCCCAACGTGGGCCTGCTCAACGGTCTCGTGGCGAGGATCGTCGGAGACCGCAACATCACGACGGTCGAACTCGTGGCACGGGAGGCCGGGATCGGCAAGAGGACGATGCAGCGGCTCTTCAGCGAATACGTGGGGGTGAGCCCCAAGTGGGTCATTCGCCGCTATCGACTCCATGAGGCGGAGGAACGGCTGGCGGCAGGCGAGGACGTCGACCTGGCCGCCCTGGCCCTGGACCTCGGTTACTACGATCAAGCGCACTTCGCCAAGGACTTCTGCGCCATCGTCGGCCGGCCGCCGGCAGCCTACCGCCGAGGCGCGGCCGAGACCGACTGAGAAGGTCGGTGGGCAAAGACCAGGACCAGCTGGTCAGCGGTCGTGGCGCTT
>JALYZG010000032.1 GCA_030948965.1 Candidatus Dormiibacterota bacterium | reverse complement strand
AAGGTGCGGGCCGCCGCCGCCGCCGGCGCGGCGGTCGAGGCCGCGGCCGAGGCCGGCGCCCGGAGGGCGTCGAGATCCTCCCCGGGCCGGCTCCCGAACTCGTCGCCGATGCCGAGGAGGATTTCGTGGAGGCACCGAGAGGCCCGCGCACGACGCCCTTCGGGTCCGTCTGGGATTCGCAGCTCGGCGTGCCCAGCCCGACGCCCGCCCGGCTGACGCCACTGCCGGACGAGGACGACCTGGATGAACCGGAGATCCCGGAGTACCTGATCGCGGAGCGCAAGAACCGCGGCCGGCCGGTCGCGGGAGGTGGTGCCGGGGGCCGAGGCAGCCGTGGCAATCGGGCCGCCTACGCCGCGGCGATGGACCGCGAACGATTCGGCGCGGCTTCGCGCGGCGGAGGCGGAGGCATCAATCGCTACCCGGACGTCAGCGCCCGGGAACGCCCGCGCGATGCCGGACCGCGTGACGGCGGCTTCGTGCGGCGCGACCGGCCCGACCGCGGCGATCGGCCCGAGCGCCATGACCGAGTGCCACGACCAAGCGGCGGCGAGCCGTGGAGCGAGGTGCCCCCGGAGCTCGAGGCGATGCTACGGGCGCAGCTGTCCACCCGCCCCAAGGGCGAGCCAGCGGCACCCCCGCGTCGCGAGCCATTCCCCGAAGCGGCCAGCGCCACGAGCGTCATGACCCCGGAGCCGGCGGCGAAGAGACCGGCGACGCGAGCCAGGTCCGGCAGCAGAGCGGGTGCGTCCGCGGCCGCCGATGCCAAGGCCAGCCCGAAGCGACGGACGGCGACCGGCCGAACGACCAAGGCCTCCACCGCCGAGTCGGGCGATGCCGACGCCGCGGAGTCCAAGGCGGCGGCCCCCAAGCGACGGGCGCCCAGCCGGGCCAAGGCCGCGCCGGCTTCGGCCACGGCGGCTTCCGCGGCCCCGGACGGCGACGCCGAGGCGCCCAAGCGCCGCATGACCCGCCGCAAGCCGTCGACGGAGACGCCGCCGGCCTGACGGGCGACGTCATGAACCTCACCCGCACGCGCGGACAGCCGGCGGCCCTTGCCGCCGGTCGCGCGATCGTGGATGCCGGCTCCAGTCACGCCATCCTCCTGGTTGGACCCGCCGGCACGGGCAAGACGACGCTGGCGCTCGACCTCGCAGCCGGCCTTCTCTGCACTGCGCAGCCGGCGGCCGCGCGCCCCTGTCGTGCCTGCCGGGCGTGCCGGATGGTCGAATCCGGCAATCACCCCGACCTGCACAGGATCGGGCCTGAGGGTCCGGGCGGGCAGATCCGGATCGGCGAGCGGTCGAGTCCGGACCCCGGCACGGTCCGCGGGCTGATCTCCAGGCTGGCCCTGATGCCCGTCGAGGGCGGCCCTCGCGTCGCGCTTGTCGAGGGTGCTCATCGGATGAACGAGGACGCACAGTCGGCCTTGCTGAAGACCCTCGAGGAGCCGCCGGGTGGGGTGCTGCTGATCCTCTGCGCCGACGAGGAGGAACGCATGCTGCCGACCATCCGCTCGCGCTGTGCGAGGATCCGCCTGGGGCCCGTGGGCGGGCGCGACATCGAAGCGCTGCTCGCGGAGCGCGGCCTCGCCGACCCGCCCGAGGCAGCCCGACTCGCTCGCCTCTCCGGCGGCCGGCCGGGTCTGGCCCTCGCCTATGCGGCGGCCCCCGAGGCGGTTCGCAGTCGGGG
This sequence comes from Candidatus Dormiibacterota bacterium, assembly GCA_030948965.1. Classification (GTDB taxonomy): domain Bacteria; phylum Chloroflexota; class Dormibacteria; order Dormibacterales; family Dormibacteraceae; genus JALYZG01. The sequence goes on along the minus strand of JALYZG010000032.1, from coordinate 1,106 downwards.
CGAGGTCGCCCGCCAGCTGCTCGACCTGCTCGACGCCCGCCGCGCTGGCCGGCTGACCGCCGTTCGCGAGCTCCTCGCGTCGGCCGCATCCGTGGCGGCCGCGCTCGCCCCCGGAGGCGGCAGTTCTTCGGCCGGTAGTTCTTCGGCCGCTGGTCGCACGCCGCGGGCCAGGGTCGCCGTCGCGGAGCCAGAGGAGGCGGAAGAGCCAGCAGATCCATCGCCCGCCAGCCGTCGCGTGCCGGTGGCGGAGCGCCGCCGGGCGGCCGCGCTGCTCGTGGACATCTGGCGCGATGTGGCCCGCGATCTCGCCGTCGCCCAGCTGGGCGATGTGCGGTCGGTTCGCGACATGACCCTCGTCGACGATCTGACGCGGGCTGCGCGCGGCCTCGCCCCCGGCGCGGCTGCGGCATTCCTTGCCCGCCTCACCCGGGCCGGCGAGCTGCTGGACGCCAATGTCAGCCCGGAGCTCGTGGCCGACGGACTCGTCAATGCGTGGCCCAGGCGCAGCGCCGCGGCCTGATGGCGCGGGACCAGGCGGGGGCGCCTTCCGCCGGCGGCAACGCTGACCTCCTCCGACTGGATGCGAGCGTCCACGGGACCGTCCAGGGCGTGGGCTTCCGCTGGTTCGTCATTCGCGTGGCCGCCGGCCTGGACCTGACCGGATGGGTCGCCAACGAGGCCGACGGCACGGTCCATTGCGTGGCCGAAGGCAGCCGCGAGGCCCTCGAACGTTTGCTCGAGAAGCTGCGGACCGGGCCTCCGGGCGCTCGGGTGGCCGACGTGAGCGCCACATGGCTGCCCGCGGCGGGTGGTCTGGACGGGTTCGCCGTCCGTTCGTCCTGGCACGGCGGAGACTGAGAGCGAGCCTCTCGCGTGGTGCTTCGTGGCACCTGTTCCGCTGGGAGCATCGGCCGCTGTAACCCCTTCGGCGCAGGACCAAGGGACCAGTTGGCTATACCGGCAGCGGGACTTGCGTCCCATTGTCGAGCCTGATGGAGACTCGTTCGACACCCGCGGAGGACCTTCCGGCGCTGTACCGGGCTATCCTCGACGGCGTCGCCCAGCTCGAGCGGCTGGGGGAGCGCCGCGAGGCGCGCCTGTTACGC
>JALYZG010000003.1 GCA_030948965.1 Candidatus Dormiibacterota bacterium | reverse complement strand
CCATGGTGGCGCGCCAACTGCTCGGCGCCGGCCGCCACGAGGAGCACTCGCTCCAGGCGGTGACCGAACGACACCTCGGCGTGGAGATCGACAAGGCCGAGCAGGCGGGCGACTGGTCGGGCGTGCTGAGTGCATCACAGCTGCGCTACGCCGCCGACGACGTGCGCCACCTGCTGCCCCTGCTCGGTGAGCTGGGGCACCGGCTCGATGAGGCCGGGCTGACCGAGACCTTCCTGACCGAATGCAGGGCGGTCCCGGCCGTGGCCTGGCTGGAGACCTCGGGGGCGCCGCTCGATGCCGCGGCCTGGTCGGCGCTGGCGCAGTCGGCCGGCGCGAGGCGTTCGGCGCTGGCCGGCCGTCTCACCGAACTGATGGGCGTGAGGCCGGGGATGCTGGCCCTGGAGGGGGCTGACGCCTGGGCCGTGAACTGGGACAGCTCCAAGCAGGTGCTGGAGGTCCTGCGGGAGCGGGACCTGGAACTGACGGACACCGACGAGGGAACGCTGGCGGCCCACGCCGAGCGCGATCCCATGATCCCAACGCTGCTGGAGTACCGGGAGGCGGCGCGGCGGACCACCACCTACGGATCGGACTTCCTCGCGCTTGTGCATCCGGTAACAGGCCGCATCCATCCCGACTGGTTCCAGCTCGGCTCCGAGGCGGGGCGCATGTCCTGCAAGAAGCCCAACCTCCAGCAGATCCCCCGCGAGACCGCCTACCGGGCCTGCTTCAGAGCCTCGGAAGGTCGCGTGCTGGTGAAGTGCGACTACAGCCAGATCGAGCTCCGAATCGCGGCCGAGATCGCCGGCGACGAGCGCATGATCGCGGCCTACGCCGCTGGCCAGGACCTGCACACCCTGACTGCGCGCACGGTCCTTGGCCGGGAGCAGGTCGCCAAGTCCGACCGGCAGGCCTCCAAGGCGATCAACTTCGGGATCACCTATGGGATGGGCGCCCGCCGCCTTCGCCTCAACGCGCTGACCAACAACGGGGTCGAGCTCAGCGAGGAGGATGCGGAGCGCTTCCGGGAGCGCTTCTTCGAGACCTACCCGGGCCTGCGGGCCTGGCACCGCCGGCAACCCGACCACGCGATCGCGACCAGGACACTGGGTGGCCGCCGGCGGCTGAACATCAAGCGCTTCACCGACAAGCTCAACTCGCCGGTCCAGGGCACCGGGGCGGACATGCTCAAGGCGGCGATGGGCCGCCTCTTCGAGACTCGCCGCCAGGTCCCAGGCTCGCGCCTGGTGCTGGCGGTGCACGACGAGCTGGTGGTCGAGGTCCGGGAGTCTCTCGCCGAGGAGGCCAAGGCCTGGCTCGAGCGCTGCATGCGGGACGCGGGCCAGGAGCTGCTCAAAAAGGTTCCGGTCGAGGTCGAGGGGCAGGTCGCTCGAACTTGGGCGGGGGACGATGCCGGCGGCGCTGAAGCGAGGGCGGAGGCCGCCTGATGCACCAGCATCCTGGCTCGACCGTCATGCGCCAGACCCGGCCTGAGGAGCTGGTCGGCGCCGGCCGCTACGAGGAAGCGGTGGTGGCCCTGGTCGAAGAGCGGGATCACGTGAGCATCGCCGAGATCCAGCGCCTGCTCGGGGAGCGGCTGCCCGTCCAAGGCGATCTGGAGCTGGGCTGGGAGGAGCTCAACGTCTGGTTCGCCTTCGGCGTCAGCCGCGAGGTGGCCGACATCGTCCAGCGTCTGCGGGCGAGCGGCGAGGTGACCACGATCGCGGCCAACCCGCTCATCTACTTCGCCGACGGCTGCGCCTTGCCGGTGAAGATGCCCCTGGCTCGGCGAGTCCCGAAGGGCGGCTACACCAGGCCCCACTTCGCTCCAGTCGTGTTCCGGCTGTCCGAACGGGCGGGCGGCACGCGGGCATGACAGGTCCCATCCACGCCGTCATCGGCGCCGCCGCCGCCCTCCCGGTCGCGGCCCTGACGCGCGAGCCGGTCATCCCCTGCGCCGTCGCCGGCGCCATCATCGCTCGGCTGCCCGACTGGGACCTGCGCCTGGGCATTCCCCATCGCGGACCGACGCACAGCTTCGCGGCTGGCGCGGTGGTGTCGGGAGCGGTCGGCCTGGGAATCCATGCCCTCCTGCCGGCGGGGACGCTGGCGGCGGTCGGAGTCACGCTAGCCGCCTGGCTTTCGCACCTGGCAGCGGACCTCGCCAACCCCAGCCCGATGGCGCTGCTGTGGCCCTTCCGCCGCCGGCGGCTCCGGCCCCACTGGCTGCCGGCGGTGGTGCAGGCGTCGTTGGCGGGGAGGGCCGTGGAGCTCGTCACCGTACTGGCCCTGGTTTTCCTGGTCGTCCGGCTGGTCGGTCTGCCGACGTGGGCGGCGATGAGAGCGGAGCTGCCTTTCATGGGCCCGGGCGCCTGGCTGGGAGGGGCGTGGTGAGCGCTGACGGGGTCAGCTGCGCGTCCGAGCGCCAGGCGCTGCTCCACGAGTTCGGCGAGCGCTACCGCGAGGCGCTGCGGGCAGGTCGCGACCTGGACCTGGCCATGGAGTCGATCCACGCCGCCGAGCTCCGCTACGCCGGCGCTCTGCGCGAGCTGGATGAGGCTACGCGGGCCTGTGCTGCGGCCGGCGTCGAGATCGCGCAGCGGGCGCTCGGGTCGTGGAGGGCGGCATGAGGCACCCATGGTGGGAGTCCTCACTGGCGTGGTCCCGCCTCATCATCGGTGTCCCTGGCGTGCCCCAGCCCCAAGGGGAGATCGCCGATGACTGACGGCTACATTCGCGGCTGCCCCGACTGCGGTGCCCGCCAATCCGTCCGGCTGGGACGGGGACTGCGGCGGTGCCTGGGCTGTGGTCGGCGCTGGAAGTCGGGCGACGAGTGGGGTGACCTCCGCGGTGGTCCGGTTGGCCGGCAGTCGCAGCCCGATCGCAGGGTGCGCTCGCTTCGCCCTGCCGAGCGGCGGGGGAGGAGGGCGGCGTGAAGGCGAGTTCCTTCGCCCTCTGCGTGAAGACGCGGTACTCACGCAAGGCCGAGGCCACAAGCGAGTTGCGTCACGCCCGTCGCCTGTGGGCGGAGGCGGGCCTGAGATGGCGCAACGAGGCGCGCGCCTACCGCTGTCCGATCTGTTTCGGCTGGCATCTGACGAGCTCGGAGCGACGGGCGCCGTGAGCCGCGATCAGCCGGTTGATCCGCGGCGACTGCCGCAGTCGTGCTCAGTCTGCGGCGGCCGCATGTATCTGGTTCCTGGCGCGATCGCCGGCTGGTACGAGGTGTGCGAGAACCGCTGGACCGACCACGGAGCGGTCGGCTCGGCTCGCTTCCTCGGCTGGGACGATCGGTGCTTGCGGTTCGTGGAGCTGGACCAAGACTCGTGATGTACAGGCAACGGTCCGGATCACTGCCAAACGGCCAACAGGGGCCTGTGAACCGATCGAGCACGCCACGGGAGGAGTGGTGAGACCCAGGACCACCGCCCGGCTGGACTGCAACGGGCGCCCCTTCCAGTGGGAGATCGAACTCGACTGGGAGGGCGAGGAGGGCCGGGCCTTCGACTTCCAGGCGCGCGGCCGCCACGGCTGGTTCCGGCCTGCCAAGGCCACGGTCCTCCGTCATGGCCTTGAGCCTGGCCGCGAGGGTGTGGAGCTGAGCGTCGAGAGCAACAGGTCGGGGGAGCTGCCCTCGATCATGGTCGGCCTCAAGCGGGCCGAGGCGCGCGAGCCGGGGGCAGCCTGATCGCGGCTGCAGGGGGGCTCTGATGGGCGACGCGCTAGTGAGCGGCGCACCAACACCGGCCCTCCGAGAAGCGGCGACCGCCTGGTTCCACGCCTGGCGGTTCACGGTGCCGCTGCCGAAGGAGTCCGGCTACGACGTGCTGTTGGGCCGCGCGCTGGACGACCTGGAATCGAGGCTGGCAGGCGCCGAGCAAACGATGCAGACGCCGGAGCTGGTGACAGAGCTGACCGGCTTCACGGACCCACGCGTCATGCCGGAGGTCCAGGAGGATGCCGGCCGGATCGCAGCTGCGACCGGAGTGCCGGAGGTCCACGTGTCCTGGGCTCAGGTGGACGATGCCGTGACGGCGCTGAGGGACGGCGATGAGGCCGAGGAAACCGGACTAGAGGTCGAGCGGTGACGGAGGGCATGAACGTCGGCCGCGAGATCGTCCGTATCGCCGGGTAGCCGAATGACCTGACGGAGCGGCGGAGCCGTGGCGAGACGATCTCGCAGGTGGAGCTGGTCTACTACCAACGCGCAAAGGTGGGGCTGCTGGCAGCGATGCCAGGCGGGACCCGTCGAAAAGGCTCAGGCGGCCCTAGCGGCGGCACGAGCTCAGCTCAGGGAGCTCGGAGAACCGTTGCCGACGGTTAGGTGACAGGGCAAGGGGGGTGGGGACAACAGGGGCTGCCGAAGGATTCGGCGAGAATTGGCCGGTGGACTCACCATTCCCTCTGTGGATTGAACCCAGTGACCGGCTGAGTCTACAGCGCAAGCTTGCTGCGTGCGAGCGCCTCGCCGGGTTGGCGAGGAGCCTCGCCGATCAGAAGCTCGCCGTTGGCGAGGAGCCGCTCCACCCGACGGCTCCCGACGCAAGTCCAATGCCTGTCGCGGTATTCGAGGAGTTCGGCCGCGCAGTGAAGACGTTCAGGGCGTGCGTCCAGCTAGCTTCCACCGGGTATGGTCAACCTGCGCAATCTCTCGCTGCCATCGTGGCGCAATCCAGCCTCATCGTTCTGTGGGCGGACAGGCAAGGTCAATCCATCGATCGGAGGGCTAGTCTCCATGCCAGGTACGGACTACAGCGGGATGTTGAGGAGCGACGGCGTCTGGGCTTATGGAGAGGGCTTCCAACCGAGGACTACCTTAACGCGGCCGGGCGTGCAGAGGCCGAGGCCCTATTCGGCTCTGACTCAGGCGGCCTTTGGACTGGGCACGCTTCCTTGAGAGAGCTCATCGACGACCTCGCCGCCGACGCAGAGGACGATTTCGAGTCTCTGCAGCTGCGTGGCTTTGGTGTCCAGGTTGACTGGGCGTCCGGCATGGCGTCAGGTACAGGAATCGCCAATCAGTCCTTCCGGATGGTTCGCGAGGTCGGAGACAAAGGTAACACCTTGATGGTCAATCTCGGCCAGGGGCCGGAGGGTGTAGCTGACGCGCTGTACACCGCCTCAGCGGCTCTGCTCACTGCCGTGGACTCCGTGGTCAACCGATATGCACCATCACTCAAGGACGACATGCGCCGATCCTCAGCGCTCATATGGCGAGCATGGAAGGACCCCGAGCGGCTGACAGGCCTTGCTGATGACGACGAATGCCCATGCGACCGGCCGGGGACAAAATGGGGCCAGTGCCACAAATGGACTGAAGAACTGGGAACGGTAGAATACGTCCCTATCTCGGACGTCGACATCCTTAACTTCACGCCATACGATCCTACCCGACCTGAACCCGCTCGCCTGGAGAGCAGGCCACCTTCAGGCTTACCAGCAGGACCGCAAATCCTGACCTTCACATTCAAGTTGCCATTCACGTTGGGACTTGTTGCTGGAGGGCGGTACACGGTGCCTCTGAATGAGGCATGGGCGGATCCAGACGATGTGGCGCACTTTGGCAACACGCCGCGAGTTGGAGTACGGCTGCACAACCAGCTGATGAGCGGACTCGAGATGTGGCCCCATCATGGCACCGAAGCATTACGAAGCTTCTTCGGGGATCGAGAAGATGCAATTCGGATGCCCGATTGGCCATCATTACCAGGAGCGTACGAACAGTGGGTCACGTTGGAGACACCGGGTGGTCGCCTCGAGTCGGAATCAGCAGACGACCCATTTTACGCGTTCCATCGAGGGCTCGCGGTTCTTAACTTCTTCCTTCTTGGGCTCGACTTGGCGGTGGACGACTGGAACGTTCGCGAAGTGTCGACGAGGGAGATTGGACCTGTTGTCTTTTGCGGAGCGTGGACGGCCGATAGGCAATGGGTCCGTGTGGGTGAATTGCTTATGCACCCTGAGTCGTGGCGCCCTCCGCTCCAGCCACAGCCAGTGGAGGCGATGCAGCCGCAGCTTGATGCAATGTTCGGGGACCTATTAGGTGGCAGGTTGTTCTTGCTTGCAAATGTCTGGCATAGTCGCGCCCTAAGGGCATTCCACCAGCGCGGGGACTACGCAGACTGCGTCGTGAGTCTCCAGACCGCGACCGAGAGCATGATGTACGACCTGCTGCGTGGGCTGATGGTAGACGAGGGGAAGACGGCGGCAGAGATCAATGCGAAAGTCACAGCAGAACTGCCCTATAGGTCACTACTTCATGGAGAACTGCAACCTCGGCTGGGTGGGAGCTGGGACCTTACAAGTACGCAGGCTGTCGGGCGCTACTGGACGTCGCTGTATTTGCTTCGTAACCGTGTGGTCCACGTGGCGTATAGACCTGGAG
>JALYZG010000299.1 GCA_030948965.1 Candidatus Dormiibacterota bacterium | reverse complement strand
AGCTTGACCAGGGGGGCAGCCACGGCGCAGGCGCAGAGGGCCAAAAACGTCCAACGGCCGCCCGCGCCCCCGGCGAAGCGCAGGCTGAGCAGCAGCGCCGCCAGCAGCAGCAGCGCCAGCAAGGACTCGGTCTCGGGCTCGCGACCGAGCAGGACCGCGGCCGGGGCCACGGCCAGCAGGCTTGCGCCCAGCAGGGCCGCCGGCCGTCCCAGCACGCGCCGGCCCAAGAGGTAGGCGAGAAAGACCGCCAGGCAGCTGAAGAGGATCGGCGGAATCCGCACCTGCGCGGCTGTCGTCTGGTCCAGTGACCGGTCGCCGAGGAGCACCGCCCACGAGCCCATGACCAGGCTGAAGAGCGGTGGATGCGCCAACCAGTGGTGGGTCAGATAGTAGTGGGTGCCAAAGGCGGCGAAAGGGACCTGGCCCAGGTAGCCGAGCCCGGGCAGCTCCCAGGTGTAGGGGTCGCCGTGCAGGAGCAGGTTCATCCCCGCCCACGTGAACTGGACCTCGTCGGCATTGTCGGTAAAGGTCGGCGCCAGGGTGTAGTCGTGGAGGCGAAGGGCCAGCGCCAGGAGCAGCAGGCCACCGACCGCAGCCCACTCCCACGCGACCCATGCCGGCGCTTCGCGCAGAGACGGCGCGGACGCCGAAGGCTCAGAGGCCGCCGGCACCGACGCGGTAGATGACGTAGCCGTCACGGGTGTAGACGCGGGTCCCGGCCGAGTTCCAGTACTGCGCGCTGGCCCCGAACTCGCCCGTCTCCTGCGGGCCGAGCACCACGTAGTCGACGTGGTAGCGGGCGACCAAAGCCGCGGTGCCGGCGCCGCCCTGCAGCATCACCTTGGCGTCCTCCGAACGCGCGAACCAGTCGGGCAGGCCGTAGGTCCACATCCAGCCGGGGTAGCCGGAGACGACTCGGCGGCCGCCCAGGCCGGGGATCGGCTCGTTGTGGTCGGGGGCGACGAGAAAGACGGCAGTGGAACTGGTATGCGTGCGCACCCAGGCCGCGGCTTCGACCCCACCCTTGTCGGTGAACGTCGCACTGCTGACGGTGGGGTCGAGAGAGCGGGCCAGGTCCAGGCCCCCGGCGAGCCCGAGGGCCAGAGCCACGCCCACCGCCAGGCCCCGGGCCCAGCCGCCGCGGCCGAGCAGATGGGCCAGCAGCGCGCCCACGAGCAGGGCTCCGAACAGCGCCCAGTAGGCGAAGAACTTGGTGTTGTCCCAGTCCCAGGGCTGGAAGAGGAGGAGGTTCGGGACCAGGAACCAGAGCCAGATCGGGGCCAGGTGCAGGGCCAGGCGCCGCGAGATCACCGGCCGCCACCAGAATGCGACCGCCAGCGCCGGGATGAAGAGCCCGGTGTTCTTGAGCCAGAACCAGACCGGCCCGTCCTGGTGGCCGCCGCTGTTCGCCAGCCACCACCACTGCCAGCGCAGATTGGCGGCACCGCCTCCAGCCAGCCACGCGGCCTGGGGCAGACCCAGGGCCAGGGCCGGGACGAAGAAGGCGGCCCAGTCGCGGCGCGGCGAGGCGATGGCCCAGAACGCGGCCAGGGCCACGATCGTGCCGTAGGCGTGGAGCTGCGCCAGTGGTGTCAGGCCGGCGAGCACTCCGCAGAACGCGAACGGCGCCCACGCCGGCGACGGCCGCGAGAGGGAAGTCCAGAGGAGGGCCATCACCAGCAGCGCCAGGCTGAAGCCGAGGAGCACCGAGCGCTGCGGGATCATCCAGGCCAGGACCGGGTTCAGCCAGACAAGGTTGGCGGCGCCGTTCTGCGTGTAAAGGCGGGGCAGGTGCTCCAGGGCGGCGGGTCCCAGCCGCGCCACGTCGCCGAAGAAGAGAACGAAACCGAGGCCGCCGCTCAGAGCGAAGACGGCCACCGCCAGCGCGGCGGCGCCCCTGCTGCCCAGGAGGCGCACCCCGGCCAGGTACATGACGGCTGGAAAGGCGAGGGCCAAAAGGCCGCTGGTCAGGACCAGGGACGACGTGAGCGAGGTGCCGAGCGGGACCAGGGCGCCGGCCAGCAGGTCGGTCAGGAAGGGGTAGGCCAGGCGGTGACCGGGGGCGATCGGAAACTGGGGCGGGAAGTTGGCCCCGTAGGCGAAGGAGCCGGCGTACGTCAGGTGGGCCGCCCAGTCGGCGTAGACGCCGATGTTCCCCGCCACGAGGCCGTGGTCGGTGTAGGCGTAGGCCCGGCCCAGGACCAGGAGCGTGTAGGGCCAGGTGATCAAGAGCAGGAGCCAAAGCGGCCACGGCTCGTGCCGCCACCAGCGCTCGCGCGCGTCCGCCAGCTCGGCGCCGAGCGCTCGCCGAGCTCGGGCCCAGCCCGGGGCGGACGCGGCCAGGGCCGTCACCGCCGCGAATCCGACGCTGAGCGCGGTCAGGCCCACCGCCAGCCCGACGAGGAGGGTCGCCACCGACACGGCCAGGGCTCCGATGACGACGCCGAAGGCGATGCGCTCCTCCAGGCTCAGCTCCAGCCCGCTGAGATGGGTCAGCCCATAGCCCGCCGCCACGCAGGCGGCCAGGAGGAGGCCGGCCCAACCCATCGCCGCCAGGACCAGGGCTGCCCCCAACGCGGCCGCAAGACCGCCGAGGAGCCACGTGCCGCGGCTCCGGCCCACCCGCGCACCGGCCGCCGTCAGATCCAGCTGCGGAACCACATCTTCCCCGCCGGGAAGCCGCCGAGATACGACGTGTCGGAGATCGGCAGCCCTGTCCACACCGGGTACATGTAGAGGAAGAGAAGCACGACCGCGGCCAGGAAGACGGGCAGGATCCAGCTCGTCTGGAGGACGCGGCGGTCGCCGAAGAATTCGATCTCCAGCGGCCCCGCCCGGCTCATACGCGCCAGTACGAAAGCCAGGGCCAGGACCATGAAAATCAGGCCGCCGAACATGTGGTAGAGGAAGATGACGCGCGTCACGCGCGCCCAGGGCAGGTACTGGCTGACGAAGCCGACGAGGATCACGGCCGCGGGCCAGCTGCGGTGGCGCAGCACGAAGTAGAGCAGCGAGAGCACCGCGGGGATGCTCGCCCACCAGATCAGGGGGTTGCCAAGGTCGACCATGCCCGCCACCAGCGGCCGGCCGGCAGCGTCGACGCCGAGGCCCTGGTACTGGAAGTAGTAGAGGACCGGCCGGACCAGAAACGGCCACGAGAACCAGGCCGAGCCATAGGGATGGGTGGCGGTCAACGTGGCGTGGTAGATGTACGCCTCGCGGTTGTACCGGACCACGTCGGCAAGCGTGTGGAACTGGCCGCGCGTGAAGAAGGGGAACCAGCTGGCCAGGTAGATCACCGCCGGCAGGACGAGGAAGGCGAGGATGCCGAGACCCGCGTAGAGCCCAGCCCTGGCCCCGCCGGGCAGCGCCGGGCCGGGCAGCGGGCCCCAGCTCCAGCGCCGGAGGCCGATGCGCAGGTGGCGAGCCAGAGGCCACATCACGAGGAAGAAGACGATGCTGGCCAGGGCGGCCAGCGCGATCCACTTCGAAGCCACCGCCAGCCCGCAGCAAAAGCCGGTCAGCACCAGCGTCACGAGCGCATCGCGCTCGGTCCGGGCCCGGAGGTGGATGAGGAACATCGTGTACGCGAGCAGGATCAGGAAGATGGGGATGACGTCGATCATCCCGATCCGCGACTGGATGAAGAACATGCCGTCGAAGCAGACGAGGGTGGCGGCGGCCACGGCGAAGCGCCGGTCGCGCCAGAGCTGGAGCGCCAGCAGGTACATGAGCGGCACGCAGAGTGTGCCGAAGACGGCGCTCGAGAGGCGCCAGCCGAACGTGTTGAAGCCCAGGTCGGCGTAGTTCCCCGAGGCGCCTTCGAATGTCGCCCGCCACCAGCCGTCCAGCCACTCGCCGGCGGCGATGACTTCCTTCGCCAGCGGCGGCTCGGGGTCGAAGTAGGAGACCCCGGTCAGGTCGTCGTGGGCGAAGACCGCGAAGTAGATCTCGTCGAACACCTGGCCCTGCGGCGGGCTCGGCGGCTGACCCGCCGGGGCGCCGCTGGGCTGGTAAGGGTAGGCCAGGCCGCAGAGGGTGCCGCGGCCGCCGTGGGCGTCGACGGGCGTGTTCGAGACGCAGTTGGTGATCGGCGGCCCGGAAAAGGGATGGGCCAGGAAGTCCGGCAGGATCGGGCTGAAGAAGCGAAGGACGAACGCGACCAGGAGGAGCGCGACCATGGCGAGAAGGTCCGCCCGGGCCAGGTGCAGTCGGGCCAGCCAGCCGTGCGACGTCGTTTCCTGCGGACTCGCGGGCGGGATCGGACCGGCGCCCACCGGAGCGGGCGGAGCGGGCGGGGCCTCGACCGTCACCGGGCCCGCTTCTTCCGGCGCTGCCCCCCCTGGTTGACGCCCACCCGCTGCGGAAGGCGCGATGAGACCTCCCAGGACATCGCGTCCGGGTCGGCTATGGGCAGCGCCAGGGTGTCGCCGTAGGCAAGCTGGCCACCCAGGCGCTTTACCAGGTCCGGCGTACGCGGGTCTTCGGCGCGCAGGCGCAGGAAGAGCGCCGGCTTGGGCATCAGGGCCCGGAACATGGGCCGGACGTAGCGCTTGCGGGAATCCGGGAAGTGGACGCTCAGGGGCTGAACCCGCACCCCGCGAATCAGCTCGAAGGCTACCGGCACAGCGGTGAACGTCTTGCGCACGACCAGCGCCTCCTCGGTGACTTCCGCCTGGCTGCGCCAGCGGTTGTAGAGGAAAATGCCGGCGAGCGCGATCCCGGCCGGGATGTAGGCCAGCCAGACAGCGTTGTAGTTGATGTACACGCCGCCGAGGCTGAATCCAGAACGGGCCGACCGCCAGGCCGGGACCGTGAGGGAGATGATCGTGATTACGATCCCGATCAGGACCAGCCCGATGGGATAGAACCTCTGGCTGCGCCAGAGCTGGTCGGCATAGAGGATCGGCTGGCGCAAGGCCCTGCCATTATCAGGTCATCCCAGCCGACGGCACCGCCGCAGGTTCGCATCCCTCGCTGGCCGGCGCGGCGACCTGCGTCAAGGAGACAACGCGTCCAAAACCAGGGCGACAGGCGTAGGCCCGGCTTTGCTGGGCCGAATGAGTTGATTCTCCCCGACTCGCCCCGCTAGGCGCGCGCCAGCGTCTCCGGGGTTCCCCGCGAAATCGCAGATTTCGTGGGGTGGGTCAGGAGGGAGGGCCCACGGGGGGAACCTGGGTCCCCTCCGTGATCGCGGTCAGGCGCCGATGAACGCTCCCTGCATCGCGGCGGCGCAGGGGCAGGAGCGCGCCTCGGGGATCGCGGGCACGAGCGCCAAGATCAGCTGCCGCACCCGCTCCATGCTCTCGGCGAAGAAGCGCTCGACGTCCTGCACGGAGACCGGGATCGCGTCGGCATCGCCCTCCAGCCCGGCATCGTAGTCCGTGATCAGGGAAATGTTGACATAGCAGAGCTGCAGCTCCCGGGCCAGGATCGCCTCCGGGTACTGGGTCATGTTCACCACCTCCCAACCCATGGCCGAAAACCAGCGGCTCTCCGCCCGCGTGGAGAAGCGCGGCCCCTGGATCACGACAACAGTGCCACGCTCGTGCACATCGAAGCCCAGCTCCCGGGCCCGGGTCATGGCCAGGGCACGCAGTTCCGGACAGTAGGGGTCGGGGGCCGCGACGTGGGCGACCTCCGGCCCGTCCCGGTAGAACGTGTCGGCGCGGCCGTGGGTCCGGTCCACGAACTGGTCGCAGACGACCAGGTCGCCGCGCCTGACGTGGGCTTGCAGGCTGCCGGCCGCCGCGGGCCCGAGGACCCGGGTCACGCCCAGCTCGCGCAGGGCCCAGAGGTTGGCCCGGTAGTTGATGGCCGCCGGCGGCAGCGTGTGGCGGCCCCCGTGGCGGGGCACGAACGCGACCGGAACTCCCGCCACGACGCCCACGGCGATGCGGTCGCTGGGGCGGCCGAAGGGTGTGTCCATCTCGATGGCCTCCGCATCGTCCAGCAGCCTGTAGAGGCCGGAGCCGCCGATCACACCGATGCGGGCTTGCGGCCGAGTCATCGAGCCTCCCCCGGCCGATGCACGCCGGTCTCGGTGACGAGCGCGGTCACGAGCCGCGCTGGGGTCACATCGAAGGCCGGATTCCAGGCCGCGGTGCCGGCAGGGGCGAAGGTGGTGACCTCGGCCGGGTCCCGTTCCTCGATCGTCACAGACGCTCCCTCCGCGGTGTCAGGATCGATGGTGGTGGTCGGCGCGACCGCGTAGAATGGGACGCCGTGCTCGCGGCTGAGCAGCGCGAGCGGGTAGGTGCCGACCTTGTTGACCACGTCGCCGTTGGCGCAGACGCGGTCGGCCCCGGCCAGGGCCACGTCCACCATGCCCCGCTGGAGCAGCAGGCCCGCCGCGCCGTCAGCGATGAGCTTGTGCGGAATGGCCAGGCGGTCCAGCTCCCAAGTCGTGAGGCGCGCGCCCTGGGCCCGAGGCCGCGTCTCCAGTACGAAGACGAACGGATTGCGGCCCAGTTCGTGGGCGGTGCGGACGACGCCCAGCGCCGTGCCGTAGTCCACCGTGGCCAGGGCGCCCGTATTGCAGATGGTGACGATCCGACCATGATCGGGCAGCAGCGCGGCGCCGTGGCGGCCCATGGCCTGGCAGGCCTCGATGGACTCGCGCGCCAGGCGGTGGGCGGCACCCAGCGCGGCCTCCGGGGTCGGTGCCCTGGCCACGAGCTCCACCGCCCAGAAAAGGTCACGAGCGGTGGGCCGGGCAGCGCGCAGCAGCGCCCGACCCGCCTCTGGCCGCTCCTCGGCAGCGGCCAGCGCGGCGCCGTAGGCCGCGGCCACGCCGATCGCCGGGGCGCCGCGCACGACCATCGCCCGGATCGCCGCGGCCACCTCGGCCGACGTACGGCACCTGACGTAGACCTCAATCTCGGGCAGGCGGGTCTGGTCGATGAGGCGCAGCGCCCTTGCGTCGTGGTCCCAGGCCACGGTCGTCATTCGGGGAAGTGTCCGCTCCTGGCGGCGATAAGTCAGCCGGCCGAGTGGGCCGGGCCGGTGCGAGACCTCCAGGTGCGGTTCAGGCTGCCGGTGGCGTAGCCCTCCAGGTCCAGCGCCACGAACGCGTAGCCCGCCCCCCGCACGCCCGCGACGATCTGCCCGCGGAGGGCCAGGAGCCGATCGAGATCGGCGGGGTCGACCTCGATACGGGCCACGTCCCCGTGGTGGCGGACCCGCACCTGGCGGAAGCCTAGCGCGGTCACGGCGGCCTCCGCCGCCTCGATCCGGCGCAATGTCTCCGGGGTGACGGCCGTCCCGGTCGGGATGCGGGAGGAGAGGCAGGCGAACGAGGGCTTGTCCCAGTTGGGCAGCCCCAGGCGGTGCGCTGCGGCGCGAATCTGGGCCTTGCCCAGGCCGGCCTCGAGGAGCGGGAAGCGCACCCCGCGGCGGACTGCCGAGCCATGCCCTGGGCGGTGGTCGTCCTCGTCCTCGGCGGTGGCGCCGTAGGCCAGATGGCGCAGGCCCATGCGTTCACGGATCGGCTCCAGGGTGGCGAACAGCTCCTCTTTGCAGTGGAAGCAGCGGTCGGGCCGGTTGGCCTGGTAGGCGGGGAGGTCGGTCTCCCGGGTCTGGACCTCGACCAGTCGCGCTCCCAGCCGGGCGGCCAGCTCGCGCGCCGCCTGCTGCTCGGTCTCGGGGTAGGCGGGCGAGGAGGCGAGGGCCGCCACGGCCTGCTCAGGCCCCAGCTCCTCCAACCCCAGCCTCAGGAGCAGGGTCGAATCGACGCCCCCGGAGTAGGCCACCAGCACCGAGCCCAGGTCGCGGATGAGGGCGCGGGCGTTCTCCAGGCCAGCCGTGTCGCCCCGGTCGAGTTGAATCACCTTGGGCCGCCGCCATCTGTCTCCCTCCCCTCTGCGGGGAGGGTTGGGGAGGAAGTCTCAGCGAACAGCCAACGGGTGGCGGTCCGCGTCAATGAGCCGGCGTCCGCGGTGACCCGCCAACCGAAAGCGACACGCGGCCGGACGGCGTAGAGGCCCTCGACATCGTTGCCCACGTCCCATCCGTACTTCGGACCGTAGACCGCGGCAAAGTCGCGCATCGCCGCGGGGTCGGTGACGGCCTCGGCCACTCCCTCGACGATGACGCACTCGTCGCCGTTGTCGAGGTTCAAGCTCACGTCGGGCCGGTGCCGGATGTTCTCGGCGATCCGGCCAGCGGTGCTGAACCAGATCCGGCCGGCCAGGAAAACGGCCCAGACCGGGCGGCAATGCGGCAGTCCGTCCGCGCGCGTCGTCGCCACCCAGTAGGTGCGTGCGCGCAGGAGTCGCTCCTCCGCCCAGCTCCAGGAGAGAAGGTCCGGTTCAATCGCCGGGTCGAGGTAGCCGGGTGCCATCCGGGGTCGAGTGGGCCGCGGTTCCTGCATGTTCCTCGACCGAGTGTAGGCGGCCGGGCAGAAGCTGATAGCCCGGCGTGTGGGCCGAACCTGGACTTGGCTCAGACGGTCGTGAGCGTGGCCTCCGACGTCTCCAGCGCCGGCGCCCCGCAGAACACCTCATAGTCGATGAGGCCGGTGACCGTGGGTCGGTCGCCGCACAGCGGGCAGTCCGGATTGCGGCGCAGGTTGACCTTGCGGAAGCTCATGTCGTAGCCCTCGAAGATCAGCAGCTTGCCGATCAGCGGCTCGCCGATGCCGAGGACCAGCTTGATCGTCTCGAAGGCCATCATCGAGCCCACGATGCCGGGCAGGACCCCGAACACGCCGGCCTCGGCGCAGCTCGGCATCGCCCCCGGCGGCGGCGGCTGGGGGAAGAGGCAGCGGTAGCAGCCGGTGCCTCGGGCCGCATCGAAGACCGCCATCTGACCCTCGAAGCGGTAGATGGCGCCATGCACCAACGGCTTGCCCAGGAGGTAGGCGGCGTCGTTGCTGAGGTAACGCGTGGGGAAGTTGTCGGTCCCGTCGACGATGACGTCGTAGGGCCGGAACACGTCCAGGGCGTTCTCCGAGTTGATGTGGAGGCTGTGCTTCACCACCTCGACGTCCGGGTTGAGGCGCTGGATCGTATCCGCGGCGGAGTCGACCTTCGCCCGCCCGACGTCAGCCGTGCCGTGCAGGATCTGACGCTGCAGGTTGCTGGCGTCGACGTCGTCGAAGTCGAGGATGCCGAGCCGGCCCACGCCGGCCGCCGCCAGGTACAGAGCGGCCGGTGAGCCGAGGCCGCCGGCGCCGAGCAGCAGGACGCTGGTGTCGAGCAGCTTCCGTTGGCCCGCGCCGCCGACCTCGGGGAGGATCAGATGCCGCGCGTATCTCTGGACCTGCTCAGGGGTGAATGCCATCTCAGCCGGATACTACCCACCGCCTCGCGGGGGCTATTCCGGGGCGTTGGGGGGCCTTCCTAGAATGAGCCTGGAATGAGCACCCAGTTCCTGGACGACGAGGAGGTCATCTCCCTCTACAACAAGGTGCGATCGGGGCGGCGGAGCTGGCCCGCCGGGCTCTGGGCATCGCCCGCGGCACTGCAGTACGCGGTGACGGTATTCGACTACTGGATCCACAACGTCATGGGCTGGAAGGGCTGGCCGGACGCCCGTGGCCGGGTGACCCCGGCCCTGCTCGAGGAGCACCGCCTGGCCGACATCGTCGAGAGTGTGTTTGTGCCCGAGTTCGGCGAGGACTGGCTGGATTTCGAGGTTGTTCTCAACGAGTCGATGCGCCTCTCCGAGGACGACAACTGGTCGCCCGACCTGGCCGACCGCCAGGAGCGGGTGGAGGCGGCCTTCGAGCACACCTTCGAACAGATCCTGGGGTCGCCCAAGTCGCAGCCTCGCCTCCTCCCCACCTACCATCGCTTCCGCAACCACCTGATGCGGATGTGGGGCGCGTTCCAGGAGGCCCAGGCCGAGCACGACAAGGCCGAGCGTGAGGCCGCGGAGCGCTTCTGGCAGGGACTTCACCTCGTGCGCTCGACGCGCGCTTCAAGCGCCGAGCAGTGGTCGATCGTGAACCAGGAGGAGGAGCGCCAGGGCGAGGTCTCCATGGTTTGGGGCGAACCCCATCCGTACTGCCTCATCGTGCTCGACGAGCAGCTCTCCGGTGAGCGTGGGGGCTGGGAGCAGGTGGTGTGGCGGCTGGAGCAGGAGGTCTTCGTCGAGGACCCGGGGGTCATCAGCTACTCCGTCTGGCAGAAGGGCTTCGTCGGCGAGTTCTACCGCTGCGCCGACTGCGGCGAGCTGCACAGCCAGTTCGACGACGACCCCGGCGACGACCTCCGCATCGACCTGGCGGACGAGGAGGAGTAGGCCTCAGCGGGCCGCGCGATCGATCGCGGTCAGCTCGCTCACCGGCACCGCCTCGCTGCCGTCGGCCGCGCGGGCGCTCCAGCTCACCCGCGTCCCCGTGGACAGGTCCTGAAGCGGCATCACCACCACCCAGCAGCCGAGGCCGGTATCGCGTGTCCTGGCCGACTCCGCTGCCGGCCGTCGGTCGATCGACCAGTAGGCCGTGCCCGGACTGGCCAGCTGGAGGAGCACCGCGCGGCCCGTCGGGAACGTCTGGATCTGGTGGACCGGGCTCCAGATCGTGGCTGGATTCTGCGGCCCGCCGCCCTGGTAGCGCCGGCGCGCTGGTTCGACCACGTCGGCGATGCGCTCTCCGGCGATTGCCACGAGCAGGCGGAGGTACTCGGCGTGAGCCCAGCCCAGTGGCGCCGCCCCGCCTGTGGGGCCCCCTTGGCGGAGGTCCGACTGTGGCAGGTCGTCGGCGTTCCAGACCTGCTCCGGCAGCATCAGCTCCGGTCCGGCCCACCCCTCCAGCGCTCGTACCAGGTCGGCCGGGGGCGTGCCCGCGGCCAGGGCCTGGAAGGCCCGCTCGCCGGCCAGGAGGGGCCACGTCCGGCCGAGCCCGGGTGTGTCGGGCGCCCAGGGCCGGCCGTCGGCGTCCTCGCCGTAGGCGTCGCCGGCATAGCGGCGCCAACCGCGACCTCCGGGCAGAGGGTCGGAGAGGAGAACGTCCGCGGTCGTCAGGCTGCTGGCGACACGGGGATCGTCGGCGCTGCGCAGGCCGCGGCGCACGAGTTCCAGGAACTCCAGGGAGGCGAGGGCGGCGGGTTCGGGCCCGCGGTCGGGGTCGAGCGAGAGCCTGACGTAGTGCCGGTAGGCGCGGAGGTAGGTCCAGGCTTCGATCGAGTCGTTCCAGTAGTCGGCAACCGCGCGCAGGTGTCGCTCGGGCTCCGCTTCGCCCGCCTCGGCGGCGAACTCGGCCGCCACGACTAGGGCAGCGATCGCCGCCGCCAACGTCGAGGGCGAGAGACCACCGGCGTCCTCCCAGCGATCGAGGGCCGTCGAGGGGCCGTGGGTGACCAGGAAAGCGGCCGCCCGGCGGACGAACGGCCAGGCGTCGTGGTCGAGGTCGCCGCTCATGCCCAGCCGCCAGGCGAGAAGAATCGGGTACGCGACCTGGTCGAGCTCCAGTCCGGCCCACTCGGGAACCCCCGCCACCGTCTGGTTCTGGGCCCAGGAGCCGTCCGTCGCCTGGGTCGACTCCAGATAACGCAGCGCCCGGCGAGCGGCGGCAGGGTCGCCGGCGTCGAGGAGCGCGGACGCGATGTGGAAGAGGTCCCGCGGCCACACGCGGGTGTAGCGCTGGCCGGGCAGGCCCCACGGTGCCGTCGGCGCGGCGATGAAGGCCCCCGGCCGGCGCTTGTCTTCGAGGCAGCGGAGCACGGTGACCGAGGCCCGGGCCAGGGCCCCGCCGTCACCGGCGACTCGGAGCACGTTGCGGTCGAGGTCCGGCAGCATGCGCCAGGCGTCCGTCAAGTCCTCACGCAGACGCCGGGCGCCGCGCTCGAGGGCCGCCTCAGCGACGGCTTCGGCCGCCTCGGCGCCGGAGCCGAAGCCGAGTGCGAGCTGGAAGGCGCCGGAGCGAAGTCCGATCTCAGCCCCGAGGCTGATCGGACCGGTCTCGGTCCGATCCCGCGTCGCGGCCAGCAGACCGCCGCCCTCCCGCAGGTCGGCAAGGAGGTCCGAAGTGTGCCGGTGGCCGACGGTGCCACGCCGGAACGGCCCCACCATCGCCAGCCAATCGCCGCCCGTGGAGGCGAAGAGAGTCGGCGGATCCGTGTCCAGCACGTAGCCGTCGCCGACGCCGTGAGTCTCGGCCAGAACGTGCAGGAAGAGGTCCGGCATCTCGGGTGAGAACCGAACCGCGAGCACGAGGGCGCTGGAGTCGGGGTCGACGATGAAGTCCTGGGTCAGCTCGTACTCCGGATGCCGGCTGACCGCACGGAAGGCGGGCGTGGCCGGCTCCAGCCAGCGGACCTCGTGCGCGGCCTCGAGGGCGTCGTCGATGGGCGGCGCGCCGGCGGCGGCCACGAGGAAACGGAGGCCCAGCAGGACCGGGCGGTCAACCGACGGGTAGAAGACCTCGCTCAAGTTGCCGCGGGCGACCGTGAACCAGACCTCGCTGCGCCGGCCGGGGGCCGCGCCGAACGCCTGCTTGCGCCCCGGCCCCCAACCCCCCGCGGCCCCCAAGGCACCGGGAGCTGCCATCTGCTCGGGAAGTCTGAGAAAGCCGCACGCGGCCCGTCAAGCTGCCGGCTACCGGCTAGACTTGGTGGTCGCCCTCCGCAGAGGCGCTCAGGGAAGGTGGCTGAGTGGTCGAAAGCGCCCGCCTGCTAAGCGGGTAGGTGGTGTGAAACTGCCTCGAGGGTTCGAATCCCTCCCTTCCCGCGCCGCTCCCGGTGAGGGCGGTTCTCGCCAACGTATTCATCGCGGCGCTGCTGTCACCTAGCGGCGCGCCGGCCCAGTTGCTCATCCGCTGGCTGGCGGGCGAGTGCGAGGTCGTCGTATCCGATAGCCTGATGGTCGACCTCACTCGAGCTCTCGCCTACCCGTGCCCGGCCAAGCGAGCCGCTCACGCCCGACGCGATGTCCTACCTCGCGCTGCTGAGCGGCGGCGATTGTCTCGGCGGACCGCCGAACCCGCGGCGCCTCTCGCGCGATGCCGGTGACGATTACCTCCTGGCCCTCGCGGGCCAGCGCCGCGGCGCCCTTCCGCTGGGCGCGGTCGTCTCCCGGCGGAGCGGACGGAGGCCAACTGCCCGCTGAGCAGGTCAGCGCGGTTCGGTGATCGCCGCCCGCAGCCGGGGCAGGTCGCGCTGGACGGTTGCCGAGAACGCGTCGATTATCGACGTCCCGGTAACCGTGGACGAGCCGGTCTTGCATTCGCACGATGGCGCTCGCGGGGGATCGCG
>JALYZG010000280.1 GCA_030948965.1 Candidatus Dormiibacterota bacterium | reverse complement strand
CTTCGAAGATGACCTCTGACGAGCTTGCAAAACGCGTCTTTCCGGCCGAGGTTCATCGGAAGTTGAAGCGCGCAGCGAACCCCGATTCTGAACCGAAGAAGAACTCACAAGACAAGGATAAGTGATCGTGACCCTGGGTCAAGTATACAATCCCGACCGTCGATGGCGGACACGGCTCCCCTCAGCCAGGTCGCCGCAGCCTGCCCCGTGTCTCCTTGAGGTGTACCAAACCTCGCAATCAGGCAATCGCGATCGGTGACGCCGCGACGCGCCTCGCTTCGCGCCTCGATCATCCGCGTCGAGCTCAGTGCTCAGCCCAGCTGCTTGACCGCGTGCCCACCGGCTGCGTAGGTCTCCGGCACGGCCACAGGCCGCCCGATCAACATCATCGGCCACCGAGCTCGTGAACCAACTTCGGCTACTCGAACAACCTCCACGGCCACGTCGTGATGACGGTGGCGACCGGGCGGCCGGAACCGCCGAATCCCTGACATCCAACTAGGACACTCGCCGTGCCTTCTATGCTCGGAGACATGACCATTCAACGGATGGACAACGTCGCCATCGTCATCGACGACCTGGACGCGGCTGTCGCGTTCTTCACCGAGCTCGGCATGGAGCTGGAAGGCAAGGGGCAGGTCGAAGGCCTTTGGGCGGACCGCACCGTCGGACTCGATGGCGTCCGGAGCGACATCGCGGTGATGCGGACCCCGGACGGCCACAGCAAGCTGGAGCTGAGCAAGTACCACTCCCCCGCGGCGTCCGGCGCCGAGCCGAAGAACCCTCCGCCCAACATGCTGGGCCTGCATCGCGTCATGTTCGCCGTCGACGACATCGACGACACCGTCGCGCGCCTGCGCGCCCACGGCGCCGAACTCCTCGGCGAGGTGGCGCAGTACGAGAGCATCTTCCGGCTCTGCTACCTCCGCGGCCCCGCGGGCATCATCGTCGCCCTGGCCGAACAGATCGGCTGACGCGGGCCTGCCGCGCGGGGGCGGGTGCATCAGCGATGCGCGTGGGGATCGCATGAGCACTAATACCGCCGTTCTCCGAGCTCGGCGCGACCAATGAAGGTCCGCGTGTGGATGCCGTTCAAGGTTCGCGCGCCGCCACGATCCCCGAACCCACACACACCCGCCGTCACGAGCAGAGCGACTCGCGACACAGTTATTGATTCTGCTCCGGCACGATCGATCCTGAGCCCCCGCGCGGGCGTGCGCATGCGCGCGAGCCTGTAGACTGCCGGCAGCCGCTTCCCACTTTCGTCTTGCTCACGCCCTGGAGGCCTCCCGCCTGCGCGGTTCCAATCTCCGGCAGCTCGGCGGGCTCAGCGCGGTCACGGCTGATGAGGTCGATCCCGCTCAGCCATCCCATCAGCCGCGTCAAGCCGGTGGTTGATCGCGCGCTCGGCGCAATCGGCCCCAGCTTCGAGGCCAGGCAACATCATGCTAGGCCGATCATCGATCGGCAAACCCAGCCCGCGTGCTGGGCGGCCGAATTCGCAGTGGAAAGTTTGCCGGCTGCCTCCGAAGCGCACGCCGGCGGCCGACGACCCGACTGTTGCACCCGCCTCGCCCCCGAGCTGCTCCGCCATCCAGGGGGTGATGAAGGCATGCCGCAGCTCGTGCGGACGCAGGCGGGAGCGCAGACCGGCCGCGAGACCGGCGTCAGCCGCACCGCCATCGGGCGCCTGATCCGGGCCGAGAAGATCGCCAGCTACCGGCGCGCTGGGCGGCGGGAGACGTTCGTGGACCTCGAGCAGCTGCGATGTAGGTCGGGTTCCGTAGCGTCAGCGGGCCGGAGCCGGACTGAACAGCGTTGCGATGCGGCCCCAGGTAGGTGGCCGGATTGATGGCGGTGTCTACGGCCGATTGGGGGTTAGTCCAAGTCCTGAACCGGGGCGATCCCGCCGTGAGATCGGCGTCGGCTGAACACCATCTGGGTCTGGTCCGCCCCGAGGAGATCGCCAGCTACCGGCACGAGGGACGCCGCAAGACGTTCGTCGATCTCAAACAGGATCCACGCGCCGCTGTGGGTCACGCCGGGTCGACTTCGGAGGCAGACAGCAAACGGACACACGCCTTCACTGGCAAGCATCCGCCTGCGTGGTCAGGGATGGCCTCCCGGCCGTCCCGCCGAACAACTGGGCAGTGGCGAGGGGCAGTGCCACCGCCTCGGGCTTGACAGCGCCACGGGCCGGGACCATCATCTGCTGATCCTGAGTTCTCAAGAGTTGCGAAAATCGAATCCAACGGAAATCGCGCGGCTCCGGAGCAACGGCCAGCTCACGCTGCCCGCCGCGCTGCGTCGGGCCGCGGAGCTGCAGGAGGGTGATTCGGTAGCTCTGCTCCTCCAGGAGGACGGGAGCATCACGCTGACGCCGATCGTCGTCATGGACCGATTGGATGCCGACCTGCTGCTTCGCCTGCAGGTGCGCGACAGCGCCAGCCTCACCTCTACCGATCTCCGCTCGCGCGCCGACGACTTCGCCCGCACGAGGGAGGTCGGCCTGTCCAGCGGTGACACCGTGGCGGAGCTGGCGGCCCACTTCCGCCAGGGACACATGTCCGAGTCGGCCCTCATCGCCCACGCGGTCTCGCTCGGTCTTCCGGCCTCGACGATCGTCACCCTGGTTGCCACCCAGTCCCAACTCCCGAACCGACCATCGGCCGAAGCGGCAGTCATCGACGCAGAACGTGGGCGAGGAGCCGGACAAGGACATGGGGACACGGTGCGAATCGCCCAGGCCTTCCGCTCGCTCCTCTACCTGCCCCTCTACATCGCCCGCGACGCCGGCTTCTTCGAGGCCGAGGGCGTCCGCGTCCAGATCTCGACCAGCGGAGGCGGGCCGGAGGCCTGGGCCCAGGTCGTCTCGGGCGAGGCCGACTACTCGATCCACGACCCGGTTTTCGCCGTGGCGGCCTATGAAGGCGGGATGGCGGACGCCGTGGTCGTGGCGACGATCTGCAACGGCCAGGCTATCGTCGCTGCCGGCAGCGGCCCGGACCTGAAGCCCACGCACGATCCCCGCCAGTTCATCAGGGAAGCGGTGCGGGACAAGCTGGTGGTGACGCAGCCACGGCCGGACTCGCAGTGGGCGGTGCTCAACTACCTGGGCTTCCTCTACGACGTGACGATGGGCGCGGACTACCGGCACCTCGAGGTCCCGATCGGGACGGAAATGGAGGCGGTCCTGGCCGGCCGAGGCGACATCGCCACCGCCTTTCCGCCCGATGCCGATGTGGCCATCGAACGCGGCCTGACCGAACTGTTCGACTTCTCGCACTTCTTCGGTCCCTACGTCCTTTCCGCACTCTGCACGCGGCGCTCCGTCTTCCGCCCCTTGCTCGGCCGGCACGAGGCGCTGATCACCGCACTGGAACAAGCGGTCCAATACGCCTACGCCTTCCCCGCCGAGGCGGTGAGGATCGCCAGGCGAGAATTCCCCGACATCGATCCTGTGCTGATCGGTGAAGCGACCATGCGCTGCCTGCGCCGGCAGTACGTGCCCGAGCACGTGTTCGTCGGCGGTGAAGCCTGGCGCGCCAGCCAGATCCTGAACAAGTTCGTGGGCACCCTGCGCGAGTACCACGAGCCGCTCGAGGTGGTGGACAACGAGGCGGCGCTGCGCGCCTACCGCGCCCTGGGCCACATGGCCCTTGCGTGGGACGGCCCACGGGCGACGGCTTCCGATGTAGAGGCGCCCGGCGCCAGCCTGAACAGAGTACGGAGGTGATGGCGAGAAGAGGAAAGACGCGATCGATCGGCGATGGTGGTGGGTTTTTCCGGGCCCCATGGAGCTCGGGTCGTCGCGCCCCGAGCGATTGGGCGCGAACGAGGAGGTGAAACAGACCGTGAGAACGACTGATGTCCGGCGCCTCTCACTCGTGGCGTTGATCACGTTGCTCCTGGTGGCCGGATGCTCGAGCGGAGGCTCAAGCGGGGGCAAGACGATCAAGATCGCCTACCAGCTTTTCGGCGGCTTCACCCAGTTCGACGTCTGGATCAAGGGCGTGAAGACGGACTTCGAGAAGGCCAACCCAGGCACGACGCTCAAGCTCATCCCGATCCAGGCCTCGGAGAACGACTACTACACGAAGCTGGACGTGATGCAGGGCTCGACCGCGACCTCGCCCGACATCTCTTACGAGGACACGTTCCTCATCAACTCGGACGTCAAGGCAGGCTTCCTGCGTCCTCTGGATGGCTACCTGAACAGCTGGTCCGATTGGTCCCAGTTCCCGGATAGCGCCAAGTCTGCCGCCAAGGGGCTGGACGGCAAGACCTACGGCGTGCCCATGGGCACCGACACCCGGGCCCTCTGGTACAACAAGGCACTCCTCCAGCAGGCCGGCGTCCCTGTTCCGTGGGAGCCGAAGACCTGGGGGGACGTGCTCAGCGCAGCCCGGGCAGTCAAGGCGAAGGAACCCGGCGTGACCCCGATCAATGTCTACTCGGGCAAGCCGGCGGGCGAGGCGTCCACGATGCAGGGCTTCGAGATGCTCCTGTACGGCACTCCCAGCGGCACCCTCTACGACACGAACAGCAAGAAGTGGGTAGCCCCAAGCTCAGGTTTCGAGTCCGCGCTGGGCTTCGTCCAGACCGTCTACAAGGAGGGCCTCGCGCTCACCCCCCAGCAGGCGCTGGACCCCAACATCTTCACCGTGATCCAGCAACAGATGCTGCCCGCGAGTAAGCTGGCGATCGACCTCGACGGCTCATGGCTGCCGGGCACTTGGATCGCCAACGGACCCAAGCCGTGGCCGCAATGGAGTGACACGCTGGGCGTGGCCCCGATGCCGACCGAGAAAGGGCAGCCGCCGGGCGCGGTCAGCATGTCGGGTGGCTGGACCTTGGCCATCGGCCAGAAGTCACAGAATCCCGACCTGGCCTGGAAGCTGATCACGCTGGCGCTCAACAAGGGCAACTCGGTCGCCTACGACATCGCGACCAGCCAGATCGCCGTTCGCAACGACGTCGCGGCGGATCCCAAGTACCTGGCCGGCAACCCCACCCAGAAGGTGTTCACCGACCTTGTCAAGGTCACGTTCTACCGCCCGGCCTACCCGGTCTACCCGCAAGTCTCGAACTCGGTCCAGGTGGCGATGGAATCGGTCATGACCGGCCAGATGAGCACCTCGAGCGCGATGAACGCGTACACGCAGAGCGTCAAGCAGATAGTCGGCCAAGGTTCGATACAGCCGGCTGGGACCGGCTGAAAGGTGGGTAGCCGCAAGGCCTGGGCGGCGGGCGCGTGATGTCCGTCGGAGAGCCGTCCATCGACCGGGCGGGCAGAGCGCCCGCCCGGTCACGGTGGCGGCGCTACCGCTTCCTCGGCTGGCTCCTGCCCATGGCGCCGGCGCTGATCCTGCTCGGGATCTTCTTCTTCGGCCCGATCGTGTTCACCGTCTATCTCTCGCTCACCGACCTCGCTCTCACCGGAGCCAGCTCCACCAACTTCGTGGGCCTGGCCAACTTCCGGCGTTTGCTGACCGACCCCACCTTCTGGCACTCAGTGGCCCTGTCGGTCGAATTTCTGATCTTCTCGGCCCTTATCGGGCAGGCCGGCCTGGGGTTCCTACTCGCCCTACTGATGCGCCAACGCAATGCGATCTTCCGGTCGGTGCTGGGTGGTGCGGTCATCGCGGCCTGGGTGCTGCCCGAGATCGTGGCCGCGTTTGCCTGGTATACGTCGCTGCAGAGCGACGGCATCGTCAACCAAGCTTTTCACGCCCTCCATCTGCCCCGCATCGACTGGCTCTACAACGCGCCGATGGCTTCGGTCATCATCGCCAACGTCTGGCGCGGGACCGCATTCTCGATGCTCGTTTTCTCGGCCGGCCTGCTCTCCATCCCGCCAGAGACCGTCGAGGCGGCCGCGATCGACGGCGCCACGTACTTACAGCGTCTGCGATACGTGATCCTGCCGCTGATGCGGATTCCGATCGCGACCGACCTCGTCCTCGTCACCCTCCAAACACTGGGCGTGTTCGCCCTCATCTACGCGATGACTGGTGGTGGTCCGGGGGATGCCAGCCAGACGCTGCCTGTCTACACGTACGAGGTGGCGTTCAAGTTCTATCACCTCGGGTACGGTACCGCCGTGTCGCTGGTCCTGCTGCTCATCGGCGCCGCCGCCTCGCTGTTGCTGCTGCGCTTGACGCGGGCGGAGGGCTAGCCATGGCCGACCTCGTCGCCGGCGGCGTCCGTCCCCACGCGCAGTCCAGGCGCCGGCCGATCCGGCGCAAGTCGGCCATCTCGGCTCTGGCCTACCTGGTCCTGCTCGCCATCGCGCTCTTCTTCCTCGCCCCCCTGACCTGGATGGCGTTGGCCTCACTCAACCCGGTCGCCGACCTCACCATCCGCCTCCCCAACCCTCCGAGCGCGGCCAACTACGTGAGCGTTCTCAGCTCGGCGGCCACCCAGCTGGCGCTGCTCAACGGCCTCGAGATTAGCGTGGGCTCGGCACTCCTGACCATCGTCACGGCGACGCTGGCCTCCTATCCCCTGTCCCGTCAGAACCTGCGCTTCAAGTCGGTTTTCGTCTACGGCTCCCTCTTCTGCTCGTCACTCCCGATCACGGCGATCTTGGTTCCCGTCTACGCCCTGTTCACACGCCTTAACCTAGTGGACAGCCTGTCGGGGACGGCGCTGTTCCTGTCGGCCAGCTCGCTGCCCTTTGCCATCTGGCTGACCAAGAACTTCATGGACGCAGTTCCCATCGAACTGGAGGAGGCGGCGAGCGTCGACGGGGCCAACATGCTGCGCTCCATGCGCCACGTCGTCCTGCCGCTGATGCTGCCCGGTCTGGGGGTGATTGCGCTGTTCACGTTCATCCTCGCCTGGGGCAACTTTTACGTGCCGTTCATCCTGTTGCTTTCGCCGGAGAAGCTGCCGGCCTCGGTCACGATCTATCAGTTCTTCGGCCAGCACGGCTCGGTGAGTTACGGGCCGCTGGCCGCGTATTCCGCCGTCTATTCCGTGCCTGTGATGATCCTGTACGCCTTCGTCGCGCGGTACCTGGGCGGGGCATTCACCCTGGGCGGCGCGGTCAAGGGCTAACGGACTTGATCCATGGAGGAGTCACACGTGGCGCTGCGGAGCACTGAGGTGCTGGTCAAGCCCGACAGCTACAGCTACGTCTTCAGCCCATACCGCGCACCGATCGCCCGCGTCCGGCCCGGGGATAGGGTGACGATCGAGTGCGACGACGCCTTCGAGAGCCGCATCCAGGGGCCCGCTGACCTGCCCGGCAGAGCCCTTGCCGGAGCCAAGTTTCTCAACCCGCAGACCGGGCCTGTGTACGTGGAGGGCGCCGAGCCCGGCGACACGCTGGCCGTGCACATCGAAGCCATCGAGCCGACTCGCGACTTCGCGGTCAGCTGCCTGATCCCCTACTTCGGCGGGCTGACGTCGACGACCACCACACGCACTCTCCAGGAACCGCTGCCCGAGCGGGTCTGGATTTGGCGACTCGAGGACGGCCGATTGCGCAACGAGCGGTTTGGCGTGGAGCTGGACTGGCGGCCCTTCATGGGCACGCTGGCCGTCGCTCCCGACCAGGAGGCGATCACCGCCCTGGCGCCCGGACCATTCGGTGGCAACATGGATGTGCCCGACGTGTGTCCGGGCAACACCGTGTATCTGCCGGTGTGGAACGTCGGAGGGCTTGTCTACACGGGTGACACGCACGCCCGCCAGGGGCAGGGGGAGCTGTGCGGGGTCGCGCTGGAGATCACCTCGCGAGTGACCGTGGTGTTCGAGCTGATCAAGCGGCGGCGAATCGAGTGGCCGCGGATCGAGTCGCCGGACCGGATCATGGTGGTGGGCAGCGCCAAGCCGATGGAGGACGCCGCCCGGATCGCCAATGCGGAGTTGGTCCTGTGGCTGGAAGCGGATCACGGATTCGACCGCTGGGACGCGTACCAGTTGCTGACCCAGGCTGGCGGCCTCTACATCGGGAACATGGTGGACACGGTCTACTCCGTGGTGGCATCGATCGAGAAGCGGTACCTGCCCCAGCGCTGAGAGCAGCTTCGGCTCAGTCCGAACTCGCACCAACCGGCGCCTAGGCTGTGGGGCCAGTTCACCCCGCTTCAAACGTTGCCTGCCACGTGGACCCTGCGCCGACCGCCCAGGCTCGGTGCTCTAGTGGACTGTAACGGCCGAATGGGGACCAGGCCGAAGGCCCGAAGGCCGGCGTTCCAGACCGTCGGTGCGAAGGCCGGGGTGGCGAAACGACGATCCCATCTGAAGATGGGTGAGGAGGCGCGCCGGGCCCCCGAACGCGCGCATCAGAGCCCGCAGGGCTCCCGGCGGTCTGGGGCGTCGGATGGTCCTCATTCGGCTGTTACGGTCCACTAGACCCCGTGCTGGGCCGCGATCCGCCCCGACTTGACGGCGCGCACGAGTGCCTCGTGGTCAGCCTCGGTCTGGTCGGCGTAGGCGCGCGCGAAGTGCGACAACGCGCGGTCGCTGGCGTCCCCTTTGCCGAGGTAGCCGGACATAACCGTGGCCCCTGTCGTACGGGCGTGGCCCTTGGCGAGCAGTGCGCCGCAGACTCGCGCGTAGTCCATCAGGGCCGAGCCGTCCATGCCGTCCACCGTGATCGCGCCCTTCATGTCGCGAAACTGGCGCACGTAGTAGTCGCGACCGTCCACCGTGGTCCAGCCGAGCAGCGGATCGCTGACGGTCTGGAGAGTTTGCTGGTACTCCACAACACGCTGGCCCTGGTGGGCGTGCCAGGCCTTGTCGCCGTGTACGAACCGAGCGACGCACGACCGACGGGCCTGCTTCAGCTGGAGGAAGATCATGTCGTCGGGGCCATTGCCCTGCAGGAGCGCGACGAATGCGCGCAGGCCCACGCTGCCCACCCCGACGACCTTGTGGGCCAGGTCCACGAACACGTACGAGCCCAGCACCCGGTGCCAGTGTGGGGGCAACGTGTCGAGATAGGCCTCCAACCCGGCGACGAGCCGGTCGGTCTCGGCTTTGGACACGTGGCTGACGACGGGCGGTTGATCGACGATGCGCCTTGTCCCAGCGCGCTCACGGGTCAGCTTGGGCAGGGCGCGGTCGCTGGTTCGGCAACGGGCGGCCTCGGCCGCGCGTTCGATTTCGGCGCGAAGTGACCAGTCCGCCATCTCGAGGCGCATCCGATCGATGTCCAGCCGGTCGTAGGAACGGGATATGAGCGGCCGCCCGGCCAGTCTCCCGATCTGCCCTCTGTACGCCGACGCGCAGCGCATCACCGCGTCCTGGCAAGTGCTCTCGGCCAAGCCGTTTTGGCGACCGGCCATCCAGACACTCGCGGCCAGGCGCCACATGTCCCACTCCCAGGGACCTGGGTGGGCCTCGTCGAAATCGTTGAGGTCGAATACCAGGTCCCGCTCCGGCGAGGCGTAGAAACCGAAGTTGCCGAGGTGGGCGTCGCCGCAGATCACGGGTTCGATCCCGGTTCGTGGCAGCCTGGCGAAGTCCTCCGCCATGAGCGCGGCGGCTCCGCGCAAGAACGCGTATGGCGACGCGAGCATCCGGCCTACGCGGACGGGGATCAGCCGCGCGAGACGGCCCGCGTGAGACTGCTCGATGACCGCGACGGGATCGAGCCGGTCCTCCGCTGGCCGCCAGTGGCCCAGATCCGCGCGGGGCACGCGATCCCGCAGGGCGCGCCCCGCCCGGCGGCGCTCCTCCCGCGTCGGCAGCCGAGTTCGCAGCGCGCCCGGGTCACGCCTCCCACCGCCAGCCGCACTCACTGTCGCCATTCAGTCGGGCGCTGCCGCCTCAACTGTCAACTGACTTGCCGGCACATCGCGAGCTGCCTCGTCAGTGCAAGGAATGACGCGGGCGACTTCGCGAAGTTCACGAGCGGTCGACCCCATCCGCCACCGGCTCCCCGCTGAATAGGCGAGACCAGGGGATCTCCAGCTGTCGGTCCCTGCCCATCACTTCGAAGAGCGCGCGCATCAGGGGGAAGTCGTTGGCTGAGATGATTCCTCTCTCGGTTTGCTTGACGATGGCGGCGCCGATCACGCGGATCGCCGCTGCACCTTCCAGGGTGATGTGACGGCCTAGCCGCTCATGAGCCTCCGAGTAGGTCAGGCCGGTCCCGATCAAGTGACCAACCCGGACGTTCCGGCCGCCGGCGCTGGTCACGTACATGTCACCCACCCCGGCCAGCCCGTTGGCAGTCTCGGGCCGGCCACCGAGCAGGCGAAGCATCTGACCAATCTCAATCGCTCCCTGTCCGAACAGGGCCGCCTCGTAGTTGTGAGCGCGGTATGGACTGTCGGTCTCAGCCTGCCGGTCGAGGTCACCCTCAGCGATGCCAACGCTCAGTGCGTAGCAGTTCTTCATCGCCGCACAGACCTCCGCGCCGAGCAGATCGGTCGAAGTCCAGACATGGTAGCGGTCGGTGCGGAAGGTGGCCGCCAGGCGATCCAGGGCCGCCTGGTCGTGCCCGGCAAAGATCACGCACGTGTGGCGACGGACCGCCACCTCACCGGCAATTGAGGGCCCCACGATGGCTGACCATGAAACCCGCGAGCGCAGATCGGCCGGCACCTGTTCTGCCAGCACCTCGGGCAGGATGCGGAGGTCACCCTGCTCGTTGGCGTCCATCCCCTTGGCGATCGCGATGAGGTGCATGCCCGGCCTGAGCAGCCGCGCGAGCTGCTCGCCAGCCCAGCGGACGCCGAAGGAGTTGACTCCGGAGAGAACGATCTCGGCTCCTTCGAAGCCGGCTTCGACCTCCTCCAACTGATAAGCGCGGACGGACTCGGGCAACTTCAGTTGAAGGCCAGGGTGGACACCACTGGCCTTGATGCTGTCGATGATCTCCCGGTCGAGGTGGGTACCGACCAACCGCACGTCGTGACCGTTTTCGGCCAGGGGGACGGTCAACCCGGAGCCCATGATGCCTGAACCAAGAATCGCGACGGTAGCCATTGAAACTCCGTTCTCCTGACTTCAGTAGGGTCGCGTCCGGCAGTCGGTGTAAAGCTGCGGACTGGCCCTCCTGGCAGGGGTAATGCTACCGGTAACGACGTGGTCGGCTACGTGAACAAGAGGTCGACGTCGGCCCGTTGCCCGCCGTCCTGCCAAGTGAGCGTGAAGTGCCAACATCGAGCCGAAGGTACAGTGGGCGGTCGGGTAGATCTCGCCTGGACCGAATCGGCGGCCTTGCTGAATCTGGCGATCGGTTCGGTTGCTGCGAGAGGATGGCCTTCGGCAATCAATGTCGAGCGGCCGCGCGGCATCCCGACATACGAGAGGACCTTTGTGTTGGCCGTCAAGCCAGCGGTCAGGGCCACGTCCAGTCAAGTGGCGGCGGCACCAAGGCGCGTCTCGCTGGAGAGGCAGCCAGCCACCGCATCCCCTAGGAACGACAGCTTCGCCAGTCACGACCCGACGACATAGAGCTGGGGGACCATGGTCTGCAGCTGCTTGGGTGGTCGCTTGTAGCTGCGCTTCTGCCGAGGCGGCAGCTCGATGCGAGACTGTGGGACCGGCTTGTAGGGGATCCGGCTGAGAAGGTGGCTGATCAGGTTCAGGTGGGCGCTTCGCTTGTTGTCGGTCTCGACCACGTACCAGGGCGCCTCCTTGATGTCCGTGTAGGCGAACATCTGGTCCTTCGCCTCCGAGTAGTCCACCCAGCGGGCCCGGGCCTGCAGGTCCATGGGGCTTAGCTTCCAGCGCTTGCTGGGGTCGTCGATGCGGGCTTGGAACCGGCGCTCCTGTTCGTCGTCGCTGACCGACAGCCAGTACTTGATGAGGATGATGCCCTCCTGCAGCAGCATGCGCTCGAACTGGGGGCACGTCCGCATGAAGTAGTCGTACCCCTCATCAGTGCAGAAGCCCATGACCCGTTCCACGCCGGCCCGGTTGTACCAGCTTCGATCGAAGAGCACGATCTCGCCCGCGGCGGGGAGATGCGGCACGTAGCGCTGGAAATACCACTGGCTCCGCTCTCGCTCGGTGGGCGCGGGGAGCGCCACCACCCGACAGTTGCGAGGGTTGAGCATGGCGGTGATCCGCTTGATCATGCCCCCCTTGCCGGCGGTGTCCCGGCCCTCGAAGACGACCACCACACGCACGCCCTGCTGTCGGACCCACTCCTCCATCTGGAGCAGCTCGATCTGCAGTCGGCGCAGCTCCTTCTCGTACTCCTTCTTGGTCAGCTGCTTCGGCGGCTGGCCGCCAAACGCTGCCGGCCGAGGTTCGGTCGCAGTTTTCGCCATCTCAGCCTCCTTGTCTCCGCGACGCCGATTTCCGTTTGGTGGGCAAGCTGAAGGATCGATCGGTCGCCCCCTCCCCCCAGGGTCCTTCCATCATCCCCACTCCCACCTTCTTGACTCCCCGTCGTCCCCCGACTAGAGTGATACGCATAGCCTTGCAGTAACGGCATGATTCTGCAAGTGGCGTGACGTTCGGGATTGGGGAGAGATCCTATGGTCATCCGTGCTCACGCGTGCCCGGTCGGGGGTTGGGCGATTGGAGTGGTGCCACTCCCAAGGCACCGGGACGAGCGTTGCCCAGACCGGTCCGCATCAGGTTTCGACCGCCGCCAGGAGAGGAGGTGGCTGCCATGGCAGAAGCGCTGAACGTGCCCCTCGTCCAGCTCGAGGAAGAGGATCGACCGCCCTCGATGCTCGAGCGGATTGGGATTCCGCGACCCCTGGCTTGGGGGTTTCTGGGATGCCTGCTCTTCATGATCGGCGACGGCGTCGAGTCGGGGTTCCTCTCGCCCTACATGCAGAGCCAGGGGATCAGCCAGCAGAAGGTGGCGCTGATGTTCTCCATCTATGGCTTTGTGATCGCCGTAGCGTCGTGGCTGTCAGGATCCCTCTCCGACCTCTGGGGTCCGCGCCAGGTGATGCTGATCGGCCTCGTCGCCTGGGTGGGGTTCGAGGTGATCTTTTTGACCCTGGGGCTCAAGGCCTTGAACTATCCAGTGATGCTCGTGAGCTACGGCCTGCGAGGCCTCGGCTACCCCCTCTTCGCCTTCGGCTTCCTGGTCTGGATCGCCGTGGCGACCCCACCCAAGCGGCTGAGCTCAGCGGCCGGCTGGTTCTGGTTCGCGTTCACTGGCGGATTCCCAACCTTGGGCTCGTTTCTTGCCAGCGTGCTGATCCCGGACATCGGCCAGTACTACACCTTCTGGGCATCGGTGGTCTTGGTGGCACTGGGTGGGGCGATCGCGCTTTTGCTCGTTCGAGAGAAGATCGGCAGAAAGCCGCTCGCAGTAGCCGGCGAGAGCCCACTGACGACGCTGAGCAGGGCGATAACGATCCTTTGGAAGCAGCCTCGGATCGGCGCCGGAGCGGTGGTACGGACGATCAACACGGCTTCCGAGCTCGGCTTCCTGGTCTTCCTGCCGACATTCTTCGTCAAGACGATCGGCCTCCCCTTGACGCAGTGGCTACAAGTGCTGTCGCTCATGTTCTTCTCCAACATCATCTGGAACGTTCTCTGGGGGGTACTGGGGGACAGGATCGGGTGGCAGCGGACGGTGGCCTGGTTCGGCGGGGTGGGCTGCGCCATCACCACCCTCCTGCTCTATTA
>JALYZG010000037.1 GCA_030948965.1 Candidatus Dormiibacterota bacterium | reverse complement strand
GGCCGCCCTGGCCGGGGCGCGGGCGCCCACGTTGGAGGATCGCGAGCCGGTTTTGGTGGTCTCCTCGCGCCGGGCGGCGATGCGGATGACGGTCGGGCGTTCCGACCTGGAGCGGACGACGCTGGTGCTGCGGCCCGGCCTCCGGTCCCAGCCGATGGACTTGGCGGCGCGGCTGGTGGCGCTCGGGTATGCGCGGGAGCCGCTGGCCGAGACCGCGGGCCAGTTCGCGCTCCGCGGGGGCATCCTGGACGTCTTCCCAGCCTCTGCGCGGAGCCCGGTCCGGGCCGAGTTCTTCGGCGACGAGGTGGAGAGCCTGCGACTGTACGACGCCCAGAACCAACGCTCGGTCATGGCCGTCCCGCAGGTCACGATCCGGCCCGGCCGCGAGCTGCTGCTCGGTCCCGACCGGGGCGCCGCCGCCGCCGCCCGGCTCCGGGCCCAGGGCGGCATGGAGGCCCTGCGCGCGGACGTGCGGTCCGAGTGGGAGGAGGAGCTGGAGCGATTGCAGGGCGGGGACGCATTTGCCGGGGTGGAGCTGTTCGGCGCCTACCTCGACCCGGGGTTGCCCTCACTCTTCGATCACGTGCCCGAGGACGCGGTGGTCATCGACCTGGAGCCGGGTCGGCAGCGGGCCGAGGCGCTCGAGCTGGAGCAGGAGACGTCAATGCTGGCCGAGGCGGAGGCCCGCGATTTCGAGTTGCCTCGAGGTTTCGTCCCGCCGCTGGTGGCGCCGTCCCGGCTCGTCTCACTCGGCCGCCGCCCAGCCCTGGTGGCGGAGGCGGGGGAGGTGGACGGGGGCGCCGACCTGGGCTGGCGGGAGCTCGAGCCCGTGGTCGGGCGACCGGCTGCGGTTGCAGCTCTTGGCGCCCGCGCGGGGGCCGGGACCTGCGTCGTGCTGGCCAGCGAACAGTCTGAGCGAGTCGTGTCCCTGCTGGCCTCGTCGGGCGTGCGCCGGGAACCGTTGGTGACGGAGCTGGACGCGGGCCTGGAGCCGCGGGCCGGCCTCTGGCTGGCGGACCTCGACCCTCCGGCGGGCTGCGCGCTGCCGTCTCTGGATCTGGAGATCTGGACCGACGCCGAGCTCTTCGGCCGCGTGCGCCGGGCGCCGGCACGGGCGGCGCGGCGCGGCGCGCGGAGCCCGATTGGTGAGGCCACCGTCCACCTGGAGTTCCAGCCGGGCGAGCTCGTGGTCCACGTGGACCACGGCATCGCGCGGTTCGTCGGCATGCGCCTGATCGACGCGGAGGACCCGGCCACCCTGTTCGGGCCGGCGGTGCAGCGAGAGTACCTGGAGCTGGAGTACGCGGAGGGCGACCGGCTCTTTGTGCCGGTCGAGAGCCTGGACCGGGTGCAGAAGTACCTGGGCGGGTCAGAGGAGGGTCCGCCCCTGCATCGGCTCGGCACCGGGGACTGGGAGCGGGCGCGGGCGCGGGCCAAGAAAAGCGTGCAGGACGTCGCGGACGACCTGCTGAAGCTCTACTCGCAGCGAGAAGCCCGGCCCGGGTACGCCTTCGCCCCGGACACGCCTTGGCAGGCCGCCCTGGAGGCGTCGTTCGGCTACGAGGAGACGCCGGATCAACTGGCGGCGCTGGCCGAGATCAAGGCGGACATGGAATCCGAGCGGCCGATGGACCGCCTGCTCTGCGGCGACGTCGGTTTCGGCAAGACCGAACTCGCCCTTCGCGCCGCTTTCAAGGCCGTCATGAGCGGCCGCCAAGTGGCCCTGCTGGCCCCCACGACCGTGCTCGTGCAGCAACATTTCCTCGTCTTTCAAGAGCGCCTTCGCGACTACCCGGTGACGGTGGAGGTGCTGTCCCGGTTTCGCACGGAGGAGGAGCAGCAGCGGACGCTGGCGGGGCTGAAGGCTGGGGCCGTGGACATCGTGATCGGCACCCACCGGCTGCTGCAGCGCGACGTCCGCTTCAAGCGCCTGGGGCTGCTCGTGATCGACGAGGAGCAGCGCTTCGGCGTGATGCAGAAAGAGCGGCTGAAGCGCCTCCGCGCCAACCTCGACGTGCTCTCGCTGTCCGCCACGCCGATCCCGCGCACGATGCATATGGCGGTAATCGGCATCCGCGACATGAGCGTGGTGCAGACGCCGCCCGAGGATCGTCAGCCGATCAAGACGTACGTCACGGCGGAGGACGAGGCGCTGATCGCCGAGGTGATGACCCGAGAGCTGGAGCGGGGCGGGCAGGTGTACCACGTGCACAACCGCGTGCGGACGATCGATCGGGCCGCGGACCGGGTGCGCCGGCTGGTCCCTGGCGCGCGGGTGGCGGTCGGGCACGGCCAGATGGAGGAGGATCAGCTGGCCCGCGTCATGCAGGAGTTTCAGGCCGGGGCGCATGACGTTCTCGTCTGCACCACGATCATCGAAGCCGGTCTCGACATACCCAACGTCAACACGCTGGTCGTGGAGCGGGCGGATCGCTTCGGGCTCTCGCAGCTGTACCAGCTTCGGGGTCGGGTGGGCCGGGCCGGCAAACGCGCGTACGCCTACTTCCTCTACGACCCGAAACGTTCGCTGACCGAGGCGGCCGACAAGCGCCTCGATGTCATGTCGGGCCTGCATGAGCTGGGGCAGGGCTTCAAGATCGCTCTGCGGGACCTCGAGATTCGTGGTGCTGGCAACCTCCTGGGCGTGGAGCAGCACGGAGCCATTGCGGCGGTGGGCTTCGAAATGTACCTGCAGATGCTGCAGACGGCAGTCGCCCGCCTGCGCTCCGGGGTCGAAGAGAACCAGGTGGGCGACGTCCTCACCACCGACGAGATCGTGGTCGACCTGCCGCTCGACCACTTCGTGCCTCGTTCGTTCATCCGCGACGAGCGCCTGCGTTTGGGCGCTTACCGCGAACTGGCCGGCGCCGAGGACGAACCCGGGTTGGAGGGCGTCCTGCGTTCGCTTCGCGACCGGTACGGACCTCCGCCCGCGCAGCTGGGCAACCTCGTCTACTCGTTGCGCGTGAAGCTGCGCGGCCTGCGGCTGGGGCTGCGCTCGGTGACGGGGGATGGGCGCGATATCGCCATCAAGGTCGATCCCGACCGGCTTCTCGACACCGCGGAGTTGCAGCGGCGCTTCAGCGGCCGGGTGCAGGTCCGGCCCAACCGCCTGCTCTACCGGCGCCAGGGCGATGGCTGGAAAGAGGACCTCATCGCCCTGCTCGACGCGATGGCCGAGCTCTACGGGTCCGCCACAATGACGCGTGATGCCTGAGCCCGTCCCGGATTTGGACCCAGCCTCCGCGGAGCGTCCATACCCGGACGGGATCGCGGCCATCTTCGAGATCGCACGGCGCCTGCGAGCCCCGGACGGCTGTCCCTGGGATCGCGAACAGACGCACGAATCGCTGCGCCCGTACCTGCTGGAGGAGACGTACGAGCTGCTCGAGGCCATCGATTCGGGCGGCGACTCAGGGCAGCTCTTGGAGGAGCTCGGCGACGTCCTGCTACAAGTGGCGATGCACGCGGCCATCGCGGAGGAGCGGGGTCTCTTCGACGGGAATCGGGTGTCGGAGGCGGCCGCTGCGAAGATGGTGGCGCGGCATCCGCACGTGTTCGGATCCGAACAGGTGGCGGATGCCGAAGACGTGCTGCGCAACTGGGAGCGGAGGAAGTTGGAGGAGGCGGAGCGCTCGGGGGCCATCACACAGACACCGCTTGACCGGGTGCCGGTCTCCTTGCCGGCGCTGGCCTGGACCTACAACATGCAGAAGCGGGCGGCTCGTGTCGGGTTCGATTTCGAGCACCCGGCGGGGGCCGCCGCGGTGGTGGCCGAAGAGGCGCGAGAGCTGGCTGAGGCCGCGGCTTCGGCGCAGGCGGATGCAGACCCGGCCACTTTCGAGGAGGTGGGCGACCTGCTGCTGGCTGTGGTAGCCCTCGCCCGCAACCTGAAGGTCAACCCGGAGGATGCCTTGCGCAGCGCTGGCGGGCGGTTTCGGGAGCGGTTCGCCACGATGGACTCGCGGCTGCGGGCGTCTGGGAGCTCGTACCGAGAGCTGAGTGCCGAACAGATCCGGGAGCTCTGGGAGGCCGCGCGGCCCGGCGCAGGCTGATTCGCAGCTGCGTT
The DNA here is from genome assembly GCA_030948965.1 of Candidatus Dormiibacterota bacterium. Taxonomy (GTDB): domain Bacteria; phylum Chloroflexota; class Dormibacteria; order Dormibacterales; family Dormibacteraceae; genus JALYZG01. The sequence goes on along the minus strand of JALYZG010000037.1, from coordinate 3,192 downwards.
CAAGTGTTACAGTACCGGCTGCCGGCCATCGCAAGTTCGCCGGTGGGTCCGTCGCGAGTCGTCACAGCCACGTCGCAGCCACTTCCCAGCCACTTCCCAGCAACACACAAATAGATGCCTTCTCCTACGCGACCCGCAGTCCTAAGGTCCAGTGCTCGAAGGCGCAGGCCCGCGGCCAGCTCGGGCACGGTCGACCGCCCCCTTCGCGAGCGGTACGAGGCGTTCATCCTCTTGGCCTTGGTCGTTATCGGGGTGTGGATGGCGGTGGCGTTCCTTCAGGAGGTCCGGTTCACTCGCGACCTGAGCTCTCAAGCCGCCGGGCTGAGACGGCAGAACGCGGCCATTACAGGCCAAAACGGCGCCTACCGGCACGACATCGCGGCCTCGGCATCCGGCGCCGCGGCCGAGGAGGAGGCGAGGCAGAACGGTTACTCCCGTCCGGGCGAGAAGGTTTACATCGTGGCGGGGGCGCCCGCCGCCAGTCCACCTCCAGCGCCTGTCAAGACCACCCCGACGGGCCCGACCTCAGGCCGCCTGAAGGCGTTGTCCACAGCCATCTGGGCGTGGCTTACCGGCTGATGCGGAGGCGCCGGCAGCGCCTCGAGCTTGGGTATGATCAAAAGGCGCGGTGGAGCAGTGGTAGCTCGTCGGGCTCATAACCCGAAGGTCGTTGGTTCGAATCCAACCCGCGCAACCATTCGCCGGGTCTATAGGAGGCCGGATTCGGGTGGTGCGGAGCGCGGGTGGGCAATGCCTGCGATTGGAGCCGCGCGCTGGGAGGATCAGAGAATGAACAAGCGCAAGCAGGTGGCCGCCGCCAAGCACCGCGCCCGGCGCCGCAAGACCAAGATCCGAGCCCGCGTCGCGCGCTAAGCTGATCCGCCGCGGCGGCGTAGCTCAGCGGTAGAGCGCACGACTCATAATCGTGATGTCGGTGGTTCGAACCCACCCGCCGCCACTTGCCCCCAACGAGAAGCTCTGGACACCGGCCGAACCTGAACGCGACGAAGGGGCGGACCGCGTGTGAGACTGCGCAACCCCGAACATGCGACAGCCTAGCGAACGCGCCCGGAGGACGCGCGAAGAACTCGTGATCGGCGCCGGTCGGCGCGGATCGACTCCGGCCTGAAGCTGGTCTATGGCCGACAAGGATGATCCGCGACCGCCCCTGCTGCCGGTGGCCGCAGCGCTCCTCGACGGCCGCCGCTCCATCCTGGTGGCCGTCTCCGGTGGTCCGGATTCGACCGCGCTCCTGCTCTGGCTGACGCAGCACGCGCTGGAGGCCGGCTGGAGGCTGACGGCGGCGCACTACGACCACGCCCTCCACCCCGGCTCCGAGGTCGATGCCGCCCACGTCGCGTGCCTCTGTGACCATCTGGGCGTGAACCTGGTCTCGGAGAGGCGACGGATCCCCATGCCGCGCGGCTCTGTCCAAGCCGGTGCTCGCGAAGCCCGACTGGAATTCCTGGAGCGAGTGCGCGGCACCGCCGACGCCGAGATCATCGCCCTCGCGCACACGGCCGATGACGTGGTCGAGGGCGTCATCCTGCACCTTCTCCGAGGATCCGCGCTGGCCGGCCTCAGGGGCATGCCCGCCGTCCGAGGCCCGATTGTGAGGCCCCTCCTCTGGACCTGGCGGGCCGAGGTGGAGGACTACCTGGCCGTGAAAAGAGATCAACTCGGGCCGGGACGAGAGCCGCTCCGCGACCCGGCCAACGCCGACGTCGTGCGCTTCGCCCGGGCCCGGATCCGCCATCGCCTGCTGCCTGAGCTGGAGCGCCAGCGACCTGGCCTGAGCCGCCGGCTGAGACGGATCGCCGATCGGGCCGCTGCGATGCAGACGGAGATGGAGACAGACGCGGTCGCTCTCCTCACATCGGGTGGCGGCCCCACGACCAATGCGCAGCGCAGCGCGCTGGCCAACGCAGCGAGGCCAGTACGCTGGGAGGCCTACCGCCGCATGTACGCCGCCCACAACCCGCTTCCCGGTCTGCTTCGTACCCATCTCGAAGCCATGGACCGACTGACCACCACCGGCAGCACCGGCCAGTCGCTTGACCTCCCCCGACGAACGCGCTTCCGAGTCGAGTGGGGCAGCGTCTCGATGGAGAAGAGCGCGCCCGTCGCCCCAGCCGAGTCCGAAGCGGCTGCAACTCGCCTCCGCACCCGCCCCTGCCCCGGTTGCGACGAGCCTGGAGCCGCCCACCTCCGCCCTGAGCTGGTCGCGAAACTCTCCCTCGGCTGCCGCCGCCCAGGCCTCCGCCTGCGCCCGCTTGGCGGTCGCGGCAGCCGCAAACTGCAGGACATACTCGTCGACGCCCACGTCCCACGACATCGCCGCGACGCGCTGCCCCTCGTGTTCGCGGGGGACGTGCTGGCCTGGGTGCCAGGAATCGCAGTTGACGCTGAAGCGGCCGCCGTCCGAGGCGAGCCGGCCGTTCACGTCTGGCTCGAATACGGAAAAGAATGCGCGGGAGAAGGCCCGACAGAAGATCCGAGAGGAAGCCCGACAGAAGGCTGGCAGTCACCAACAAGACCCCGAGAGCGGCGCACCCAGCGTGTAGGATCGCCCCCGCCCGGGTATCCAGAGGGAGTCGTGAAGGCCCGGTGATAAGATCAGCCGACCACCCATTTAGGAGTCCCACCGCGTGAGCCGCATCCCCCGCCAGGCCCTGTTCTACGTCCTACTGGTCGCTGCCTTGGGCATCGTCTTCTTCTTCACCTGGCAGTCGATCCAGAACGGCAACAAAGGCGCCGAGTGGACCTACTCGCAGCTTGTGACCTACGCCGACCAGGGCAAGGTCGCCCAGATCATCATCAGCGGCGCGGACGGCGTGGTCACGAGCAAGGACGGCTCCAAGCACGACGTCCACTTCGGCGACCGCACTGACTCGATCGCCAACACGCTGACCCAGGATGGCGTCGACGTCCGCTTCGACAAGTCGGCGAGCGGCGGCCTGCTGCTTGCCGCCTACGGACCCCAGCTGCTGATTCTCCTGCTCATCGGCGGCTTCATCTACTACATGCTCCGGCAGACGCAGAGCGGCAACAACCAGGCGATGTCGTTCGGGCGCAGCCGGGCGCGGATGATCGCGGGCGACAAGCCGTCGGTGACGTTCGCGGACGTGGCCGGGGTGGACGAGGCCAAGCAGGAGCTGACCGAGGTGGTGGAGTTCTTGAAGTACCCGGAGA
>JALYZG010000239.1 GCA_030948965.1 Candidatus Dormiibacterota bacterium | reverse complement strand
GCGCGGCGCAGGCCTCGCCGACCCGGTGCAGGAGGCGGGCGCGCTCGGAGGGCGGGGCCGCAGACCAGCCGGCGAATGCCCCGGCGGCCGCGTCAAGGGCTCGCTGCGCGTCGACACGGTCGCCTTCGGGGATCGGGCCCAGGCTCTCACCGGTGGCCGGACTGGTCGCCTCGACGGTGGCACCACTCGCCGCGTTGGCCCAACCGCCGCCGATGAACATCTGTGCCCCGGCGCCCCCCTTGCTCGTGTTCAACGCCCTTCCTCCAAAGTGATCCGGTCAAGCCGCCCCGCGCGCCCGTCCTCAGAAGCGCCCCGTTGCATTATGCGAAGCCGTAGGCTACAGTGCGACTGCCATTTTTCGGCGGCCAAAGTGGGAGGGCTAGTGGATGCTGGCGCGTACTGACACGGGAGAGCTGGCGGAGTTCGGCTACAAGCAGGAGCTCGAGCGCTCGCTCGGAAGCTTCTCCTCGTTCGCCGCGGGATTCAGCTACATCTCGATCCTCACCGGCGTTTTCCAACTCTTCTTCTTCGGCTTCGCCTCAGGCGGCCCTGCCTTCTGGTGGACGTGGCCGATGGTCTTCGTCGGCCAGCTCCTGGTCGCCTTCTGCTTTGCCGAGATGGCCGCGAGATTCCCCATCGCGGGTTCCGTGTACCAATGGTCGAAGCAGATCGCGCCGCCCGTCGTGTCATTCTTCGCGGGCTGGACCATGATTGTCGGCGCCATCGTGACGGTGGCGGCGGTCGCGGTCGCCTACCAGGTCATCCTGCCCCAGGTCTCGCCGCGCTTCCAGATCATCGGCGGCGCCGCGGACGTCGGCCTGACGAACACGCCCAACGGCGCGAAGAACGCGGTGGTGCTGGCCCTCGGCCTGGTCGTCATGACCACGGTCGTGAACTGCATCGGGGTGCGGCTGATGGCGATCATCAACAACATCGGGGTCATGGCCGAGCTGATCGGGGCCACGCTGCTGATCCTCCTGCTCGCCATTCACATCCGCCGCGGCCCGGACGTGATCTTGCAGACCCACGGCACCGGGGCGGGCCACCAGCTCGGCTACTTCGGCGCCTTCTTGCTGGCGGCGCTGATGAGCGCATACGTGTTCTACGGCTTCGATACCGCCGGGACGCTCGCGGAGGAGACCAACGAGCCGCGCCGCCACGCGCCGATCAACATCATCCGCGCGATCGCCACGGCCTTCCTCATCGGCGGCCTGCTGATGCTCGTGGCGATGATGGCCGTCGGCGACATCAACGCCAAGGAGATAACGACGTCCGGGCTGCCCTATATCGTCAAGAGCACGCTCGGCGACACGCTCGGGAACGTCTTCCTGATCGCCTCGGCGGTCGCCATCACCGTGTGCGCCCTGGCCGTCCACACCGCCGCCATCCGGCTGATGTTCTCCATGGCGCGCGACGGCCGCCTGCCCTTCGGCAGCGTGATCGCCCGCGTCTCGGGCCGCTCCAAGACGCCCATCGTGCCGGCCGTCACGATCGGTGTGGCGACCCTGGGCCTGCTGCTGATCAACATCAGCAACCAGACCGTCTTCCTGACGCTGACTTCGGTGGCGATCGTCCTCTTCTACCTCAGCTACCTGATGGTCACCCTGCCCTTGCTGCTGCAGCGGCTCCGGGGCGCCTGGCCGCGCGCGGACCACGGTCCGTATTTCACGCTGGGCAGGTGGGGGATCCTCGTCAACGTGGTCGCCGTCGCCTACGGCGTCCTCATGACCATCAACATCGCCTGGCCGCGCGTCGCCGTCTATGGCAACGCGGCCTGGTACTTCCAGTACGGCGCGTTCGTGGTCGTGGGCGTGATGGCCCTGGTCGGCGGGGCCTACTACTATGCCGTCCAACGGCACAAGTCGGGCGAGGCGATCGCGGAGCACCGGGCGGACTCAACTCCGGCCGAAGCCCGAGCCTGAACCGGCTCAAGGAGGTCCCATGGCCGGAGAAGAGTTCGATGTCGTGGTGGTCGGTGGCGGCACCGCCGGGGCGGTGGTGGCCGCCCGGCTGTCAGAGGACCCGGGCCGCCGCGTGGCCCTGATCGAGGCCGGCCCCAGCGACCTCGACTACGACGAAGTGCTCAAGCTGCGGCGCTGGCTGGAGCTGCTGGAAGGGCCGCTCGACTACGGCTACCGGACCACGCTGCAGCCGAACGGCAACAGCCACATCGTGCACTCGCGGGCCCAGGTGCTCGGCGGCTGCAGCTCGCACAACACCATGATCTGGTTCAAGGCGCACCCCCGGGATTGGAGCGACTGGGAGCGCGCCGGGGCCGCGGGCTGGGGGCCCGAGGCGATGGCGCCGTACTACGATCGGCTTCAGAACCCCCACCAGCTGGTGGCCGCAAAGGACCGCAACGCGATCCTCTTCGACTGGGTCGAGTCGGCCGCCGCGGCCGCCGGCGTGCCCGCCAACCCGGACTGGAACGCCGCTCCCTTCCGGGACGGCGCGGGCTTCCTGGATGTCGGCTACACGCCGGCGACCGGGGTGCGGTCTTCGTCCAGCGTGGCCTACCTGCACCCGATCATGGGCCGCCGCGACAACCTCACTCTGATGCTCGAGACGCGCGCGCTGCGGGTCGAGATCGCGGGCGGCCGCGCCACAGGGGTCACCGTCGCCGGCGCCGACGGCCAGACCCGGCTGGTCCACGCCACCGGTGAGGTCGTAGTCTGCGCCGGCGCCGTCGACAGCCCGCGGCTGCTCCTGATGTCAGGCATCGGCCCCGCGCAGGCGCTCACCGACCTGGCCATCGAGGTCGTGCACGACCTGCCGGGGGTCGGCGAGAACCTGATCGACCACCCGGAGTCGATCATCCTCTGGGAGCTCGTGCGCCCCCTCGGGCCAGAGACGACGATGCACGCCGACTGCGCGCTCTTCGTCAACCGCCTGGGGGAGGACGAGCGCCCCGACCTCATGTACCACACGTACCAGATCCCCTTCACGTTCAACACCGAACGGCTCGGCTACCCGGTGCCCGACAACGCGATGTGCATGACGCCGAATATCACTCGGGCGCGATCCAGGGGCCGCATGTGGCTGCTCTCGAAGAACCCGGACGTCAAGCCGGCCCTGGACTTCCGCTACTTCAGCGACGAGGGTGGCTACGATGCGACCACGATCGTGGACGGCCTCAAGATCGCGCGCGAGGTGGCGGCGAACGGCCCGTTCAAGTCATGGCTCAAGCGTGAGATCGCGCCCGGCCCGGGGCTCAAGAGCGACGAGGAGCTGTCCCGCTACGGCCGGGCGGTCCACCACACGGTCTACCATCCCGCCGGCACCTGTCGGATGGGCGCGGCGGCGGACACAATGGCGGTCGTGGAACCGAACCTCCGGGTGCGCGGGCTGGAAGGTCTCCGGGTGGCCGACGCTTCGGTTTTTCCGCTAATGCCCACCGTCAATCCGATGGTGACGGTGCTCATGATCGGGGAGAAGGCGGCCGAAATGATCGGTGCGGATCAAGGTTAGTGGTGCCATGCCCGGAATTCTGATCAGCCGCCAGGGGGGCAAGACCCGCGCCAGGCTCCAGGGCTGCTGCGGGAACCTGGATCGTCTCAACCGGGAGTACGAGCAGGCGTTCCTCGACCAGACACTGCGCGAGGGCGGCCGGATCGTCCACCGCGACTACGACTCGATCGAGGTGGTCGATCGCCGGGGCAAGGTGCACCGGCTGCTGGGCTCGTACCACGACGGCGGAGCAGGCTAGCCTAGTTTCGTCGACTCCGCGAGCAGCGTCGCCACGTCGATCACCTGCAGCCCGGACCCGGTGGTGCGGACGCCGTCGTCCAGCATGACGGTGCAGAAGGGACAGGCGACCGCCAGGGTGTCCGCACCCGTCCCAGCGGCCTCGCGCACGCGCTCCTCGTTGATGGGCCGCCCTCGCTCCTCCATCCACATCCTCGCCCCACCCGCGCCGCAGCAGAAGGTGCGCTTCCCGTGCCTCGGCATCTCTATCGGTTGGCCGACCGAGGCCACGAGCTCGCGCGGGGAGGCCACCACGTCGTTGTGGCGGGCAAGGTAGCAGGAGTCGTGATACGTGATCTTGCGGTCGCCGGTCTGCGGCTTCAGGCGGCCCTCCCGGACCAGCCGCGCGAGCATCTCGGTGTGGTGGACGACCTCGAAGTGGCCGCCGAAGTCGGGGTACTCGCTGCCCAGCGTGTTGAAGCAATGCGGGCACGTGGTGACGATCTTGGTCACCTGCGCCGACCGAAGGGTCTCCACATTTGCGCCCGCTAGCCCCTGGAAGGTGAACTCGTCGCCCATGCGTCGCGCCGGGTCGCCGGTGCACTTCTCGCGCGGCCCCAGGATGGCGAAGTCGACGCCGGCCGCCTGCAGAAGCTGGGCCGTCGAGACCGCCGCCTTTCGGGCGCGCTCGTCGAAAGAGGGCGCGCAGCCCACCCAGAACAGCACCTCGGGCGCCGGGTCGCCCGGCTCCAGCACGCGGATGCCAAGGCCATCGCTCCATGCGGCGCGTTCAGCCTGGGGCTTGCCCCACGGATTGGAGCTGCGGTCGACATCGCGCAGCATGGTGCCCGCCTCCTCCGGGAACCGGGACTTGACCATGACCAAGTTGCGGCGCAGGTCGATGATGTGGTCGATGTGCTCGATGCCGACCGGGCACTCCTGCACGCACGCGCCACAGGTGACGCAGTCCCAAACGATGTCGTCGCTGACCGCGTGCGGGACCAGCAGCTTCAGCTCCCCGCGGTTGCCATCCAGCGCGATCGGCCCGTCCGCGAAGACCTGGTCGCGCAGGGCCATGATCAGCAACTTCGGCGAGAGCTCCTTGCCCGTGGCGTAGGCCGGGCACACGTCCTGGCAGCGGCCGCACTCGGTGCAGGCCATGGTGTCGACGACCTGCTTCCAGGTCAGGTCGCGCGACGTGGCGGCGCCGAAGCGGATGTCCTCCTCCAGGGTCCCGGGCGCGTCGAACTGGACCGGCTCCAGCCGGCCGCGGCCCCGCGTGCGGCCGAAGAACACGTTGACCGCGGCCAGGAAGATGTGCAGGTGCTTCGAGTACGTCAGGTAGACGAGGAAGCTGAGGATGATGAGCACGTGCGCCCAGACCGCCGCGCGCTCCAGGAACGGGGTCAGGACGCCCCCGGTGAGCGGCTTCGCCACCAGGCTGGAGAGCGGCGCCCAAGCCGGCGGGTAGTCGCTGAGGCGGAGCGCGATCTGGCTGCCGTGCCAGAGGAAGAGTGTGAGGATGATGCCGGCGATCAGGATCAGGATCAGGTCCGCCTCGCCGCGGTGGCTGCCCTTGAAGCGTTCCGGCCGCTGGATCTTTCGGATCCCCACCGCCCACAGCACTCCTACCAGGACCAGCAGCGCCCAGATATCGACCAGGAGGAAGTACCAGCCCTGGCTGCCGAGCCACGGCAGCGTAGCGCCCCGGTTCGCGGCCCCGATAAGTGCGATCGGGATGGTGGGCAGGAGGACCAGGAAGCCCCAGAAGATGGCGGCGTGCATCAGGCCCGGTCCGAGCCGCTGCAGGATCTTGCTCTGGCCCACCACCACCACCGCTTCGTTGCGCACCCGCGCCGGCAGGTCGTGCCGGCGAGCTACGGGCTGGCCCATCCGGATCAGGCGGTAGAGAAAGCGGGCGCGGCGCGCGAACAAGCCGCCGGAAACGAGCAGCGCCGCCGCCAGCGCCGCTGTCGCGACCGGGTTCATCGCTGCCTGCGGATCTCGGCCGAGATCGCGGGCACGATCTCCTTCAGGTCGCCGATCACAACGTAGTCCGCGTTGGCCATGATCGAGGCGTCGGCGTCGGTGTTGATGGCCAGGATCCGCTTTGCGGCCTTGCAGCCGGCCATGTGCTGGGTGGCACCGCTGATGCCGCAGGCGATGTAGACGTCGGGCGCGATCTTGGTCCCGGTCTGGCCGACCTGGTCCGAGTGCGGCCGCCAGCCGGCGCTGGTCACCGCGCGCGAGCAGCCGACCGCGGCCCCGAGCAGCGAGGCCAGCTCCTCGATGATCGCGAAGCCCTCCTTGGAACCCACGCCGCGGCCGCCGCTGACGACGACCTTGGCCTCCTTTAGAGAGACTCCACCGCTGGCCGCCGCCACATGCTCCGAGACTCTGACCGCGAGGTCGCGCTCCGTCAGGTCCGGGGTGAAGGGCTGCACCTCAGCCGCGGCCGGTGTGGCCGCTGGCTGGATCGTGACGGCGTGAAGCGCGATCGTGAGCAGCGGCAGAGGCGACAACAGCGTTGCCTCCTCGAGCAGGCTGCCGCCCCAGCGCAGGCGGGTGACCCCCATCGGCGGCCCGGGCGTGGCGGCTATGCAGTTGGCCGCCAGCGGCAGCCCGGCGCGAGCTGCCAGGCGGGCCATCACGTCGGCCCCGCGGTCGGTTGCAGCCGCCACCACGGCGGTGGCAGGCAGTCGCTCGGCCAGGTGGGCCAAGCTCGCGGCCCAGGCATCGGGCGCGAAGGCGGACATGCCGGCGTGCTCGGCGACATGGACTGCGTCGACCCCATA
>JALYZG010000199.1 GCA_030948965.1 Candidatus Dormiibacterota bacterium | reverse complement strand
GCGCGGCGGCCTGCCGCGCCGCCTGGGCGGTGGCCTGCCGGGCCTGCAGCCTGTCGGCGAGCAGGGCTTGGTGCTCGCTGTTGTCTCTGGCCACGACGTCGGTGTTCGTGGCCGGGAGGGGCTCGCGGTGGGCGACGCTGATCCGGTGCTGCGATTGAGGATGGGTGGCGGTGACGATCCCGGCGAAGGCGAGGATCGCGCCCAGGGCGGCGACCGTGGCCAGCCCCAGGGCTCGCATGACGTGCGGATGCATGGCACTCCTTGTCAGTGACGTCCGGCCGCGCGTAAGCCATCGAAAGGGCGGGGCCGGGGTGGTGCCCGGGCGGGAGCGGGAACGTGAGGTGGGCCCGGGTCAGACGGTTCTTAGGACTTTGGGGAGGCTACCAAAAACGGCCGGAGAGGCGGCCGGGCGACGCCGGCCGGAGTTCAATCGGGGATCAATCGCGGACCGAGAGAACCACTTTGCCGAACTGCTCCGAGCTGTCGAGACGGGCCAGCGCCGCCTCCGCGCGGGGCAGAGGGTAGACCGAATCCACGACCGGCCGCAGGCCGCTGCCGATCGCCTCCAAGACAGCCTCGAAGTCGCTCGCATTGCCCATCGTGGAGCCCAGCATCCCGATCTGGCTGAGGAAGAGACGGGGCATCCGCACCTCGGCGGTCGGGCCGGAAGTGGAGCCGCAGAAGACGAGGCGCCCGCCCCGTCGCAGAGAGCGGATCGACTCGTCCAGGGTGGCCGGACCGACGTGCTCGAACACCACGTCCACGCCCCGGCCCCCGGTCGCCGCCCGGGCCGGCTTGGAGAAGCCGGTCGAATCGAAGGCCGCCTCCGCCCCCAACGCCTCTGCCCGGTCCCGCTTGGCCTGGCTCCGGCTCGTGGCCAGAACGCGCGCTCCGAGGTGCCGGCCGATGGCGATGGCGGCCGCCGCCACGCCCGCCCCGGCACCGACCACGAGCATGGTCTCGCCCGGCTGCAGCTGGGCGCGGGTCGTGATCATCCGCCAGGCGGTGAGGAAGGTGAGTGGGAAGGCCGCGGCCTCGGCCCACGAGAGGCCCGCCGGCTTGGGGAAGGCGTTTCGCCGCGGCGCGTGCAAGAAGGCGCACGCGGTGCCGTCCAGCTGCTCGCCCAGGATGCCGAACTGAGGGCAGAGCACCTGCTCGCCCGCGCGGCACCACTCGCATTCCCAGCAGCAGGCGACGGGGTAGATGACAACCTCGGCGCCGGGCTGGAGATCGGGGTCTGAGGACTCGGCAACCACCCCGGCGCCGTCCGCGCAGATGACCCGCGGCCCCTCCACGCGCTGGGCGCCATGGGCCAGCCAGAGGTCGAGGTGGTTAAGGCCGGCCGCCCGCATCTCCACTACCACCTCGCCGGTTCCGAGCGGGGTGCAGGGGCGCTCCTCGAGGTGGATGCCGGCCGGCCCGATCCTCTCCCGAAGGACCGCGGCCAGGCCTTCGCTGGCAAAGCTCATATGGGCAGATGGTAGGCGCCGAGCCGGGCTGGTAGGATTTCGATCGAGCATGGAGACCGGCCTGATCTTCATCGGCCTGCTGTACATCGCCATCAGCATCGGCTGCGTGATCGGCCTCTTCCAGCGACGCCCAGAGCTGCCCCGGCGCAAGCGCTAGCGCGCCCGGCGCCGCTGACGCGGCACCCCCCCACTAGAATCGGGCGGTGATCGCCGAGGCCCTCGCCGGCCGCACTCTCCTGGTCACAGGATCGACCGGCTTCCTCGGCAAGTCGGTGGTCGAAAAGATTCTGCGTGCGCTGCCCCGGGTGCACCGCATCAACCTCGGCATCCGCTCCTCCGCGCGGCGTCCAGCCGAGGAGCGGATGCGGCGCGAGGTGCTGGCCAGCCCCGCCTTCAACCGGCTGCGGTCGGAGCTGGGTGAAGCGGCCTTTACCGACCGGGTGGCGGAGAAGCTGGCCGTGATCGAGCTCGACCTGGGCCGCGACGGGCTCGGCCTCAGCGACGCCGGTCGGGAAGAGCTGCGGCGCTGCGAGGTCGTGATCCACTCGGCGGCCGCCGTGGAGTTCGACAACCCGGCCGACCTCTCCGCCCAGACCAACCTCCTCGGCGCCGCCCGGTTGGTCAAAGCGCTCCGCGAGGCCGGTGGCCGGCCGCACCTGGTCCACGTCTCCACCGCCTACGTCGGCGGCATGCTGCGCGGGCTGGCGCGCGAGGAGCTGCCCCACGATCCGGGCCTGAACTGGCGCCTCGAGGCTGATGTGCTGAGCACGCTGCGACCGGCGGTGGAGGAGGAGAGCCGCCGGCCCGAGGTCCTGGAGCGCCTGCGCAGCCAGGCCCGGAGCCGCCTCGGCCCGGCCGGCACGCCGGCCCAGGCCCGCGCGGTTGAGCGCCTGCGCGAGCGCTGGGTCAAGGACCGGCTCGTCGAGCGGGGCCGGGCCCACGCCCGGGCCTTGGGCTTCAGCGACATCTACTCGTTCACCAAAGCGATGGCGGAGCGGGCCGTGGTCGAGCTGCACGGGCCGATCCCGCTCTCGATCGTGCGCCCGAGCATCATCGAGAGCGCGCTGGCGGAACCCTTCCCCGGCTGGCTGGAGGGCTTCCGGATGGCCGAGCCGATCATCTTCGGCTTCGGCCGCGCGGTTCTCCAGGATTTCCCCGGCCTGCCCGACGGCGTGCTCGACATCATCCCCGCCGACTACGTCGTCAACGCCGTCCTGGCGGTCGCGGCCGCGCCCCCCGGAGAGGGCGAGCACCGCGTCTACCAGGTCGCCTCAGGCAGCCGCAACCCGCTCCGCCTGCGCGGCATCTACGAGCAGTGCAAGCGGTTCTTCGACGCCCACCCGCTGCGCGACCGCTTCGGCCAGGCCATCGGCACGCCCACCTGGACGTTCCCTGACCGGGGCTCTCTGGCGGCGCGGGGGCGGTTGGCGCTGCGCGCGGTGGAGGCCGCCCAGGGTGTGGTTGAGAGGCTGCCGCTGGGCGCCTCCGGGACGCGCTGGTCGGACGATCTGCACGAGCAGCGAAACCGGCTCGAGCGCTCCCTCAACCTCAGCGAGCTCTACGGCGTCTACACGGAGGTTGACTGCATCTACGACACCCGGAACCTGATCGAGCTCTGGGATCGGCTGCCGGCGGCCAACCGGGACACATTTCCCTTCGACCCGGCCGGCTTCGAGTGGGAGCGATATTTCCAGGACGTACACCTGCCCAGCGTGCTCAAGATGGCGCGGGCCGACACCGGCCCCCGCCGTGGCCCCGGGCCCACCGGCAGCACGCAGCCGAAGGCCGAGAGCAACGCGGTCTTGGCGGCGATCCGGCGCCGCCAGGGCCGCGGTGACGTGCTGGCGGTGTTCGACGTCGACGGCACCCTGATCGAGACGAACGTCGTCGAATACTTCTTCTGGATGCGCCTCCAGGACCAGGCGGTCCGCGACTGGCCGAGGTTCCTGGCCGGGCTGGCCACCCGGGCGCCGCGCTGGCTATACCTCGAGCGTCGCTCCCGGGCCGAGTTCCAGCGTGCGTTCTACCGCGAGTACGACGGGCTCGACGTGGAGACGATGCGGCGGCTCGGACAGGAGGCACTGCAGACGGTGACTCTCCGCCGCATCTACCCCGAGGGCATGCGCCGGATCCGCGAGCACAAGCGGGCCGGCCATCGCGTGCTCCTCCTGACCGGCGCCCTGGACGTGGTCGTCGAGCCGCTGGCCGAGCTGCTGCAGGTGGACGTCGACTGCGCCCACCTCCTGACCCGGGACGGGCTCCTGACCGGCGACCTGCAGTCGCCACCGCCCGCCGGCGAGGCCCGGGCGACGCTTCTCCAGGCCTATTCGGAGCGGCACGGCATGGACCTGAGCCAGAGCTTCGCCTACGCGGACGCCATCTCCGACCTGCCCATGCTGGATCTCGTGGGCACGGCGATGGTGGTCAACCCCGACGCGCGGCTGTCGCAGGTCGCCGACCAGCGCGGCTGGCGCGTCGAACGCTGGCGGATGGCTCCAGGCAACTGGCGGCTACCCATCCCCGACCCCCTGTCAGCCGCCTACCAGGCCGGCCTCCGGATGGGGTCTGGCCGCCAGAACCCCTCCCCAACCCTCCCAGCGAGGGGGAGGGAGTAACGTGCTGGCGCTTCAGTACGTCCGGTCGGTGCCGCGCTACGCCCTGGTTCGCGCCAGCGGCGGCAACCCCAAGGTGGCCACCGGCGATCTCGCCCCGCTCCATCTCACCGACGTGGAGGAACCCGAGCCCCCAGGGCCGGACTGGCACCGGGTGCTGCCCAGTCTCTCGGGTATCTGCGGCTCCGACACCGCGGCCATCACCGGCCATGCGTCGCTCTACCTCGACCCGCTGACCAGCTATCCGTTCGTCCCCGGCCACGAGGTGGTGGGCATTCTGGAGGACGGGACGCGGGTGGTGATAGAGCCCGCGCTGGGCTGCGTCGTGCGCGGCGTCGACCCGCCCTGCGCCCGCTGCGCCGAGGGCCGGCCCGGGCTCTGCGAGAACGTCACCGAGGGCTCGGTCGCCACCGGCCTGCAGACCGGCTACTGTCGCTCCACCGGCGGCGGCTGGGGCGAGGTGCTCGTTGCCCACTCGTCCCAGCTGCACCAGGTTCCGGACGCGCTCGCGGACGAGGCCGCGGTGCTGGTCGAGCCCCTGGCCTGCTGCGTCCACGCCGCCCTCCGCGGCGGCGCTCGCGCGGACGACGTGGTCGTCGTCCAGGGCGCGGGCACGATCGGCCTGCTGACTGTGGCCGCGGTGCGGCTGTTCACCCCGCCCCGCCGCCTCGTGGCTGTGGCCAAGCACCCTTTCCAGCGCGAGCAGGCGCTGCGCCTCGGCGCCGACCAGGTGGTGCGTCCGGACGAGGTCTTCCAGCGCGTGCGCTTCGCCACCGGCGCCCGGCGCTTGGACGGTCCGGACCGGCCGCTGCTTCTGGGCGGGGCGGACGTCGCCTTCGAGTGCACGGGCAGCGCCGACGGCCTCAACGACGCGGTTCGCTACACGCGGGCCGGCGGGCGCGTGGTGGCGGTCGGCATGCCGGGCGAGGAACGCGTCGATTGGGGCCCGATCTGGCAGCGTGAGCTGACGGTCATGGGCGCGTACGCCTACGGCGTGGAGGCGGACGGGCGGCGCACGTTCGAGCTGGCCCTGGAGGCAGCGCCGGAGCTGCGGCTGGAGACACTGACCGGGGCTCTATTTCAGCTCAGCGAGTACCGCGAAGCCATCGCCTACGCGCTCCAGGCCGGTCGCCTGGCCACTGCCAAGGTCGCATTCGATCTGCGCGATCTGCGAGCCTAGGAGCCCACATGGGCAGACCGGGCGCCGTTTTCGAGGTCGATCGCAACACCCCGCCCACGCTGTTCCACTTCGGCGAGGGTGTTCGCCTGGAGAAGCTGCCGCTGGGCAGCCGCATCCTCTATCCGCCCGATCCCATCGAGCCCATCGCGCACGCCGAGCGCGCCATCCGCCGGGCGCTGGCGCATCCTCTGGAGGATGACCCGCTGAAAGACCTGCTGCGGGCGGGGATGAAGCTGACGATCGCCTTCGACGACCTCTCGCTGCCGCTGCCGCCCATGGCTCAGCCCGACGTGCGCCAGCTGGTCATGGAGGAGGTCATCGAGATGGCCGCCGACGCCGGGGTCGAGGACGTCCACCTCATCGTCGCCACCGGCCTCCACCGGCGAATGACCGAGGACGAGATCCGGCACGTGGTCGGGGACCGCATCTTCACCACGTTCTGGCCCGACCGCCTCTACAACCACGACGCCGAGGACCCGGACGGCAACGTGTACGTGGGCCGGACCGCGGAGGGCGAGGAGGTGACGCTCAACCAACGCGCGGCGGAGTCGGACCTCGTGGTCTACGTGAACCTGACGCTCGTGCCGATGGACGGCGGCCACAAGTCGATGAGCACAGGCCTGGCCACCTACCGCGGGATCAGGGCGCACCACAACGCGTCGACCCTGCTGGCGTCGCGGTCGTACATGCACCCACCGGACTCCGCGCTGCACCATTCCTGCATCCGCCAGGGGCGGCTCATCGAGGACTACGTGCGCGTCTTCCACATCGAGACGTCGGTCAACAACCACTCGTTCCCGTCGCTCGTCAACTTCCTGCAGAAGCGGGAGACGGACTGGACCGCGGCCGACCAGGCGACCTACCTCGCCGTGAAGCGGACCACCGACGTGGCTCCGCCGGACGTCAAGCGGGCCATTTTCCACTCCATCCGGGCGCCCTACGGGCTGACGGGCGTGCATGCAGGCCAGGTCGACGCCGTGCACGAGCGCACGCTGGACAGCGTGCGCCGGCAGATGACGGTGGAGGTCGACGGCCAGACCGACATCGTCACCATGGGGCTGCCCTATCTGGGGCCCTACAACGTCAACTCGATCCTGAACCCGGTCCTGGTGGTGTGCCTCGGCCTGGGCTACCTCTTCAACCTCTACCGCGGCCGGCCGGTCGTGCGCGAGGGCGGGGTCGTGATCATGGCCCATCCCTGCCGCTACGAGTTCGACTCGGTGCAGCACCCGAGCTACATCGACTTCTACGACGAGGTCCTGGCCGACACCCGCGATCCGCACGAGATCGAGCAGCGCTACGAGGCGCGGTTCGCGGAGGACCCGTGGTACCGGCAGCTGTTCCGCAAGTCCCACGCCTACCACGGAGTACACCCTTTTTACGCCTGGTTCTGGGCCGCCCACGCGCTCGAGCACGTGGGCGACGTGATCGTGGTCGGAGGCCAGCGCGAGGTCGCGCACCGGCTCGGGTTCAAGTGCGCGACCGCACTGCCCGACGCGCTGGAGATGGCCGAACAGACCGTCGGCCGGTACCCCAGCATCACCCATCTCCGCACGCCGCCCCTGCTGCTCGCGGACGTGACTTAGTGCTCCATTAGTGCTCGAGGACGTGCGCCAGGTGCGGGCCGCGTGGCGGTGGGGAGGGCCCCGGCCCCGGGGGTGGGCGCAGGCCGAGCCCGCCGAGCCCATG
>JALYZG010000023.1 GCA_030948965.1 Candidatus Dormiibacterota bacterium | reverse complement strand
GCTCCTTCGCCGGCTTGTGGTGGTCATCGGCGGGCCCACCGGCGCCGCCGGCTACCCCCGCCTTCAGAGAGGAGGTCGAAGATGATCCTGAGAGTGGCCTGGTTCGAGCCCATGGCTCCGGAGGTGGCGGCCGAGATGCTCAACAACCTGCGGGTGCGCTTCCGGGCCGCCCTGCAGGCCCAACCCGGCTACGTCAGCGCTTATTGGGGGAGAGCCGAGAACGGCAGCTGGGTCTCCACCTCGCTTTGGGAGAGCCGGGAGGCCGGCGAAGAGGCGGGCAAACGTGCGAATGAGGTACCGCTGGTTGATGGTCAGCGAGCTGAATTAATCCCCTCTCCCACCTCAGTAGAGGTCTACGAGGTAATCGTAGAGGGCTGACACCTGCCCTCAAATGTGTATCTGGGCCTGCGCCGGGGGCGAACTGGCTAGCTTGGCCGGACCCGAGACCTGCCCCGCGACCTCCGTCACTCCTGCGCAACGGTGCTGTTCGCGCAGGGCGTTCCCGCTCGGGTGGTTATGGACACTCTCGGGCACTCTCAGATCCCCGTGACCATGAACCTCTACACACACGTGCTGCCGCTGCTCCAAGAGGACGCAGCGCAGAGGATGGACGGGTTCCTGCGCGAGCTGGGGTCGGCTTGACGCGCGTTGTTGCTGTGGGTGTTGCTGTGGATCGGCGGTCTGGCAGTCCGACCTCCCGCAGCACCTCTACATATGGGGCTAGGTGACGCTGCGGATACTAGGTGTTGGTGCCCGCGCACGGACTCGAACCGTGAACCTTGGGATTAAGAGTCCCCTGCTCTGCCAAATTGAGCTACGCGGGCTACCTTCGGGGCGGCGGCGCCCATCGCCGGCAGCAACCGATTCTACGGCGGATGGCCACGCCCACCTGGCGCTGCGCCAAGCCGTCGGCTGCACGCCGATGCGATAACCTTCCCGACCGTGAGTCGGAGCGCGTTGGTCGCGGCCTACCGGGTCGTGTTCGCCCTCCTCGCCATCGTCGCGATCGTGACCCAGGCTGTTTCGCTCGCCAACCTGAACGCCTTCCGGCCGGGCAACTTTTTCAGCTTCTTCACCATCCTCAGCAACCTGATCGCCATAGTCGTGTTCCTGGTCGGGGCGGCTCGCTGGCGATCACGGCGCTCGGATCGATTCGATCTCGTGCGTGGAGCCGCGGTCGTGTACATGACCATCACCGGCATCGTCTACTTCTTCCTGCTGAGCGGGATCGAGGTGGACACATCCGTCCCCTGGGTCAACGCGGTCGTACACCAGGTGATGCCCATCGTTGTCGTGGCGGACTGGCTGATCGATCCGCCCGTCGCCCGCCTGACCCAGCGCCAGGGCCTGCTATGGCTCTGCTTCCCGGCCGCCTGGACCGTATACACGCTGATCCGCGGCCCCATCGCGCATTGGTACCCCTATCCGTTCCTGAACCCCGCCAACGGGGGGTACGGAGTGGTGTTGCTCTACTGCTTGGGGATTCTCATCCTCTTCGTAGTGGTCTGCGCCGCTGCCGTAGCCGTCGCCAACGCGCTCGGAGGACGTCGGCGCCGTGTAGCATCGATCGCCGGCTAAGCAATTGGAAGGCTTCGCGGTCCAATCCCTGGCCTCATCCGAGCTTCGCGCGCCGGGCCTGGTCCTGGTCGAGTGGCTGGACCCGGGTGGCGGCTTCGACCCGCCGCGCTACATCGCCCCGCTGCACATCCATCACGGGGACGACGAGGCCTGGTACGTGGTCGAGGGCAGGCTCCGCTTCCGCTTCGGCGAAAGCGAGCGCGAAGTGCAAGCCGGCGGTGCGGCGCTGGCGCCGCGGGGCATGCCCCACACCTACTGGAACCCCGGTCGCGAGCGAACGCGCTACGTGCTGGCCATGACGCCCCGGATCCGCGACCTGATCGAGGCCCTGCACGGGCTCGAGGGCGGCGACGTCGCGGTGGCCGCCGCGTTCCGCGACCACGCCAGTGAGTACTTGGGCTGGCCTGGCCGCGAAAGATAAAGGCCCCGGCCGCCGGTCCGAGTGACGGGCACCCAGAGTCCGGCGACCGGGATTCCGGCTTACGCCAGGCGCACGCGCCCGGCCCGCGGGCCCTTCTGACTCGGCTCGATTTCGAAGGTGACGCTCTCGCCACCCATCAGGCTGTCGAAGTTCACCGACGACTCCACGCCGCTGCGATGGAAGAAGTACTCTTTGCCATCCTGCGCTTCGATGAAGCCGAAGCCGCGGTCCGAAACGACCTTCTTGATCCTGCCTTCTGCCATGGATCCCTTTTCCTCTGCTCTCGAACATGGTTTGAACGCACGGGCCCCTGTTCGAGAACGGACGGTTGACCGCGGCGAGAAGCGCCCAAGACGAGCGCTGCTACGTCATTCTACCAGGAGCCGACACCTGGGCCCGGATCTGCTAGAAAGGCGGCGCGGATGAGAGACGGGGAGCGCTGGCTGACCTTCGACTGCTACGGCACGCTGGTCGATTGGCGTCACGGCATCGAAGCCTCTTGCGAGCTCCTCTTTCCGGGTCGTGGCCTGGACCTGCTCGAGGCGTACAACCGTCACGAATCTCTGGTCGAAGCCGAGCGGCCGCGCAGCCGCTACCGCGAGGTCCTGGCCGAGGCTATGCGCCGGGCGGCGGCCGATCTCGGCCTGGCCCTGGCCCCAGACGACGCAGCAGTTCTGGCGACCACGCTCCCCTTCTGGCCGGTGTTCGAGGACGTGGCCCCGGCGCTTGGCCAGCTCCGCGACGAGGGCTGGCACCTCGCGCTCCTGACCAACTGCGACCGGGACCTGGTCGCCCTGACGCAGCGCCGTCTGCCCGTGCCTTTCGACGTCGCCGTGACCGCGGAGGAGGTGGGGGCGTACAAGCCGGACCACGCGCACTTCCAGCGTTTTCAGGAGGCGTTCGGAAACGCCGCCGCGACCTGGATACACGTGGCCCAGAGCTACTTCCACGACATCCGCCCGGCCGCGGCGCGCGGCCTCAGCCCGATCTGGATCAACCGCCTCGGCGAGAGCGACGAC
The DNA here is from genome assembly GCA_030948965.1 of Candidatus Dormiibacterota bacterium. GTDB lineage: Bacteria > Chloroflexota > Dormibacteria > Dormibacterales > Dormibacteraceae > JALYZG01. The sequence continues at coordinate 6,316 of JALYZG010000023.1, read as the reverse complement.
GCGACGCTGGCGGACGCCGTGCTGCCCGACCTGCGACGCCTGCCGGAGACAGTCCGGTCGCTCAGCGCCGGGAGTTGACCACCCTCAGCTGATCTTGACGCCGGTGGCGTGCACCGGGCAGTAGCCGTTGGGGTTCCGGTCCAGGTACTGCTGGTGATAGTCCTCGGCGAAGTAGAACTCGCCCGCGGGCGCGATCTCGGTCGTGACCGCACCGTAGCCGGCCGCGCCCAGGCGCTCCTCGAACGCGGCCAGTGTCGCCTCGGCCGCCTCCCGCTGCGCTTCCGAGTGCACGAAGATCGCGGAGCGGTACTGCGTGCCCGCGTCGTTGCCCTGGCGCATGCCCTGCGTCGGGTTGTGCGACTCCCAGAACTGCTTCAGCAGCTCCCTGTACGAGACCTTGGCGGGGTCGAACACAACGCGCACGGCCTCCGCCTGGCCGGTGCGGCCGCCGCAGACCTCCTCATAGGTCGGGTTGGGCGTATAGCCGCCCTCGTAGCCGACCGCCGTCGTGTACACGCCGGGGATCTCCCAGAACTCGCGCTCCGCGCCCCAAAAGCAGCCCAAAGCAAACTCTGCCACCTCCAGCCCGGCCGGGTATGGGGAGCCGATGGGCGTGCCCAGGACGCGGTGCGTACCGGGCCGGACGACGGCCTCCGAGCGGCCGGGCAAGGCCTGCTCGGGCGTCGGCATCTCCGACTTATGACGAGATAGCAGCCACATGGCGGGACCTCCTGACTCTTCGCATCAGACGGAGCATGTCCCGTCGTCACAACCGTCGTGAGACTCGGCTGGGCCGGCGCCCGCAGCGACCAGGGTGGCGGGATGGGATTCGACCCAAGCCTGCTCCAGCGCCCGGAGCAGCAGCTCCGGCGGCTGGGCTCCCGACACCCCGTAGCGCCGGTCCAGGACGAAGAACGGCACCCCGCTGATGCCCAGCTCGGCCGCCTCGCGCTCGTCGGCTCGGACCTCGGTTTCGAACCTGCCCTCGGCCAGCGCGGCCGCCACCTCGGCCCGCTCGAGGCCGAGCTCAGCGCCCAGCCGGACCAATGTGTCCTGGTCGGCGACCGACTCGCCCTCGGTGAAGTACGCCGCCAGCAGCCGCTCCTTGGCCTCGGTCTGAAAACCGTGCTCGGCGGCGAGGTGGATCAAGCGATGGGCGTCGAGCGTGTTCCCAGGCCGGGCGATGTCGAGGCGATACTCCAGGCCCTCGCCCGCCGCTTGCTCCGCCACCCGGGCGTTGGCCGCCCGCGCCTTCTCGGCCGTCCAGCCGTACTTGGCGGCCAGGTGCTCGGCCATGCCCAGCTCGCGCTCGACGGGGGCGGCGGGGTCCAGCTCGAAGCTGCGCCACGTGACTTCCACGTCGTCACGATGTTCGAAGCGCTCGAGCGCGGTCTCGAAGCGGCGCTTGCCGATGTAGCACCAGGGACACGCGATGTCGGACCAGATCTCGACCTTCACGCCCATCTCAACGAGTTCGCGAGGATCACCATTCCCCGCCCGGTGGCCCGCTCGCCCGCTCAGGCCACCCCGGCGGTGGCTCTGGCCGACGGCGCCGCGAACGTGGATTGGGCGGCGGCCGCCTCCACGAAGGCAGAGAAGAGGTCGCGGGCCCAAGGGTGTGCCGTCAGCTCTTCCGGGTGGCACTGGAGCGTCAGGACTCGGCCATCCTCGGATTCGAGGCCCTCGATGACCCCGTCGGTGCTGAGCGTGTTCACCTTCAGGCCGGCCGCTACGACCTTGATCGACTGATGATGGAAGCTGTTCACGTGCAGGCGGCGGAGACCGACGACCTCCTCCAGCACCGTGCCCGGCAGGACGTCGACCCAGTGGACCAGGCGGTCGCGGCCCCGCTCGACCGAGGCGAAGTGCTCGCGCCCGGTGAGGCCCGCCGCGTTGACGTCCTGGTGCAGCGAGCCGCCCAGCGCCACGTTGACCATCTGGTGGCCGCGGCAGATGCCGAGGGTCGGCAGGCCCCGGTTGACGGCCTCGTTGATCAGCGCCAGCTCCAACTCGTCCAGCTCCTCGTTCACACGGCCCAGGACCGGCGTAGGCTCCTCGCCGTAGAAGCGCGGATGCACGTCCAGGCCGCCCGGCAGCAGAAGCCCGTCCAACCGGCCGAGGAGGGCGGAGCCGGCCCCGGGGTCGCCCGAGGGCAGCAGCACGACATCGGCGCCGGCCCGCTGCAGGGCCAGGACGTAGCGCCGGTTGAGACCGAAATAGGGCAGCCCTGTGTGCTCCAGGATCGCCCCCACGGCGACCCCCACGAGAGGGCGCGACGCAGCCATTTGGCCGCCATCCTACCCGCGCCCGGCGGCGAAACGGGCACCGCAAGGTGAAGCGGCATTAATCTCGCAGACGTGACGCCTGGGCCCCGGCTGCGAGTGCTCACCACCGCCGTGGGGGTAGCGGCGGCCGCCGGCATGTTCGTGGTCCTCGTCATGGGCGCGACCGTCACTGACACCGGCTCGGCCCAGGGCTGCGGCCAGCAGTGGCCTCTCTGCCGGGGCCAGTTCATCCCCACCTTCGCGGTCTCCACCCTCATCGAGTTCAGCCATCGCGCGGTCACGGCGGTGGAGTCGGTCCTGATCCTCGCCCTGGCGGCTCTGGCCCTGCTCTTCCACCACCGCCGCCGCCCCGTTCAGGTGTTGGTGCCGCTGATGCTCTTGGCGCTGGCGGCGCAGGCCGGCCTGGGGGCCGCGGCCGTGATGTGGCCCGAGCAGCCGGCGGTCCTGGCGCTCCACTTCGGCGTCTCGCTGATCGCGCTCGCCTCGACCACATTGGTCGCGGTCCTGGTGACGCGGGCCGCCGCGACCGATGCCGCCACCGCCGCCCCGGGCTGGCTCCGCGCCGTGACCTGGGCGGCACTCCTTTACCTCTACGTCCTCGTCTACACAGGCGCCTACGTGCGCCACGCGGGGGCGGCGCCGGCCTGCCCGAGCTGGCCGTTCTGCGGTTCGGCCGCCCTCAACCCAGCGCCTGGGGAGGTGGCGGTGAACCTGCTCCACCGCGTGGCGGCCGGCGGCGCCGTGCTCATCGCCGTCGGGCTGCTGCTGGCCTACGTGCGGCTGCGGCCGGCCCGGCCCGACCTCGTCCGGGCGGGCTGGCTGGCGCTGGCCGCCGTGCTCGCCCAGGCCGGGGCGGGCGCCTACCTGGTGGCGACGCATTGGACGCTCTTTGGGGAGCTGGCCCACGCCGCGGTCAGCGGCCTCTACTTCACCGCCGCCGCCTATTGCGCCCTGCGGGTGCTCCAAGGCCGGCCCGCTGCGGCGCTCGAGGGCGCCCCCGACGGTCGCCGGCTGGCTCCCCCCAGCCCGGCCCTGAAAGGCTGAGGCGCAGTAACCGAGACAGCGGCGGCGGCGTTTGTTAGCATGTGCTAACCGGGCGATTAGCCAATACGAACCGGCCCTCTCCAGCCATGAGCCTTTGAACGCGACGACCGTCACTCTGCTCGGGGCCCTCGCCGGGCTGACCATATTCCTCGGTCTACCCGTGGCTCGGGCCCGCAGGCTCAACCGCCCGACCCAGGGCTTTCTGAACGCGCTGGCGACGGGCGTTCTCATCTTTCTCCTGGTCGACATACTCTCCCACGCTGCGGGGCCGCTGGAGGAGTCGCTGGGCGGGCTCCATCGGGGCCAGGCGCTGCCTTTCGCGGTCCTGGCTCCGGCCTATGGCCTCGGTCTGGCGGCCGGGCTGCTCGGCCTGACGTGGGTCAACCGCCGGATCGGGCAGAGGCTCAATGACCGCATACTGCGCGGCCCCGGCGCCGCCGTCGCCGCCGCCTCGCCGGCCGCGCACTCGGCGCGGATCCTCGCGCTCAGCATCGCGGTCGGACTCGGCCTCCACAACTTCAGCGAGGGGCTGGCCATCGGCCAGTCCGCCGCCCAGGGCGCCTACCGCTTCTTCCTCCTCCTGGTGATCGGCTTCGGCCTGCACAACATCACCGAGGGCTTCGGCATCGCCGCGCCCCTGGCCGGCGCGACCGAGCCGCCGAGTTGGGCCTTCCTGATCACCGCCGGGCTGATCGGGGGCGGTCCCACGTTCCTGGGCACGGTCATCGGCTATCACGTCGTCTCGCCGTACGCCTACGTTCTTTTCCTCACGCTCGCCGGCGGCGCGCTGATCTACGTGCTCAACGAGATGCTCGGGGTCTGTAAGCGCCTCAACGGCCCGATGCCGCTGGCGGCCGGGCTGCTGGCCGGGTTCCTGGCGGCGGCCGCCACCGACCTGCTCCTGGTTTTCGTGGGCGGCTGACGCCGGTCAGCCGACAACGCCCCTGGCTCGCAGGCCGCTGATAGCTGAGTCGTCGTAGCCCAGCTCGCGCAGGACCGCGTCCGAGTCCTCGCCGAGCAACGGGCCGGCCCGCTCGCGGCGCGTAGGCGTGGCCGAAAAGCGCATCGGCGAGCCCAGCTGGCGGACGCTGCCCAGCGTGGGATGGACTCCGTCCCAGAGGAAGCCGCGCGCGGTCAGGGCCTCGTCGGCGAAGACCTGCGCGTAGTCCTGGATCGGTGAGCATGGCACTCCCGCCCTGGCCAGGGCCTCCAGCCAGTGCGCGATCGGGCGCTCCCGGGTTGCAGCCTCCAGCACCGGCAGCAACTCTTCGCGGGCCTCGTGGCGCGATGAGGAGGTGGCGAATCGCGGATCCGCCAGGAGGCTCTCCACGTCCAGCACGTGGCACAGGGCCGTCCACGTCCGGGCGGTGGTCGCGCCCAACGTGAACCAGCCGTCCGCGGCTCGGATCGCCTGGTAGGGGGCGCCCGCCTGGTGGGCGGACCCCAGTGGCCCTGGCGTTTCCCCGGTGCCGAAGTACCGGCCCGCCTCCCAAACGGCCAGCGAGACGCCGGCTTCGTAGAGCGACACGTCGATCAGCTGGCCACGGCCGGTGCGATCCCGCTCGCGCAGCGCGGCGACGGCGGCCAGGGCGCCGTAGAGGGCGCAGACGAGGTCGCAAATGGGTACGCCGACCTTGACCGGCCGACCGCCGGCCTCGCCGGTTATGCTCATCAGCCCGGAGCGGGCCTGGGCCATGATATCGAGCCCGGCCAGGCCGGCCAGAGGGCCGTCCTGGCCCCAGCCCGAGGCGGCGACGTAGACCAGCCCCGGGTTCACCGCCGCCAGCACTTCGTAGTCGAGATTCAGACGCTTCATCGCCCCGGGCCGGAGGTTCTCGACCACCACGTCCGCCTCCGCCGCCAGTCGCCGGAAGAGCTCCTGGCCCTCGCCGTTCTTCAGGTCCAGGGCCAGCGAGCGCTTGTTGCGGTTGAGGCGCACGAAGTTGGAGCTCTCGCCCTCCAGGAAGGGCGCCGAGTGGCGGACCTGGTCGCCGCCGGCGGGGTCCTCGACCTTGATGATGTCCGCGCCGAGGTCCGCGAGCTGCATGGCGCAGAACGGCGCGGCCATGAAATTGCCCACTTCCAGCACGCGGATGCCGTCGAGCGGCGCCGTCTCGATCAACCGCGAAGGCCCTCCAGCGCCGACCAGCGCAGCCGGTACTCGGCCTGCGCCGCCTCCACCGTCACCTCGCGGAAGCGGAGGTCGTCACCGGGCAGGAGCTGGGCGGCGTGGGGCAGGTCCACCCGGGCGACGGCGGCCACGACCGGGTAGCCGCCCGCCGTCTGACCGTCGGCCATGAGCAGGATGGGACGGCCGGACTGCGGCAGCTGCAGGCAGCCGGGTGCGAGCCCGAACGAGACCAGCTCGTCGCCGGCCGGCTTGAGGTCCGGTCCATCCAGCCGGTAGCCCATGCGGTCGGCGTCGCGGCTGACCGCCCACTGCTCGCGAAAGAGCGCGCGCCGGCCGGCCGCACCGATCCGGCGCAGGTGCGGTCCCGGGATCGCGGCCAGGATCGGCTCGACCGGGTAGTCGGGACGAAGGGACGGCGCCAGATACCGGCCCGCCACCAGCGGCCGCGCCGGCGCCGCCTCGGCCACGAGCACGTCGCCGGTCTTCAGCGGGCGTCCGTGGACGCCACCCCGGCCGGCCAGCGGATACGTGCCAACCGAACCCAACCAGCGGTCGCCGCCGAGGCCGCCCGAGAACGCGATGTACGCTCGCGCCCCGGAACGCCGCCCCGCGAACGCCAGACGGTCGCCCGGGGCCATGTAGAACGCTGTCCAGGTGCTGGTCGGGTGGCCGTTCAGCAGTGGCTGGAAGTCGGCCCCGGTGACCGCGGCCAGGCAGGGGCTGACCGCCTCCAGCTCGGGTCCCGACAGCGCGCACTCCAGCCCACCCGCACCCTCGCGGTTGCCGACCAGCAGGTTGGCCGCCGCCAGCGCGAAGCGGTCCATCGCGCCCCCGGTGGGCACGCCGGCCGCGCGCC
>JALYZG010000151.1 GCA_030948965.1 Candidatus Dormiibacterota bacterium | reverse complement strand
CCTCTGGGTCGCCGAGGGCGGCGCGCACGCGGTCCGCGAGGCGTCCGCGTGACGCCACGATCACGATCTGGCGGCCAAAGATTCCCGCCGCCTCGCGGATCGCGACCAGGGCGTCGGCGGCCCGCCGCTCGGAGCCCCGATGAAGGCCCCTCACGACCGCCGCCAGGCCTGGCACCTCGCGTTCGGCCACGGTCAGCTGGGGTCCCGTCGAGGCGCCCATACCCAGCGCCTCGGCCAGCAGCGGCGCCGATTCGCGCAGTGCGGCTGCGCCACCGCCCGCCGCCCGCCGCCAAGGCGAGGTCAGCATCACCTGGCCGGCGCCGTCGAGGCCGACGTGCCGAGCCGCGACCCCGCCCAGGGCCACCTTCGCGGCCTCCAGCTCGGCCAGGCACGCCATCACGCCCAATGCGATTGCGACACGTTCGCCCAGGTCCAGGTCCTCGAAATCGAGCACTGCCGGCAGCGGCAGATGGGGGATTGGCGCCTGCAGCACCCACATCCGGCCCTGGAATTGGGCCGCCCCGACCACCGGCAGAATACCGGGCGGGTCCAGGTCGTGGAGGCGGCGGAGCTCGGCCGGGTTGGGTTCCCCCTCACCCGGCTCGGCGGCGGGGCGAGCGAGGACGTCGAAGCCGGCGGCTCGTGCGCGCCAGGCTTGGGCCTGCGGCCCTACCGGCTGGACGAGCTCTGGCGCCGATTCGATCCACGGCCATGCAGAATCGGAGCGCTGCGCGACGATGGCTCAAAAGATACCGGGCCGGGTCGGCCCCCGGCGGATTCGTACTACGCCGTGGGTCCGGGCCGAGGCTCGGCGGTCAGCACCGCTGATCCGTTCTCCTGGCGGCGCACGGCGGCCCTTCCGAACGCGTACTGACCGGCGAAGCCGATGACGATGGCCGCCAGCACGCCGAGGTTGGCGGACGACCACGGCCCGCCCGACCGGGGCCCCAGGTGCAGCGGGTCCAGCAGGTAGCCCTGCCAGGACAGCGCCTGCGCGAAGGTGTTGGTGACCAGGCCCCAACCGACGAAGGTGGCCACGATGGTGGTCCCGACGGCCACCCAGCTGACGCTGCCGTAGCGCCCGGCGGGGTCATACAGCTCCGCCTCGGCGTAGTCGCGACGCCTGGCCATGAGGTCGGCCAGGAAGACGCCACACCAGGCCGCGATAGGGACGCCAAGAGTGATCAGGAAGCCCTGGAAGGGACCGATGAAGTTGCTCGCGAACCACACCACGTAGATCGTGCCCAGGATCATGATCACGCCGTCGATGCCGGCCGCGATGTACCGCGGCGTTCGGAGGCCCAGCGTCAGGAGGGCCAGGCCGGACGAATAGATGTCGAGCACGGCGCCGCCGATCAGGCCGCCGATGGCCACGAGGGCGAAGGGCACCAGGTACCAGGTGGGCAGGATCGTGGTCAGCGCCCCGATCGGGTCGCTGGCGATGGCCGAGTTGAGCTTGGAGTCCGAGGCTGCCAGCAAGAGGCCGAACACGATCAGGATGACGGGCGCGATGCTGGCGCCGAACGTGGTCCAGCTCACCACCCCGCGTCCGGATGAGGTCCGCGGCAGGTAACGGGAGTAGTCGCCGCCCGTATTCACCCAGCCCAGCCCGAAGCCGGTGGCCGCAAAGATCAGCGCCCCCAGGACGGCCGGCCAGGAGCCGCTGGCCACCGCCCCCACCTTGTCCAGGTGGATGTGCTGGAAGGTGAGGAGCACGTAGCCCACGGTCAGGATCCCGAGGCCGATGGTGAGCACCGTCTGCAGGCGCATGATCAGGTTGAAGCCGAAGACGCCGGCCACCACCACGATCCCGGCCACGACCAGGAAGGCCACGATCTTGGTGCCGTTGCCGCCGCCGGCGCCGAGGCGACTGAAGACTGTGGCTGTGGCCAGGGTGGCGAGGGAGACGAGGACTGTCTCCCAGCCGACCAGCAGGATGTAGGAGAGCGCGGTCGGCAGCGCGCCGCCGCGTACGCCGTAGGCGCCGCGGCTGAGGATCATGGTCGGGGCGGAGCCGCGCTTGCCGGCCAGCGAGATGTAGCCGACGAGGAGGAAGGAGAGCACCGTGCCGACCACGCCGGCGATGGTGGCCTGCCAGAACGAGACGCCGAAGCCAAGGAGGAAGGAGCCGTAGCTCACGCCGAGGACCGAGACATTGGCCGCAAACCACGGCCAGAACAGACCCGAGGGCTGGCCCCGCCGCTCCTCTTCGCGGATGACGTTGATGCCGTTCTGCTCGATCCCGGCGGGCGCCGCGGGTCGGGCCTCGATCTCAGCTGCCACTGGACTCACCTCCTGCCAACCGGGGATGCCTGACCCGATTATCCGCGCCGGTCCAACTCCGCGGTCGTGGGTCCGGCAGCCGGTCCCAGCCGGGTGACCGACAAGGCCGCCGCCACGTTGGCCAGGCGCACGGCCCCGGGCCAGTCCAGGCCCCGCGCCAGGGCTGCCAGGGTGGCGCCGAGGTGCACGTCCCCGGCGCCGGTGCTGTCGATCGCCGTGACTTGAGGCGCGGCGACGTGGACCGGCACCTCGTCGAGGATGTGCACCGAGGCACCGCTCGGCCCGTCGCGGACCACGATCACAGCCCCCGGCTGCAGCCGCTCGCGCAGCGCGTCTACGCCGCCGAGCGTCCCCGCCTCGCGCCGGCTGAGGCTGAGCAGTCCGGTGCGCCGGAGGACGCCCGAGAGGCGCGCGGCCGGTATGTCCGCCGCCAGCGGGCCGGGGTCCAGGGCCAGCAGCGGGCCGGTCGGAAGGCCGGCCGCGTGCGCGGCCAGCGCCGGTCCGCTGCCGGGGTAGACGAGGTCATAGCCGGAGACGTAGACGGCGTCGTCCGCCCGATACTCGAACGCGGTCGTCGCGGCGGGGCGGAGATCGGCCTCGGCCCCGGCGACCGTCACGAACGTGCGCTCGCCCTCGGCGTCCACGAGCGTGACCGTGTAGCCGCTGTCGCGGCCGGTCGTGGCGGGCTGCACGAGGCCCACGCCCTCGGCGACCAGGGCGCCACGGACGCGATCGCCGAACGGGCCGCTGCCATGCGCCCCGGCGTAGACGCCCGGCAGGCCGAGCCGCGTGGCCGCCGAGAGCAGGTTGAACCGCCCCCGGCAGTGACCATCACCTCCCGGGCCAGCACGTCGCCGCCGCGCGCCGGGAGGGCCGGCACTTCCAGCACCAGGTCGACCAGGATGCTGCCCCACCCGACCAATCGCCTTGGCCGCGGAGCCGCGTTCAAGCTGTCCCGCCCGCCGCGCCCCGACGCAGGGCCAGCAGACCGTCCACGAGCGTCTCGAAGCCCAGTTGGTTGACGTCGCGCAGCACCTTCAAGGCGGCGTACGGCAGGGAGCCTACACCAGCGCAGGCGCCGGCGATGGCGCCGGCCATCGCCGCGATGGTGTCCGTGTCGCCGCCAAGCGCGGCGGCTGTGGCGCAGGCTCGCCAGGGATCGCCGCCGGCGAGGACCACGACGGCGAACGCGGCGGGCACAGACTCGACGGCGAGGGCGCTGGTGCCAACCTCCGCCACGACGACGTCGATGCCCGACGCCAGGGCGGGCGCGGCGCGCGCCATCTCCAGGGCCCGCCGGATGCGGCCGCCCATCGCCGTCCTCGGCAGCCGTCGGC
>JALYZG010000133.1 GCA_030948965.1 Candidatus Dormiibacterota bacterium | reverse complement strand
GCGCCCGGGAGGGGGCGGAGGCCGGGGCGGAGGCAGCCCGGCGCAGCGGCCACCAGGCGGCCGTGCCCGTGGTCGATCTGGGCGAGGTGGAGCCCGCGCCTGCTCCCCCTCACGCGCTCTGGCTGATTCCGCCCCTGGCCGGCACGGGCTGGGACACACACTTTGTCGACCTGCAGCGGGACGTGACCGTGGCCGACGTGCTCCGCGCCTCCGGCGCGGGGATGCGCTCGCTCGAGCACGTCAAGCGCTACACGACGATCGGCACCGCCCACGACCAGGGCCGCACATCGGGCGTCCCGACCGCCGGTCTGGTGGCCGAGCTGCTAGGCGCCCAGGTCGGCGGGCTGGGCCTCACGACCTCCAGGCCGCCGGTCGTGCCGGTCGCGTTCGCCGCCCTCGCCGGCCGCGACCGGGGCGACCTGCTGGACCCGATCCGGCGGACGCCCATCCACGCCGGGCACGTGGCGTTGGGGGCGGTCTTCGAGAATGTCGGCCAATGGAAGCGGCCATTCTGCTACCCGCTCCACGCGGAGGGCGTCGAGGACGCGGTCACCCGCGAGTGCCGGGCCGTGCGCCAGGCGGTGGGCTTGATGGACGTCTCCACGCTGGGCAAGATCGAGGTCCGCGGCCCTGACGCCGCGACCTTCCTGGATCGCGTCTACACCGGCGTGATGAGCAGCCTCGAACCGGGCGGCGCTCGGTACGGGCTTTTGTGCCGCCTGGACGGGACTCTCTTCGACGACGGCACCGTCCTGCGTTTGGCCGAGGACCGCTTCTTCGTCACCACCACGACCGGCAACGCGGCGCCGGTCTTCGAATGGTTGGAGGAGTGGCTGCAGACCGAGTGGACGCGCCTGCGCGTGCTGTTGACGTCGGTCACCGAGCAGTGGGCCACGATCGCGGTCGCCGGACCGAGAGCCCGCGACGTGATCGGGCGGGTGGCCCCGGAACTGGCCGCGGCCAATGCCGACTTTCCGTTCATGACCGCGCGCGACTGTGAGGTCGCGGGCCTGCCGGCGCGGATCGTCCGCATCTCCTTTTCGGGCGAGCTGGCCTACGAGGTGAGCGTGGCCGGGTGGCACGGGGCGGCCGTCTGGGACGCGCTGCTGGCGGCGGGTGAGCCCTTCGGCATCACGCCTTATGGGACGGAGGCCATGCACGTGCTGCGGGCGGAGAAGGGCTATGTCATCGTGGGCCAGGACTCGGACGGCACCACCACACCGCTTGACCTCGGCCTGGGTTGGGCGGTGTCGAAGAAGAAGCCAGACTTTCTGGGCAAACGCTCGCTGGCCCGTCCGGACATGGTCCGGCGGGGCCGCAAGCAGCTCGTCGGGTTGCTGCCTCTCGACCCGGAGGCGCTGGTGCCCGAGGGCGCCCAGATGATCGAGAGCGCCAGGCCCGGGCCGCCGCCGGTCCCGATGCTCGGCCACGTCACCTCCAGCTATCGCAGCCAGGCCCTGGGGCGCACGTTCGCCCTGGCGCTGGTGCGGTCCGGACGGGAGCGGGTGGGGGAGACCCTGCAGGCGTGGTCGGAGGGCGTACCGATCGCGGTCTGCGTCGCGGGCTCGGTCCTGTTCGACCCCGAGAACGCACGGCGCGATGGCTGAGGGCGCGCGCCGGCCGGCCCTCGTCGGACTCTCTCTGGCGAATCGGGTAACAGCCGGCGCCTCGGTCCGTCTGGCCGAAGTGGCGTTCCCGGCCCAGTTGAGCGTGCGCCTGCGCCCCGGAGGCGCGGCCGCGAACAGGGCGGCAGGGGTGCTCGGAGTGCCGCTGCCCGAGGCGCCGAACACAGCGGCGCTCGCAGCCGACACGCGAGTCCTCTGGCTCGGGCCCGACGAGTGGCTGGTCCTGGCGCCGGACGGCGACGCCTCGCGCCTCCAGGCTGAGCTCAGTTCCGCGCTGGGCTCAGAGCCGGGCTCGGTGATCGACGTCTCCGCCCAGAGAGCGGTGCTGTCGCTGTCCGGGCCCAACGGCCGCGAGGTCCTGGCCAAGGGCTGCCCGATCGACCTGCACCCCTCCGTTTTCGGTCCCGGCCGCTGCGCCCAGACGCTGCTGGCGAAGGCGCGGGTCGTCGTGCTCCCGGTGGGGCCGGACGAGTTCTGGATCCTGGTCGGGGCCTCGTTCTCCGGCTATCTGGTCGAATGGCTGCTGGACGCCATGTCCGAATACGACGCCAAGGCGAGTTAGCGCGCAGCGTCTGCGCGGGCAACGCGGGCGGTTGCCGCTCGGGCCAGCGCGCGTGCCTCTCGGGCCCGCGTGTCGTCCGCCCGCGGGACGTTGGCGGCGACCAGATCGGCCGCGCCCCTCGCCGCCGCCGCCGCGATCGTACCCGCCATCAGGGCGTCCCGTCGCAGCCTGGGATTGCCCTCGATCGCGAGCGCGACCGCGAGTTCTGTGACCTCGGCGCCAGCCCGCGCGACCGACAACGGGGCGTCGATGGTCCGGTCGCGGGCCGGGGTCACGAGCCGCTCACGCGCTGCGTCCTCAAGGCCGCGCGCCTGCCGCCAGGCCTCGAGGAGAGCCTTGTAGGCGGCCTCATCCGCCTCCACCGTGATCTCGGCCGCGGAGCGCAGCAGGACCGCCCTGGCCGCGTAGGCCTCCGCCTGCGGCCAGTGCTCCCGCGACTTGAGCCCGACCTTGACGAGCAGCGCCGCCGCCGCCGCCACCGCTGCGGCCGCGAGCGAGCCACCGGCGGGCACCGGCTCGGGTCCGGCCAGCCGGTCGAGCAGGCGGCCCAGGTCGAGGGGCTGCTCCGCCATTGCCGCTAGAGCCGCTGAGCGAGCCTTGCGCCCTCTCGGTCCAGCGTCGAGTCGGTGCCGAAGGCGAAGTGCTTGGACATGTCGGGTGAGTAGCGGCTGGCCTCGGGCCGGCGGCCGAGGGCCTCGGCCAGGCTCCGCGTGTGCCCGGCGACGTTGCCGCAGCAGAGGCCGAGGTAACGGATCCCCAGCGCCTCGGCCTCACGAGCGAACCGGCCCATCTCGTAGCGGTTGCAGAGGTAGGGGTCGAGGGCCGTCGGGAAGGGGCGGCCCTCAGGCAGCAGGTCCGACGGCGGCTCGCGGAAGGAGAGGAAAGTCGGATGCTCGGCCGTCGTCCGGTAGGGCACGGGCAGAGCCGCCACATGACAGGAGACGCGGCTCCGGATCTCCGCCGCCGGCTGCAGGATCGTGTCAGGCCCTCGGTAGCAGTTGAGCCCGACCACGTCCGCGCCGTCCTGCTCCAGGGCGGCGCAGGCGTCGGCGGCATCGAAACCGTCGGCCAGACGTCCGGTCGCGGGCAGGGCCAGCGTGACGACCGAGGTCAGCCCGGCGCGTTTGATCGCCTTCAGCGCCAACCTCGCCTCGCCCAGGTGGATGAAGGTCTCGGCGATCACGAAATCCACCCCCGATTCCGCCGCCCAGCCGATCTGCTCCTCGAACATGGCCATGACGGCGGCGTCGGCGCTGGCGTCGGGATGATAGACGTTGGTGTTGCAGACGTTGCCGGCGACAAGGGGACGCTCGCCGGGGGGCTCGGTGGCCACTGCGTGGGCCAGGTCCAGGGCCTGGCGGTTGAGGGGCTCGAGCAGATCCTCTTTGCCGATCAGGCGCAGCTTCTCGCGGTGGCCGTAGTAGGTGAACGCCTCGATCACGTCGGAACCGGCGCGAACGAACTCGCGATGGAGCTGCTTCACGACCTCTGGGTGCTCCAGGACGACCTCAGGCACGAACGCGCCCGCCTGCAGATAGCCGCGGCGCTCGAACTCGAAGACATAGCCCTCTGCGCACACGACCGGTCCGTCGGCCAGGCGCTGGAGGAGTCCACGCGCCGTCGCTTTCGTGGAGTCTGTGTTGTGCATGGCGGGCTTGGTGATCATAGTGCAACGCTTGCAAGCCGCAGTGTGGGACGCTGGAGCGGATGGACGAGCCCGTTGCGGCCCGAAAGACAGCGCTCCGACGCGACTTGCGACGCAGGCGGCGCGAGCTCGGCGCCGCGCAACGAGCCCGTCTTTCCGGGGCCGCCGTCGAGCACCTTCTGAGGCTTCCGGAGGTCGTCGCCGCACGCACGATCGCGCTGTATGCCGCAACGCCGGTGGAGGCCGATCCCGCGACAGCGCTCGACCTGTTGCGAGAGCGCGGGGTACGCGTAGTCCTGCCCCGAGTTGCGGGACCTGTGCTCGAGTTTGTCGATGTCACCACTGGTAGTGAACTGGTGCCGGGCTTTCGGGGTCTGACGGAGCCCTCAGGCCCGGCCATCGACCTGGGCCAGGTCGACGTGGTGGTGGTGCCGGGAGTCGGTTTCGACGCTCGCGGAGGGCGGCTCGGCCAGGGCGGCGGCCACTACGATCGGACGCTGCCCGGGCTGCGCGCGGACGCGCTGCGCGTGGGGCTCGCCTTTTCGGTTCAGGTCGTGGAGTCGATTCCGCGGGAGGCGCGCGACGCGCTGCTGGACGTGACCGTCACCGAACTCGGCCCCCTTCGCACTCACGCCCGCGCCTGAACTCCCCGGCCGTGCCGCATTTCAGGCGCTCAGGGCGGCGACGAGACCGCGAATGTAGTTGACGCGGCTCTCGGCATCGTAAATCTGGACTGGGGACGAGATCGAGCATCGTCGATCTCGAGTAGCTTCACCGGGTGGCCAGAGTCAAACGCCGCTCGGTGACTGTAAACGGCGTTCACCTGTCTGTCTTGGACTGGGCCGGACCTGAGAGTCCCGTCCTGCTGCTGCACTGGCTATCGCCCACGATTCAAGCTGGCCGACATGCTCGCGCTCGCCGCCGACACTCGCGATCGCTGGCCGGAATGGGGGCGGATCGTGTGCCCGACTCTCGTGGTTGGCGGCGGTCGCGGCCTCGCCCGGCGCTCCGAGATGCGCAAGATGTCGGACTCGCCGAACGCGCGGTACCTCGAGCTGGCAGGCCTCGGACACGACCTTCACCTGGAGAGTCCCGACGA
>JALYZG010000020.1 GCA_030948965.1 Candidatus Dormiibacterota bacterium | reverse complement strand
CCGTCACCTTGGAACGCGCCATTCGAGCCTCCTAAATCACGGAGGGAACCCATGTTCCCCCCGTGAGCCCACCCTCCTGAACCACCCCACGAAATCTACGATTTCGCGGGGAACCCCGGTGACGCTGGCGCGGGCCTGGTGGGACGAGTCCCCGTACACAACTCACCCGGCCCGGCGAAGCCGGGCCTACGCCTGTCGATTGTGATCCTCGATAGGGTGTGATCAGAAGCCCTCGGCCTCCGACTCGAAGACCTCCTCCCCCACCAGGCGGCGGGCGAAGGTCAAAAAACCCGTGTGGGCCACCATCCGGTGCGCCGGCCGGAGGCTGCGCCCGCGCACCACCCAACCCCGCTCCAGCAGCTCGACCGTCTCGAAGAGCCCGAAGCCGCCAGGCTCGCGCAGGGCGTCGCAGAAGCGCTGGACCTGGCTGGCGTTGGGGCAGTGGGCGAAGACGATGCCCCCCGGGCGCAGGGCGGCGGCGGCGTGCGGGACCGCCTGCCAGGGCTCGGGCAAGTCGAGCAGGATCCGATCCACACCGCGCTCCGCGATGGCCTCGTAGACATCGCCCAGGCGCAGCTCCAGGTTGGCGGGAACAGCTCCCAGGCGCTCTTCGATCGTGGCCTTCGCCGCCTCCTGGAACTCGGGCCGAACCTCGTAGGAAACCACCCGCCCGGTCTCCCCGACCGCCCGCAGGGCGGACAGGGTGAGCGCGGCGGTGCCGGTCCCGGCCTCGACCACAAAGGCGCCCGGATGGAGGTCCGCCCGCAGGAGGATGGCGCCGAGATCCTTGGGATAGATGGGCTGCGCCCGCCGCCGGCGGTCGGTGACCTCCTCGGCGAACGTGGGCCGCAGCGCCAGCAGCCGGGAGCCCATCCGGGTGGCGACCACCGAGCCTTCGGCGCGGCCCAGGAGCTCGTCGTGGGCCAGGGCTCCGCTGTGCAGTGAGAGCGTGGCGCCAGGCTGCAGGCGGGCGCGGTAGCGGCGCCCGGAGCGGTCGTGGAGGACGATGGTCTCGCCGGCGCTGAACTCGCCGGTCAGGGCTTCACCGCCAGGATCAGCGCGTGCCAGTAGGCGTGATGGAGGCGGCCCGCGCGGCGCTCGGGCCGGAGCTGCGTCGCCGCTTCCGCGGGGGCCGCTTCGAGCTGCCGGGCCAGCTGCTCAGCCCGCTCCTCTGGAACTGCCATATTGCCCATCCAGCCGGCGAAGTCCCAGTCCAGCTCCCGGCGGCTGGCCTCGGCCACCCGCAGGCCGGCCGCCTCCAGCGCGTCGGTCCACTCCCCGAGGGTTCGGCTGAGCACGTGTGAGGGGTCGCGGGCGACCTCGATCGCATGCAGGTGGGCGCGGGCGGCCTCAGGCGGTGAGCAGTCCACGAAACAGGCCCTGCCGCCGGGCCGCAGCACCCGGACGGCCTCCCGCAGGGCGGCGTCCAGGTCGTGGAAGTGGTGCGGCGCCGCCCTGACCGTGTAGAGGTCGAAGGCGCCACCGGCGAACGGCAGCGCTTCGGCGTCGGCCAGGATCCAGCTGACGTTGCTGATCCCGCGGGCCTCGGCGGCGGCCCGAGCCTCGCCCAGCATCTCGCGTGTCAGGTCCACGCCCACCACCCGAGCGGCGTGCGGGGCGAGGGCGAGCGCGGTATGCCCGGTGCCGGTGGCCACGTCCAGGGCCAGGTCGGCAGCCTCCGGCCGGCCCAGCCGCACGACCTCGTCGAGGCGCTCGGTGTCGGCGTGGAAGGCTGATGTGGTGTATCTCTTGGCGACAGGCGCAAAGCTGGAGCGGACATCCTCCGGCACTTCGCCAATCTAATCGAAGGGAGAAGCCAGGGATGCAGAGCGCGGTAGCCCGCTGGTCGGGCGCGAAGGTCGGTTTCACGATCGATTCGGCCTCGGGCCACCAGGCCGTGGTGGACGAGCCGCCGGTTTTCGGCGACGACGCGGGCATGCGGCCCACCGAGATGCTGCTCGGCGCCCTCGGCTGCTGCACCGGGATCAACGCCGTGCTCCTGCTACGGAAGTTCAAGCAGGACTTCAAAACGCTCGAGGTGCGGGTGGAAGGCGACCAGCAGGGTGACTGGCCCCACGCATTCACGGCCGTCCGGATCAACTTCGTGATCGCCTGGGACGCGGGCTTTCGGCCGGACGCGGCGCTGGTCGACAAGGCCCTGGACTGGGCCTGCAATCGCTACTGCCCGGTGGACGCCACCCTGACCCACGGCACATCGATCCGTCACAAGATGACGGTGCAAGGGGAGGGCTTGCCCTCCCCTTCCTGAACCCCTCCACGACCCACCCCACGAAATCTGCGATCTCGCGGGGAACCCCGGGGACCCACCCCACGAAATCTGCGATCTCGCGGGGACGCTGCCGCGGGCCTGGCGTTGGCAGCGGTGACATTTTGTCTCCCAGCCGCCCGGCGGAGCCGGGCTGTAGCCTGCGGTTTCGAGGTGGAGGAGGGCCTCCCCCTCGAGCGCCCCCTCGCTACGACGCCAGATGGGCGCGATCGGTCGGGACGGCTGGGCGGGGGGTCTGAATAGAATTGCTCTAGTTGTCGCCGGCCGCTAATCGAACTGGAGTCCAGTGCTCAGCGACTACGCGCCGCTTCTGATCTACACCGTGATCGTGATCCTGGTCGTGGGACTCCTGATCACCCTGTCGTACGCGCTGGGGCCGCGCCGGCCCCACGCCCGCAAGATCCTGCCCTACGAGTCGGGCATGGTCCCGAAGACACCCGCCCGACAGCGGATGTCGGTGCGCTTCTACCTGACCGCCATGCTCTTCATCATCTTCGACGTCGAGGCCGTGTTCTTCTATCCCTGGGCGGTGATCCTGCGCCAGCTGCGCTGGTACGGCCTGATCGAGATGTTCGTCTTCATCGGCATCCTGCTCGTGGCCCTCGCCTACATCTGGCGCAACGGAGGCTTCGAATGGGAATAGACCAGCTCACCGAGGTCCTGGGCGAGAACGTACTCACCACGACCGTCGGCAAGCTGATCGGCTGGGGCCGTGCCAACTCCGTTTGGCCCGCCCAGTTCGGCCTGGCCTGCTGCGCGATCGAGATGATGGCCGCGGCCGGCCCGGGCTTCGACCTCGGCCGCTTCGGCTCCGAGGCGATGCGCGCCTCGCCCCGGCAGTCGGACCTCATGATCGTGGCCGGGCGCGTATCCCAGAAGATGGCGCCCGTGCTGCGCCTGATCTATGACCAGATGGCGGAGCCGAAGTGGGTCATCTCGATGGGAGCCTGTGCGTCCACTGGCGGCGTGTTCAACAACTACGCGATCCTGCAGGGCGTGGACAAGATCGTTCCGGTCGACGTCTACGTGCCCGGCTGCCCGCCCCGGCCCGAGGACCTGATCAACGGCCTCATGATCCTGCAGGAGAAGATCAAAGCGCAGGGGATCAAACCGACGCCGTGAGCCGCCCAGCCGAGAGCTCAGCTGTGAGCGAGGGCTACCGCGCCCCGGCGGCAGCGACCGCCGAGGGGGTCAGCGCGGGCGACGAGTGGGTGCGGGTGCCGGCGGCCGGCTTACGCGCCAGCCTCGAGCAGTTGAAGGCTCAGGGCTACCAGAGCTTTGCGTTCATGACCTGCGTCGACCACCTGGCCACGCCCACCGTCGAGAAGCCGCCAGAGCGCTACGAGCTCGTGTATCAGCTCCGCAACATGGAGACCCGACACGAGGTCCGGCTGCGCGTTTTCGTGTCCGAGAGCGAGCCTCACGCACCCAGCGTTCAGGACATTTTCAAGCCCGCCAATTGGGACGAGCGCGAGGTCTTCGACATGTTCGGGATCGAGTTCGACGGCCACCCCGACCTGACCCGCATCCTGATGCCCGACGACTGGCTCGGCCACCCGCTGCGTCGCGACTATCCGTTGGGTGGCGAGCCCGTCGACTTCACTGAGGACCACGAGACGTGGCAGACGGCACCCCCCGAGGCGTGACGGCGCCGACCGAGGATCCGGCGCCGCCGGTCCCGGCGGCGGCCTCAGCCCCCGCCGACCTCAGCCGCCTCGAGGACCCGGCGCTGGGCATGACCATCGAGCGCTCGCCCCACGGCCCGGAGGGCGAGCTGCTCACCGTCAACTTCGGCCCGCAGCACCCCAGCACACACGGCGTGCTGCGGCTGGTCGTCGACCTGGACGGCGAGGTCATCCGCAGCGTCAGACCGGTCATCGGCTATCTCCACACCGGCATCGAGAAGCAGATGGAGGCGCTGAAGTGGCAGCAGGGCGTGGTCGTCACCGACCGCCACGACTACCTCTCGCCGCCGATCAACAACCTCGCCTACGCGCTCGCCGTCGAGCGGCTGATGGGGGTCGAGGTCCCGCCCCGGGCTGAGGCCCTGCGCGTGATCATGTGCGAGCTGACCCGGCTCTCCTCGCACTTCGTCTGGATCGGCACCAGCGCCCTCGAGCTGGGCGCCATGGGCGTCTACATGTACGCGTTCCGCGACCGGGAAAAGGTCATGTCGCTGAACGAGGAGATCTCGGGCTTCCGGATGCACACCTCGTACATCCGACCGGGCGGCGTGTCCGGAGACGCCACCCCGCGCTTCTTGGAGATGCTGGACGCTTTCGTGCGCGAGATGCCAGCCAACGTCGACCAGTACGAGTCTCTCCTCACCCACAACCCGATCTGGATCTCGCGCACGCAGGGAATCGGCATCCTCAGGGCCGAAGACGCGATCCGCCTCAGCGCCTCCGGGCCGATGATCCGCGGCGCCGGCGTGCCCTGGGACCTGCGCCGCACGCGTCCCTACTCCGGCTACGAGAAATACGACTTCGAGGTCGCGGTGGAGGACGGCGCCGACTGCTATGCCCGCTACAAGGTGCGCATCAAGGAGATGCGGGAGTCCGTCAAGATCCTGCGCCAGGCTCTCGACAACCTGCCCGGCGGTCCGATCAACGCCGACGACCGCAAGATGCTGCCGCCGCCGCGTGACGAGCTCGAGACCTCAATGGAGGCCGTCATCCACCACTTCAAGCTCTTCACCGAGGGCTATTCGGTGCCGCCGGGCGACGTGTACGTGGCGGTGGAGTCCGGCCGTGGCGAGAACGGCTGCTACATCGTTTCGGACGGGACCCACAAGCCGCGCCGGGTCAAGTTCCGGTCCGCGTCATTCGTGAACCTGCAGGCCCTGGAGTTCATGGCCATGGGCTCCATGATCGCGGACTTCATCGCGATCATCGGCACCGCCGACACCATTCTCGGGGACGTCGACCGCTGATGCCGGGCCTCAGCGAGCGCTCGCTGGCCGAGATCCGCGCCCTGCCCCCAGAGTACCCCGAGATCCGCAGCGCGGTGCCGCCGGCCCTGGACATCGCGCAGGAGGAACTCGGTCACGTGACGCCCGAGGCGATGACCGAGGTGGCCGCCGCGTTGAACCTCGATCCCGGGTATGTCGAGGGGGTGGCAACCTTCTACAGCCTCCTCCACCTGGAGCCGGTGGGCAAGCATCACTTCTACCTCTGCACGAATCTCTCGTGCGCTCTGCGCGGGGCCGAGGAGCTGGGCGAGCACATGAAGCGGAGGATGGGGGTCAGCGAGTACCGGGAGATCAGTGGCGACGGGCTCTTCAGCGTCGAGGACGTCGAATGCCTGGGCGCGTGCGAGTTCGCGCCCATGCTGCGATACCGGCACCAGTACCACTACGACCTGGACCACGCGCGAGTGGATGCGTTGATCGACGGCGCGCGCAGTTCCGGCGCGGAGCGCGCGACCGGACCCGAGCCAACGCCGGCCGCCGCCGCGATCCCGCCGGGGGTGGCGCCAACGGCCACCGCCGGCCGCCGGAAGCGCACGAGCAGCGGGTAGATGGCCGAGATTCGCGGCTCCACCGGCGCCGCCCGCGACCATCTCCTCACCGGCCTCTTCGGCACCCCCGACCTGCACCGCCTGGACGTCTACCGCGGCCACGGCGGCTATGACAGCCTGGCCCACGCCCTGACGGCGCTGACGCCCGAACGGATCGTCGCCGAGGTCAAGGCGTCCGGCCTTCGCGGCCGTGGCGGGGCCGGCTTCCCGACCGGGACCAAGTGGAGCTTCATCCCCAAGGACGTGCCCGGCCCCAAGTACGTCGTGGTCAACTTCGACGAGGCGGAGCCAGGCACGAGCAAAGATCGCTACCTGGTCGAGAACTCGCCCCACATGCTGCTCGAGGGCGTCTGCATCGCGCAGTATGCGATCGGCTCCCACCAAGCCTGGATCTACATCCGGGGCGAGTACGACGGCCCCTTCCAGATCCTCAGCGAAGCGATCACCGAGCTGCGCCAGGCGGGAATCCTGGGCGACCGCCCGTTCGGCCACGAC
This sequence comes from Candidatus Dormiibacterota bacterium, assembly GCA_030948965.1. Taxonomy (GTDB): domain Bacteria; phylum Chloroflexota; class Dormibacteria; order Dormibacterales; family Dormibacteraceae; genus JALYZG01. Next base: position 5,350 of record JALYZG010000020.1, on the reverse strand, counting down.
TATCCGCTGGACGTACGCATGTATCGCGGCCACGGCGCCTACATCTGCGGCGAGGAGACCGGGCTGCTGGAATCGCTGGAAGGCAAGCGCGCGCAGCCGCGTTCACGGCCGCCCTTTCCCGCCGTCAAGGGGGCGTGGGGCCGGCCCACGCTGCTCAACAACGTGGAGACGCTGGCCAACCTGCCCTACATCGTGCGTCACGGCGGCGACGCCTACGCCGCGTTCGGTACGGAGAAGTCGAAAGGGACCCGCATGCTCTCGGTCAGCGGCAATGTGCAGAGGCCGGGGGTCTACGAGGTCGAGCTCGGAACCTCCTTCCGGACCGTGATCATGGATTTGGCGGGCGGCCCGCCCGCTGGGCACCAGGTGAAGGTGTTCTGGCCCGGCGGGAGCTCGGCGCCCGTGCTCACGGGCGAGATGCTGGACGTGACCACCGACCTCGACGAGCTGGCCCGCGTCGGCTCCATGGGCGGCTCCGGCGGCGTGATCGTGATGGACGACACCCACTGCGTCGTCAAGGCCGCGGCCCGCCTGCTCCAGTTCTACGCTCATGAGTCGTGCGGCAAGTGCACGCCCTGCCGCATCGGTGGGAATTGGGCGCTGCGCACCTACACTCGCATCCTGGCCGGAGATGCGTCACCGTTCGACCTGCAGATCCTCGACCGCATCCAGGAGAGCCTGCAGAACGGCCGCTGCCTCTGCGGGCTGGGGGACTCGGCCGGGTGGGTGATCGACTCCACCATGCGTCATTTCCGTGCCGAGTACGAGGCCCACTGCATGCGTCACGAGTGCCCCACGGGCGAGTGCCCCTTCGCCCGGGCGGAGGTCACCGCCGTTGCCTGAGGCGCCCGCGCCGGACCCGAACCTGGTCGCCCTGACCATCGACGGGCAGCGCGTCTCGGTGCCCAAGGGGACGCTGCTCGTGGAGGCCGCCAAGAAGCTCGACATCGAGATCCCCGTGTTCTGCTACCACCACAAGCTGGAACCGGTAGGAGCCTGCCGTCTCTGCCTGGTCGAGATCAGCCCCGGACCGCCAAGGCCGCAGACCGGCTGCACCACGCCGGTCGCCGAGGGCATGGTCGTCCGCACGAACACGCCCAGCGCCGTCAGCGCCCGGGCCGACATCCTGGAATACGAGCTGGCCAACCACCCGCTGGACTGCCCGGTCTGCGACAAGGGCGGCGAGTGCCCGCTGCAGGACTACACCTTCCGCCACGGCTATCCGACGAGCCAGATCGACGCGCCTCGTAACCACTTCCAGAAGCCGATCCCGCTCTCGCCCCACATCGCCCTGGACCGCGAGCGCTGCGTCCTCTGCTACCGCTGCACGCGCTACTACGACGAGATCGCGTGGGAGCAGGAGCTCACCGCCAACGATCGTGGCGCCGAAACCTTCATCACGAGCCAGCTAGGGCGGCCGCTGGAGTCGGTCTTCTCCGGCAACATCATCGACCTCTGCCCGGTGGGCGCCCTGACCAGCCGCGTCTGGCGCTTCGAGTCCCGGCCGTGGGACATGGGCCACACGCGCTCGGTCTGCTCCAAGTGCGCGGTCGGCTGCAGCGTGACCCTCTGGGAGCGACGGCGGGAGTTGGTGCGGGTGACCTCGCATGAGAACGACGACATCGACGAGGGTTGGATCTGTGATCGCGGCCGCTTCGACTACACAGATGTGAACGACCGCGCCCGGCTTCGTGTGCCCCGGCTCGGAGGCGATGAGTCAACGTGGGAGGCCGCCATCCAGGCGCTGGCGGCCGGCGTCCGCGGCAAGCGCCTCGGTATCTCGGTGCCCCAGGACGCGACCAACGAGGAGCTCTATCTGCTCTCGCGCCTGCTGGCCGGCCCCTGGAAGGGGGCCCGGGTGGCGATGGAGCGGCGGACCGCCATCCCGGCCCCGGAAGGAGAGACGCTGCCCATCCGAGCCCTGGACGAGGCTCGCGTGATCGTGGTCATCGCCTCCGACACGGCCGATGACGTGCCCATCGTCAACCTCCGGATCAAGAAGGCGGTGTCCAAGCTGGGGGCCAGGCTGGTCGTGATCCACCCAGGCGACCTTGACTTCGACCGCCACCCTGGCATCCATCACTCGCGCCCCGCCCCGGGGGGCGTGGCCGACGCTGTGCGCGAGCTGATCGGCCACGAGATGTTGGCGCCGGGCCCGGTCGCGATCCTCTACGGCGACGGCCGTGGCGCCGAGGACGCAGCCGCCGTGGCGGCGGCGGCGCGCGATTTGGCCTCGAGCACCGGGGGCGGGCTGATGCCGCTGTACCGGGGCACCAACGAGCGCGGCGCCCTGGCTGCCGGCATCCCCACCGCCGATGATCTGAGCGGCTGCGACGCGATCTTCTGCTGGGGACCGCCGGCAGGGCGGGTACCGGAGGCGGCCGCCTTCGTGGCGGTCTGGGACATGGCGGTCCGGCCGGAGCACGGCCACCCACACGTGGTGCTGCCCCGAACCGGCTTCGCCGAAGCGCAGGGCAGCTACACCAACCTCGAGGGCCGGGTCCAGTTCCTGCGCCCTCCCCTGACCGTCGAACCGCCCCGGCGGGAGAGCTGGGAGGTCCTCGCCGACCTGGGCGCCCACCTCGGTGTGGACGCCCCCGGCGGCTTCGCGGGCATCTTCCACGTGCAGCGGGCCGCTGCCGCCGCCATCCCGGCATTCGCGCCGCTGGCAGCACCCCCGGACCCGGACCCCGTGGCGCCAGCGGTCTTGGTCGGACCGACCCGGCCGTGAGCGTGGGTCTGCTCTTCGGGGGCGACTACGCGGGTCCCAATCCGGGTGGGATCTTCGCCAACCCGGTTGGCTTCTGGGTGACCGTTGTCGTGGCCATGGTCGTCTTCATCGTCGTTCTCCTGACCGCCGCGGCCTACACCGTCTACTACGAGCGCCGAGTGCTGGGCTTTCTGCAGCGGCGCCCCGGGCCCAACCGGGTTGGCCCGCAGGGCATGCTGCAGCTGGCGGCGGACGGCATCAAGCTCGCCACCAAGGAGAGCATCCAGCCGGAGACACGCGACAAGGTGCTGTACGTCCTGGCGCCGGCGATCATGGTTGCCGCCGCGTTCCTGACCTGGGCCGTGATTCCACTCGGCATCTGGTACGGCGTTTACTACTGGGTCGCCGACCTCAACATCGGCATCCTGCTCGTCTTCGCGGTCAGCTCCATGACCGCTTACGCGCTGCTCCTCGGAGGCTGGGCCTCGAACTCCAAGTACTCGCTCCTAGGGGGTCTGCGGGCCGCGGCCCAGCTGGTCAGCTACGAGATGGCGCTGGGCCTGTCACTGGTTCCGATCTTCATGATCGTCGGCTCGCTCAGGCTGCAGGAAATAGCCAACTTCAGTGTTCACTGGGGCCCGTACAACGGACCCCTGCCCCTGATCGTGGTGGCGCCTTTGAGCTTTGTGATCTACCTCATGGCCGCGGTGGCCGAGACCAACCGCATCCCCTTCGACTTGCCGGAGGCGGAGCAGGAGCTGATCGGCGGCTACCACACCGAGTACTCCGGCCTCAAGTTCACGTGCTTCTATCTGGGCGAATACGTGAACATGATCACGGTCTCGACCCTGGCCTCGTTGATCTTCCTCGCCGGCTGGCACCCGACTTTTCCCTGGCTCCCGGCCTTCATCCCCTTCCTGGCCAAGATCATCTTCTTTCTCTTCCTCTACCACCTGGTGCGCAACTCCTTCCCTCGCCTGCGCTACGACTCGCTCATGCGCCTTGGCTGGAAGCTGCTCCTGCCTTTGGCCATCGCCAACGTGGTCGTGACTGCACTGATATTGGTTACGGTGACCTGATGTCGGACGGGCCGAAGCAGGGCGTGCTGAGGGACGTGGCCGCGCTGGGCGTTGGGCTCAGGACCTCGTTCTCGCAAATGCTCCAGCCGCAGGTGACGGTGCAATACCCGGAAGTGAAGTCGCCGCGCTCGCAGCGTTATCGCGGCCGCCACTACCTGCGTCGCTACGAGAACGGGTTGGAGCGCTGCATCGGCTGCGAGCTGTGCGCGGCCGCCTGCCCAGTCGGCTGCATTCTCGTGATCGCCGCCGAAAACTCGGAAGAGCATCGTGTCAGCCCGGGTGAGCGGTACGCCAAGGTGTACGAGATCAACATGCTCCGCTGCATCTTCTGCGGTTACTGCGAGGAGGCTTGCCCCGTGCAGGCGATCGTGCTCGGGCCAGAGTACGAGCTGTCCGACGTGGGCCGGGAAAATTTCATCTACGCCAAGCCGATGCTGCTCGAGCCTGACCCGCGGCGCCCCGGCGCGGCCGGCGATCAGCAGGAACCCATCCGCGTCTAGTGACGCCGGGGCGCGGCTGATGGCGCAGGTTCTGTTCTGGCTCATGGCGATCATTGCCGTGCTCGGGGGCCTCGGCGTCGTGCTCTCGCGCCAGCCCATCCGCTCGGTGCTGAGCCTCGTGGCGACGATGCTGGCTCTGTCAATCCTCTTCTTGATGCTCTCGGCGCAGTTCGTGTTCGCGGTCCAGATCATCATCTACGCGGGCGCGGTGATGGTCCTGTTCCTTTTCGTCGTGGCCTTGCTGGGACCGATCAAAGAGACCGGCGCCGGGCGCCTGCGCCTGCATTGGGGTTACACGCTGATCGTGACCGTGCCCTTCTTTGCCGGCGCCTGGGTGCTGCTGCGCGGAGCACACCTGCGCCCGCCACGCTCGTTTCATCTCGTCGGGAGCGTGGAGGACATCGGCTTCGGCCTCTTCACCACCTATCTCTACCCGTTCGAGCTCACCTCGCTTCTGCTCTTGGTGGCGGCGGTGGGCGCCATCTACCTCAGCCGCGGCGGTTCGAGCGCCCGGGAGCTGCGGCGCCTCGAGGACGAGGCGTCGATGCGGGCCGAGGCCGAGCTGGCCGCAAAACGATCTGAGCAGGAGCGGGAGCTGGAGGCGGCGCAGCGTGACTGACGGCACGCTTCAGATCGGCAACATCGGCTCGATCGACGCGTCGCAGCTCCTGGCCCTCTCGGCCGTGCTGTTCGTGGTCGGCACGGTGGGTGTGCTCGTGCGCCGCAACCCGATCGTCATCCTGACCTCGATCGAGCTGATGCTGAACGCGGCCAACCTGACCCTGATCACCTTCGCGCGCCAGCTGCACGATCTCGAGGGCCAGCTGTTCGTGCTGATGGTGATGGTGGTCGCGGCTGCCGAGGCTGTCGCCGGCCTGGCCGTGCTCGTCAACATCTTCCGCGTGCGCAGTGTCGAGGACGTCGACACTCTCAGTGAGTTGCGCGGATGAAACGCTTCGGCTACGCCTTGCTTGGCAGGGGAACCAAGGTTCCCCCGCCGACCCCCTCCCTCGGGAGGCGCGTTTTGTTTCGAAGTAGGGACTCAAACGGCCCAGCAAAGC